>JAHWHE010000009.1 GCA_019323495.1 Candidatus Woesearchaeota archaeon | reverse complement strand
CCGAGCAGGGTCTAGGTAAAGCCTGGCTTTTTGGTCAAGTTGAACCTAGGCTCAGTGAGGTGGACTAAGTCGTCACAAGGTAGCCGTAGGGGAACCTGCGGCTGGATCACCTCCTTTTTTTTTTCACTATCCTACTTTTTTATGCTTATAACGCGGGCCTGTAGCTCAGCCTGGTAGAGCATCGCCCTTGCAAGGCGGGGGCCGCGGGTTCGAATCCCGCCGGGTCCACTTTTTTGGTGGACCATCCGCGCATTGGCAAAAGCTTGCCAAGTTGCCTGGCCTGCATCATAAGAAAACATCTGGTTGCAACATGACGATCAGATGTCAGGAAGAGATGTAAAAAGACAAAATTTTTTGTCGAAAACTTCATATTTACATTGATGAAACCGTGCATAAACCGCCCTGGTTGAATAAAAAGTTCCTACGCTGTTAGGTGGATGACTTGGCTTGAGATGCTGATGAAGGACGTGGCAAGCTGCGATAAGCTCTGGCGAGCCGCAAGCGGGCGTTGAACCAGAGATTTCCGAATGGGACTTCCCATCAGTGCACTTCGTGCAAAGCAACGCAGGGAATTGAAGCGTCTGAGTACCTGCAGGAAGAGAAATCAATTGAGATTCCGTTAGTAAAGGCGATCGAAAGCGGAACAGAGCAAACTGAATCCGCATTGGAAACAATGTGGAGATGTGGTGTTGCAAGGCTATCCAACTAAAGCCATCGCCAGATCATTTTAAGTTCCCTGAAACGGGACGCCATAGAGGGTGACAGCCCCGTAGAAGAATTCTGGACTGGCCTAGGGTAGTTCTTGAGTAGGGCATCTTGAATATGATGTCTGAAACTAGGAGACATTAACTTCTAACTCTAAATACGTCTCAAGACCGATAGCAAACTAGTACTGTGAAGGAAAGTTGAAAAGGACCCTTGGCAGGATGTCAAAAGCACCTGAAACCTAACAGTTATAGTTAGATAGGGCTCTTAGGAGTTCTATCGTTCGTTTCGAATAACGAGCCAGGGAGTGTATCTATGTGGCGAGGATAATCCTTTTGGGAGCATCCGTAGGGAAACCGATAGCCCGCAGCTTGCAAGGGGCAAGGTGTGAAAGCGCCTTTAGTCACATGGATACGACCCGAAGCCGGTTGATCTATTCCTGGGCAGGGTGAAGCGAGGGTAATACCTCGTGGAGGCCCGAAGAGGTTCTGTGAGCAAGCGTTCTTCTGACCTGGGAATAGGGGTGAAAAGCCAATCGAAGCCGGGGATAGCTGGTTCCTACCGAATTTGGCCGAAGTCAAGCCTCAGACGAGATGGATATGAGGGTAGAGTTACTGATCTTGGGTTTAGGGGGAGAAATCCTTCGGCCCTTTGTCAAACTCCGAATCTTGTATCATTGTAGACTCTGGGAGTGGGGGACGCGGGGTAAGCTTGCGTTCCGAGAGGGGAACAACCCCAACTCTAGTTAAGGTCCCAAAATGTCAGTTAAGTGTTAACGGGTAAAAGGTGTCTCTGATCGTAGACAGCTGGGAGGTTGGCTTAGAAGCAGCCACCCATTAAAAAGTGCGTAACAGCTTACCAGTTGAGGTCGGAGGCCCTGAAAACGGACAGGGCTAAACTGATTACCGATACTAGAGGCCACCGTAAGGATGGTATTAGGTAGGCGCATTGCGAGGGCAGAAGCATTCTTGTGAAAGGATGTGGACCTCGTAGTGATGAGAATCCTGGTAGTAGTAGGAGCAGAGCAATGTGAGAATCATTGCCGCCGGAAGGGCAAGGGTTCCTTTGACAATGCAAATCAGTCAAGGGTTAGTCAGTCCTAACTGCAGTGCATAATGGTATTGCAGGAAAGGGAAACAGGTTAATATTCCTGTACTGCTAAAGTATAAGTGGCAACACAAGTTTGTTTTCTAACATTTCGGGCTAGACTGACACAATTCGTCGATTGTGTTAATAGGGGCAAATCTGAGGAGTACTGTAATGGTGAGAATCAGATTAATCCCTAGAATAGCAGGCCTTAAGGTCTGTTCAGTTGATGCCTGGAGTCCCTGAAAAAGAAAACAAAAGAGATCTTTGGTATCTGTACCCAGAACCAGCACAGGTGCCCCTAGGTGAGAAGCCTAAGGCGTGAGGGATTAAATTATCTGAGGGAAATCGGCAATTTGGCCCTGTACCTTCGGTATAAGGGGTCCCTGGATTTGTTTCCGCATGGACGCGAATTCAGGGTGCAATGACTAGAGAGGCCCGACTGTTTAACAAAAACTTAGCTAACTGCTAGTCCGAAAGGATGTGTACAGTTGGTGACGTCTGCTCAGTGCCGGTACTTTAAACCTTGGTCCAACAAGGCGAAGAGCCGGTAAACAGCGGAGGTAACCATGACCTTCTTAAGGTAGCGTAATACCTTGTCGTTTGAATGACGACTTGCATGAATGGCGTAACGAGGTCTCTACTGTCCCCAGATAGTGTCCCCCGAAAATCCTTCCTGGTGCAAAGGCCAGGGCTCTCCAGTGGGACGCGAAGACCCCGTGAAACTTTACTGTAGTTTGTTGCTGTTATGTGAAGTTGATTGTTCAGAGTAGCAAGTAGCTGTTTGAGGTTTACGACGCCAGTCGTGAATTTAGGCATCAATGAAACACTTGCCTTTTAGTTTTACATAACTAACTTTCTTTTCGGAGAAAAGACACCAGCAGATGGACAGTTTGGCTGGGGTGGCACCCTGCTGAAAAGATATCAGTAGGGCCCAAAGGTTGGCTCAGTCTGGTCAGAAATCAGACGTTGAGTGTAAGAGCATAAGCCAGCCTGATTGGATTTCTAAATAGACGAAATCCAAAGACGAAAGTCTGGTCTAGCGATCTTCAATACCTCCTTAATGGGGGTTTGAAATGACCGAAAAGTTACTCCGGGGATAACAGAGTTGTCGCGCCCGAGCGTCCATAGCGACGGCGCGGCTTGCTACGCCGATGTCGGTTCTTCCTATCCTGGATGTGCACAAGCATCCAAGGGTGGGGGTGTTCACCCGTCAAAAGGGATCGTGAGCTGGGTTCAGAACGTTGTGAGACAGTTTGTTTGATATCTACTGGAGATGTTGGATGTCTGAATAGAAGGACCGTCTAGTACGAGAGGAACGGCGGTTCGAAGCCACTGGTTTACCAGTTATCTGACAAGGTACGCTGGGCAGCTACGCTTTTTGGGATAAGTGCTGAAAGCATCTAAGCACGAAACCCTCTCTGAAAAGAGACATCCTGGGCTCTTATAGAACATGAGTTTGATAGGACCGGTGTGTACGCACGAAGGTAACGACGTGTTCAGCATGCGGTTACTAATCGCCTACATTACTTTTGTTCAACCATTTTGGTTTATGCACGGTTTTTTTTCTTTTTTTTTTCTAAAAAATAGAATAAGAAAAAACTTAAATAGATAGGAGACTATTGTGCAGGGTATGGCACAATTCGACAGGTTTGCGAAGCAGTACATTGCCAGAAGAACTGCAAAAAGATTCAACCACAATAAAGACGTTGAAATTCCTAACATGATTAAATTTGTCGGCAATATTAGAAATAAAAAAATCTTGGATCTTGGCTGTGGTTTTGGCGATCACGCAAAACTTTACATCAAGAAAGGCGCAAAAAAAGTTACAGGCATTGATGCTTCAAAAGAAATGATAAAGATTGCAAAAGAAAGAAAGATTCCCAATACAGAATTCTTCATTGGCGATTTGAACAAAAAACTTCCTTTCCCTAAAAATAGTTTTGATTTTGCAACTGCCAGCTTATGTATAGACTATCTGCGCAATCTTGATCGTTTTTTGAAAGAAGTTTACAGAATTTTAAAACCAAATGGAGTATTTTGTTTTTCAACTCCAAATCCAGTTATAGAAGGCGCACTAATCAAAGCAAATACACTAGGATGCAAATTCGTTAAACTCATAGGAATGCAGAGATTGAAAAACGAAAAGATAAAGATATTTGGAAATTACTTCAAAGAAAGGATGAGAAAAAGACCCCTCATTCCTGGCGTTGCTGTCACTTCAGCACAAAGAACATACCAGACATTCATCCAATCGCTATTGAAAAATAATTTCGAGATAATCGACTATATTGACTGTAAACCTGCCCCTTCTTCTAAGAAAATAGATCCTGAAAAATACGAGCTATGCATGAGAATTCCTACTTTCTGTATGTTCAAGGTTAAGAAGAAATAAAAAATCTCAGATTATTGTTATTTATTTTATCCTGTATTTATTTTGTCCGATGACTTTTCTTGCTTCATGCCTTTCTCCTGCCCTTACTATTTTTTCAGATTCAAACGCGATCCTTCTTCCATCTGGAAGCATGCCTATGCCGAAAATCTCCATGTTTTTTTCTATTCCTGTAAATCTTTTTCTTTCGCCTGTTGATTTATCAATCCCTTTTGACCTTATCCTGAGAATCTCGATCTTAACCATGGAATCACCTCAAAAATAATAATTACTTCCAATTATATAAAAGTTATTGCATTTTTGTTTTATTTATAATATACATTAAACTCAGTTTTTCTTGATTAAAACTCAAGTTTAATCAGAATCACTACATTTATATATTTCTGCACAATAAATTTAGATTGAAAAAGGGGGTGATAGGATGATTCTATTCTATTCTACACTGCTCTTTATCGACAAACATTAGAGATTTCAGGCTTATTGGGGGTCCAGTCTCAAAAGTTTATACTCATCTTAAACCTTCAAAAAGTTATCACCTCATTAATCAACTTTTTCTTTTGGGACTGGGACTCTTTTTTCTCTGCGCATAGCGCATATTGTCTGGCGTAGCAATAAATAATGCACACTATTAACAAAGAATCGTAAACACAGTAGAAACAGAAGCTAGCGAAGCACAATATGCGCTATAGAATAGTCACAATGATTTTATCATTGTTGTCAGATAAATTTTCTTGTTGAAATGTTTTGCCCACAGATGGCTCTCAACCCGGTCATAAACCCTGAAGCCGAATGATTTGAAGAATCTGTAAGCAGGCGCTCCAGGAAATTCAAAAGTCTGCAGATATACTCCTGCAACTCCGTATGTTTTCAAATATTTGAAATAGATATTCATCAATCTCTTTCCTGTTCCCTTGTATCTTTTTCCTTCCATCACATTGATGTGCAGGTGCGCATAATTTCTCGGAACTTTAGGGATCTGGCCTTTGGAATGAAACAATAAATATTTGACAAAGTCCTTTGTTTTTCTATTGTATTTGTTTGTGGTATATCTCCAGAACAGCCTTATGATCCATTTCAATGCGTTTCTTTTTACATAACCCTCTTCCCTCCAGCTTATCCTGCAGCCGAAAATATAGCCTACAACTTTCCCGCTTTCTTCTGCAACATAGATTGAGTCCGGCTCTTTGTCCGTGTAATAAGAAGTAAGGGCGTCTGCCCACAATTCCCTGTCCTGGAATATCTTGTCGATAGGGTTTCCGAGAAAGCCAGTGTCACAACAGATTTTTCTCACAGCATTCCGATCAGATTTCCTGTATTTTCTTATTCTAACAACCATAATGTCCTCTTCCTACTTTTGTTTCTGCATGTTCTTAATATATTGATTAAGTGTTATTTTAATCTTTTGTTTTAGCTCTCCATCGAACGGCAATTGCTCTGCTTCTGAATTCCAGTCAACATCTGGCAGTTCAGTCAAAGTGCTGATGAACTCTCTGCCAGCAGCTGAAACCTGTTTCTCGAGCTCTTTTGCAGATGCTGAGTTGAACAATTTAGTTGCAGGATATTTTGTTATCGCATTCGCGCCTGCCTGAAGGACAAGGCTTATTTCGCTCACTCTTGCAGGGCTTGTTCCTGCTATTATCTGCAGTTTAGGAAACTTTATTCTTGTGTTTGCTATCCACCACACATAGTCTTCTGTGCTCGGTCCTTTTTTGTACGGAGTTCCTTCAATAGGCCTAAGCGCATAAAAAGTAATCCTGTCAAGCTTGTGCTTCTGGATGAAATCAAATAATTTAGTAATGTCTTCTCTTTTCTCTCCGAGACCGATAACAATCGTCATGCTCTTCTTTAAACCGTCAGCAGTCTCGAACATTTCTTCGTAAGGTTTGATTGGCTTGTTAGGGCAGACATGATTGTGCAGTTCTTTGTCAACAGTCTCTATGCTGCTTACTATCCCTTTGACAAAAGGCCTGAACGCTTCCAGCTCTTCTTTTTTCAATGCGCCGAGATTAAGCCAGACCTTCTCACCGTAAATCTGGCTGACCTTTTTCGCAATATCAACAAGCTCTTCGAAAGGGAATATCCTGTAGCCGCCTGTCAAGAATTCTATTCTCCAGCCGAGATTTTTTGCAAGTATCGCCTCGACAAGAATGCTCGCAACCCCGCGCCTGGCCCTATCCGCCTGCCCTATCCTGCTCTTTTGCGTAGATCGATAGCAGAACTTGCAGTCTCCGACATCGCAGTACCAACTGAGGAATATGCACCTTCCGAACCACACCTTTTTGCTGAAATTCGCAAGATGTATTTTGTTGGCCTGCTCGACTAATCTTCTTGTTTCATCAGTGATATTTCCGTACATATAACATACTCATTAAAAGTGATATAAAAAGATTATGTAGAAAAATTAGAAAAAAAGGAAAATCTAGCTTGTCTCGCACAGAAACAAGACTTCTGATGCTTTTCCTGCAATAAACACCCGTATGTGGTTGTCTGTATCTTCGTCAATCCTTAGTATTTTATCATTGATGTATCTTGGCTCTGGAAAAACAGCTACACAGTCTACAACCTCTCCCTTAGGAACTTTCAATGTCCCGCATGCTTTCTCGATATCAGGAATGTCTCTTCCATTGATTGCGGCTTTTGCAGGATAAT
Source organism: Candidatus Woesearchaeota archaeon (assembly GCA_019323495.1). Lineage (GTDB taxonomy): Archaea > Nanobdellota > Nanobdellia > Woesearchaeales > WJKV01 > WJKV01. The sequence continues at coordinate 11,642 of JAHWHE010000009.1, read as the reverse complement.
ACTTGTTTCTTTCCAAAGGACTGACTGTTGCAAAATACAAGTCCCTGTCTTCTGTGTTCGAAAGCCTGAACCAGACTGTCCTTGTGTTTCCATCGCATTCCACGTCAAACACAAGCTCGCCTGCAGCTGCACTCACGTCGACTTCTCCTCTAAATTCTTCAGCAGGCTCTTCTTTTTCTTCTTCAACTTCCTGTTCAACAGGCGCTTCCACTTCTGCCGGTTCTTCCACTGGCGCAACTTCTGGCTCTCCTGTTTCTTCTTCCACTACAGGTTCTATTTCTTGTTTGGCACAACCCACTAATAGAAACAAACTAATCAATACAATCGCAATAATCATTCTTTTCATTATATTCACCCCAGGAAAAAGCAGAGATAAAAACTATATAAATGTTATCCCAAAAGCCCTGATAACTTCAACTTGAATTGAAAATATAATAACGTATTTATATATGTTTAACCTACCATATTGTATACAAAATTACAAGGAGGAGCGATAAAAATGAAAAACATAGGTTTGAGCGGAATTGTCATCCTTATTCTGGTGATTGGTTTAGTCATAACATCTGTGGCAATGGTTTTCTACAAGCCAGCATCCACAGCAATTGCAGGCGGAGAACTGACACTAAGACAGGGACAGCAGATTCCTACGATTAATGTGCAGGGCGAGTCAGAATTCATGACACAGCCTGACAAGGCAGACCTGTACATCAGGATAGAAACCCAGGGAAAGACTGCAGACGAAGCGCAGAAAGCAAACAGAGACATCACGAACAGGGTGATGGACAGCCTGAAAAAGAACGGAATCAAATCAGAAGACATTGGAACAGACAGATACTATCTTAATCCTCAATATGACTGGTCAAAAGGACAAAAGATAATAGGCTACATGCAGCAGCACGTTCTTCAGGTCGAGATAACAGACCTTGACAAGATAGGAAAGATAATCGACGATGCAGTTGCAGCAGGCGCGAACAGCATAGAACGCATCCAGTTCGGATTAACCTTGGACAAGAAATACAAGATAAACAAGGAAGCTCTTGAGCTTGCAGGCGCAGAAGCAAAGAAAAAGGCAGAATCAATCGCAGGCGCAATGGGCGTAAAACTAGGAAAACTGTTCTCTATCAGCGAGAGCGGAGTGAGTCCTGTCTATCCTGTAAGGTATGCTGCAATGGACATGGAAGAAGCAGTGATGGCAGGAGGAGTGCAAAAAGCTCCTACACCAATCAGTCCTGAAGACATCACAGTAAGGGCTTATGTAAGCGCTGCATATGAAATAGAATAAAAGAAATTATTAAATTCTTTTTTCTTTATTTTTTTCCTGCTTTTTTCTTCCACTCGCTCAGCGGGATGCTGAATTGGCTTTCTACTCTTTCTCTGTAGCAAGGGCCGCTGTTGTAGGTGCAGAACGGATATAATTTTCCGTCAGGTGCGCTGTAATGTATATTGCACATCTAGATCCTGTCGAAATTGAAACTATAACTGTCCTGGAACTGCATGCTCATTAAAAGCATCATCTTCCATTTTCTTTCTGCATAAGGCACTGATGTTGAGCTAGGCCCCAGCATGTTGTCGAGCGCCTTCATCATCTGTAGGAAACTCATCCCATTAGGCGCTTCCTCTTTCTTGTAGTATTTCTTCATCAGCTGGAATGCTTTCAATGCGCTCAATGCTTTTAGAGTCTTGCTTGGCTTTACTTTCTTTTGATATTCGTTCAGCTCTGTCAAGAATCCCTCAAAGTCAATGAACTTTGTCAAAGGAGTTGCCTTGCCGTCAGGACCTATCAATAGATATGTTCCCAATCCGCAATTGCTGTGGCACGACGGCCTCAATATGTGCTGTCCGTACAGCCTTGTCAATAATTTGCTGATTGGGCTTGCAATTGCCAATGGATACCAGTCTCTCATGGTTTTCAGCATTCCGTTTGTGTGCGTTTCAATGTCATCGCAGACATCGCTGATTGTCTCTCTCATCTTCATTCGTTCTTCATATTTGATTCTGCCTGTGATAGAGACAGGCTGATAGCTGATGCCGACAACAGTATCACAATTCTTGATTGCAAAATCTAGGATTGGTCCTACTTGGTTTCCGTTGAGATTTTTCACGACAGTCGGCACAAGAACAACCTTCAAGTCTGCTTTTCTGCAGTTCTCGACTGCTTTTTTCTTTATCTCCCACAAGGGTTTGCCCCTGGTTCCAATATAATATTCATCGCCTATGCCATCAAATTGAAGATACAAGCAATCCAGGCCTGCAGCCTTTGCTTTTTTCGCAAACTCAAGGCTATTGGCGATAGTGATTCCGTTTGTCGCAGCTAGCAGATAAACTATGCCTTTTTTCTTTGCCTGTTCGCAGGCATACAAGAAATGCTGATGAATAGTAGGCTCTCCGCCGGCCCACATGACAACACTAGGTTTTGGATCTATCTTGCTAAGATTATCTATAGTTGCGTCAATCTGCTCTTTTGTCAGATCATATACTTTGCCTGTCTTGTTCGCATTCGCGAAGCAAACAGGGCAATCAAGATTGCATCTGTTTGTCAGGTCGATAGTGATCTGGCATCCAACGCTCAGATGATTATTGCACAATCCGCAATTCAGATTGCACTGAGGATTGTCAACTATCCATTTGTTCAATCCTGGAGCATCCTCGAAAGTCCATTTTTCTATTTTTTTGTATAACTCTGCATTAGAATAAACAAGGTCCTTGAACTCGCCGTGCTTTTTGCACTTCTTTTTCATCCATATCTGCCCGTCTTCTTCGTAGATTGTTGCTGCAATCCTCGACAAGCATTCAGGACATAAAGAATCAACATTTTTCGGCAGGCCGATAGGAACATCTTGGGTAGGCACTTCAATCGCTTTCTTGAAAACGCCGAATTTCTTGATATTGACTATATTCGGAACAATCCCATTTCCGTTTGTTATTCGATGTTCAGCCTTGACATTCATTTTCGCCTCCGAATTCCCCATTTCGGCTATTAGGTTATAAGTGACTAATTAAGGGTTGGTATATAAATCTTACGGTGGTTCTATATATAGAATAATACATCTCTATATTGACCGAAATCATAAAATCTCCTCTACCATATAGACCTGCAGAAGTTTTTCCTTGCCTTTTACCTTGACAGGCTCCAATTTCTTTACTTTGATCCTGTCCTTTACCAGATTATATGTGTTCTCTGTTATTATCAATTCTCCTTTTCCAGCCAGGCTGCACATCCTGCTCGCAGTATTGACAGTGTCCCCTATAGCAGTGTAATCAACTTTTTTCTGTGACCCGATGTTTCCGATGATCGCAGTTCCTGTATTCAGGCCTATTCCTACATCAACTCTAGGCACATCAGTCGCTATTGCTTGGACATTCCTTACTCTCTGCTGCATGTCAAGCGCAGCTTTGATAGCCTGCATTGCATGATCAGGCTGCTCCAATGGCGCATTAAAGATCGCCATTATGCAGTCTCCTATGTACTTGTCAAGAGTTCCTTCGTAGACAAAAATGCTTTCGGTCATCTCGCTCAAGTATTTGTTCAGCATCTGAACGACTTGATGCGGCGTCATCTTCTCTGACATTGAAGTGAATCCTCTGATGTCAGCGAACAGCACAGTAACTTCTCTTTCTTCTCCTTTCAGGTCGATCTGGTCTTTTTCAGCTTTCTTCAATATGTCGTCAACAACAGCCTTAGAAGTATATTTTCCGAAAATATTGATTACCCACCTCTTTGTTTTTTCTTCATATATGTATGAAAACAGCACGATTCCTCCGTAAGTAAGTCCTATCGAAAGCATAGGATAAATGATAGGCAGTATAATCCCCTTGTCAAAGAAATAAAATACCAAAAACAGATAGACGACTGCAGCCGCAATCAAAACAAATGTGCTGTATGTGATTTTTATCTTTGTCAAGATAATAGCGACCAGCAGGCAGAGTAAAAATATCAGCACAAAGACATACAATCTGTTCAAATGCGACAAAAAGTCTTTTGTGATCATTGTCTGCAAGGCGTTCGCGTGCAATTCCACACCGGGCATTGCTTTTCCTTCGCTTGTAGGCACAATGTAATCGTCGTGCAGATCAGGCGAGGTCGCGCCGATGAAGACTATCTTGTCCTTGAATTCATTCTTGTCGATTTTATCAGTAATAACATCGATAAAGGAAACAGTCCTGAAGCTTCCAGGTTTCCCTGCAAAATTGACCAGCAATTTATTGTCAGGGTAATCAAAATTTTTATTTAGATATAGATTGTAAACTTCGCCTGTGAAACTGTCGTATTTCCCGTCTATGTCTAGAGGAACAGTTCTTGTTACACCGTCGCTGGCAGTATAGAAATTGATGAATGCAAGTTTCGCAGCTGAATCTTTCAGTTCAGGGATGGGCTCCAGTAATTCCGCACCGTCCTTCTCAAACAGGTATTCAACAGGAAGCACAACATTATTGTTTTGTTTTATTCTCTCTCCCAATTTAGCGTCTATTTCCCTGTCGTATTTTTCAAAGAATGCAACATCTATCCCGGTCACTGCAGTCTCTTCCAACCGTTCGAAAGCATCGATGAATACCGACCTGTTCCATGGCCATCTTCCTATTTCCTGGATGCTCCTGTCGTCAATTGCAACAATTATTATCTCGTCCAATGCAGACTTGCCGCCGTACAAAGAATCATCCAGCTTGATCTCCCAGCCGTAGAAAAAATTAAAATTAAGCAAGAGGCTTAGCAGAACCGCTATGCCTATCGCAATCAATACGTGATTTAATAGTTTGTTTTTGAACAACATTATCTCAAAGGCGCTCTTTGTATTTGGATGCCATCCCTGTTCTCATCCATCACTATTTCCTGGTCAGCTGTTTCCTGCGCACCTGTTTCTTGCTGTTCCCTACTAAGTTCTTCTCTCAATTTATCAGGAGTCTCTCTTAATTTCTCTGCAGTCTCTTCTATTTTATCCCTGACCTGCTCTCTCTGTTCCAGTATCTCGCCGACTTTTTCCTTCAACTCCTCTCTTTCTCTGATCTCTTCTTCTGTTCGTTGCTTGACAGCAGCAAGCCGGTCTCTCAATTCTTGAGGGACATCTCCTGCCTGCACTTTCTCCCTAATCTTCTGGTTCAGTTCCTTGAATCTTTCCTTTTCTTTTGCATAGCCAGGTATCTTGTCGATCAATTTATTTGCTTCCTCCCTTTCTGACCTTCCGCTATCGATGTCGTCCAGGGAATCGTCAAGATTCTTCTCTGTGAACTTCTTGATCTTCATTCCTATCTTGGCAAGCTTGTTTCTAATAACAATGTTCTTTCTTATCTGTCTCAATGTCTTCAAGTCATCAGCTTTATTCCTTTTCACCATCTCAAGATGTTTTTCTTTCAGCTGGGCCTTTACCAGTTCCCTGACCCCTTTCTGCACAGCAACCATCTCTCCTTTTGCCAGTGCGATCTCACCGACAACTTCATTGTCTTCTTTCTGTTTCAAGCCGAGATTTCCTTCTTCGACAAAAACTTCAGAAAGTTCTTCTGCAACAAGGACACCGAACTCAGTCCCCCTTACAGTAGCCACAGTATTTGGAGTCTCAACGTCATAGCCCGTTGTTCCTGTCATCTTCATTACCTTGTTCCAGGTCGCGCCTGATTCTTGACCCACGACAATGTTTTCCTTGTTAAGATCCTTAAGCTTGATGTGGGTGTTTGGCTCCAGTCTTATTATCTCGCTGTCGTACAAAACAACAGTAGCTCTTCCTTCTGCTGTCCTGACTTCTGCATTCTCCTTAAGTTTCATCTCGTCTGAAGCAGGATTCCATCCAGATCCAGTATTTATTTCGACTGTTCCCTCTTCCACATACAATATTGCTGCAGCCGCTTTTTCAGGTACAAAGAAAAAGAATGCAGCTCCTATTACTATCAATACGATTACAATGCTGATAATTAGTTTGGTTTTCCCCATTTTGACCCCCTTTATTTGTTTTTTGCTTTAGTTATTTTATTCTTAACATTATCGTGGATATAGCCGCCGCATGCGCAGTGCTGTTTCCACACATCATTGTATAATTCTGCGACTTCCTTGCTGTATTTGTCCAGGCCTTTCCTTATTTTTGGATTCTTGATCATGTCATCTGCGCCTTCGTGTGTTGTCCTCAACTTGAACTTCTCTGCCAATTCTCTTCCGACCTCTGGATTATCGATCCACTGGCACGGCATGAACAGGTTGTCATTGAACGGCTGTCTTTTTCTTAATTCCTTGAAATAATCGCTGTTGAAGACCTCTCTCAATGACTTGTTCTTGATATTGTCGACTGCGAAATGTGTGAAAATGCAAGGCTCGACATCTCCTGTCGAAGTGATGTGCGCATATTCATTTCCTGCAATGCATCCGCCTACATAAGGTGCATCGTTCCAGAAGTCTATGACAAACAGGCTCTTTGTCTTTCTTATGTGCTTTACAGATTCATAAAGATGCTTTCTTTGCTTTGGCGTCGGCATAAGGTCAATGTCAGGATCCTTGCCAACAGGCATGTACAAGAAGAACCATCCTTCGTATGCGCCTTTTGCAACCATCATGTCAATGAATTCGTCGCTGCTGATGACGGGCTCATTCTTGCTCGTCACTGCGACACTGAAGCCGAAAGGTATCTTGTTTTCTCTCAGGCTGTCCATCACCTGCATCAGTTTCTGATAAGTCCCTTTGCCCCTTCTTTCGTCGGTATGCTTTTCATAGCCTTCGATGCTCAAGATAGGAACTACATTGCCCAATTCCTTGAAGCGTTCTATCCATCTGTCAGTTATCATGAAGCCGTTGGAAAATATCTGGAAAAAAGCATCGTTGTGTTTTTTCAATATGTCATACAGACCTTCATAGACAAAAGGCTCTCCGCCCAGTATCGTAAAGAACGCAACTCCCATGTCCTTTGCTTCCTGCACTACCCTGTCAAAGACTTCTAACGGAAGATCATCTTTCCTGTCATAATTGTAAGCATAGCACCCGACGCATCTCAGATTGCATCTCATTGTAGGGCTGATCAATAGGGTGAAAGGGACTTTCTCTCCTCTCTTCAATGCTTCGTCCCTTTTGTACTCATTCAATAAGATGCCGTTTGCGATCAGGTTTGTTCCTATCTTTTCCCTGTACGTAGGAGTAAGGTTTTTCAATATTCTTTTTACGAGCATCGCGCCAGGATGCTGTTCTGCAAACATCTTCTTTATTGCCTTGACTTTTGGCTTGTGGTATTTAGGAGCAATAGTGTACAATAAACTGCCCAATCTATTGATATTCTTGTCTGATAATTTAGGAATAAGCTTGAGCAAGCTCTTGACAGCTCGTCTCTTTGCATAAAAAACAATTTTGTCCTTGATTTTCATTTTAAACAAATGTTATTAATTCTTATTTAAAGATTACGATTTTTATTTAATAATGCCGTAACCTATCAATCGCCATCTGTTTCCCAGGTTCCTGCTTATCGTCACCTTGCTGCCGATCTCGGCGCAGACAGGCAATTTTAATTTGATTGTGGCAGTGTTCTTGTGCAGGTCAGTTATCATCCCTACAGTCGCTGCGCTGTTCACATTAAGCATCAATACTTCTTTCTCTGCAAGAGGCTTGACAACAAGATCGTCTTTTGCACCGACGACCCTGTCCAGCAGGTTCGCTTCGATCTTTAAGTCATACCATATGTCTGGCAGTTTTCCAGGATAACCCACTACGCTTCCTGCCAGGCTGTCAGCACCGACAATGCTTGGGTCTAGTAATGTCATTATCGCGACACTTCCCCCTGGACCGATCTCTTCGACAGGCTGTCCGCCGGTCATCAATCCAACAGCTGTTGTTTGTATAGGCTCGCATACAATCTTGTTCGCTTTCATCATCTTTCTTCCCGGCCTTATCTCAATTGTGTCGTTAACATTGAAAGTGCCTTGCTTCAGGCTTCCTCCTAAGATCCCTCCTTTCAGGTTCACAGGATCGCTGCCCGGTTTGTTGATGTCGAATGATCTGGCCACAAACATCAGAGGATCTGCGTTCGGATCCCGGTCAGGAGTAACAATGACATTTTCTATCGCTTCTATCACTTTATCAACATTGACATTATGCAATGCGCTTATAGGAATCACCGGGCTGTTCTCGTAATCAGTCCCTTTCAAGAATTTTTTCAATTGCTTGAAATTATTCAATGCCTGCTCTTCAGAGACAAGATCTATCTTGTTCTGGACGATTACAACATTCTTTAGCCCTGCGATCTGCAAGGCCATCAGATGCTCTCTCGTCTGCGGCTGAGGGCAATCTTCGTTCGCAGCGACCAGCAGCAATGCTCCGTCCATGATTGTGCTTCCGCACAGCATGGTCGCCATCAATGTCTCGTGGCCAGGAGCGTCAACAAAACTCACTTTTCTGATAGGAGTAACTTCTCCACCGCACGGGCACTTCGGCCTTGCAACATATTTATTGCATTTATCGCATTTATAGAAAGTAGTGTCAGCGTAACCCAGTCTTATTGTGATTCCCCTCTTAAGTTCTTCGCTGTGCTGGTCTGTCCATTTGCCTGACAATTTCTCTGTCAAGGTTGTTTTTCCATGGTCTACGTGCCCGACCAGGCCGATATTCACAGAAGGTTGTATAGGTATCGCACTGTCTTTTGTCTGCTTCTTTTTAGTTTCTTTCTTTTTCACTTCTTCCTTCGCATCCTTTTTTGCAGTTTTTCTTTGTGCGATTTTAACCCTCCATAATTACTAAGAAAAATAATTATGAAAAAAACATAAAATTAAGCTGATGCTTTCTCTGCAGGTGCTGCAGCCTCTTTCTTTTCTTCTGCAGGTGCAGCTGCTTCTTCAGCAGGCGCTTCAGGAGCGACCAGAGGTTCTGCCCCTTGCTTGATCACTTTAAGATTGATCTGCGCGATATCATCATAGACCATGTTTCCTGCAACAGTCTTCCTGTATTTCTTTCCTTTTTGCGGGATCCATACGCCGTGCGCGCTTGTAGTGTAAATGCTTTTCCTTGCAGTGCCTTGGACATCCTTTCTCATAGGAAATCCTGCCTTGTCACTGCCCCCTCTCAATTCAAATTCATATCCCTTGAATCCTGCTTCATCGCCATTGATCTTGTCCCCGATCTTCTTGTCCAAGAATGCGTCTGCTTCAGGACTCTTTAATTCCTTCTGTACGGATTTTCCGTCTTTTGTACTGATTACAACCTTGAATTCTGCCATTTTATCATGCAAAACAGCATTCTATTTATAAAGGCTTCGATTCGAAATTTAAATAATTTTATAAACAACCCTCCCAAGCATATTTCCTATGTTATTCCAGAAAATACAGACAATCAGGACATCTGACCAGTATCTTGACATCGCTTTCAGCAGGGCTGCAAAAAGCGCGAGCGCGATCAGAGGAAGATCAATCGGAACCAGGCTCCAGAAGAGCATCACAATAGAGCTTGTAAGAGTAAAAGAGATAACAAAAGAATTATCAAATATACTAAGGACGCTCACTTCTGAATTCCCAAGCTTCGACAATCTGCACATATTCTATCAGGAACTGATCAAGCTGTATTTCTCGATTGACGACATGAAAGGCGCGCTTGCCTCGCTCGATTGGGCGAGCAGGAAGATCCAGGAACTGCATAAAAACTACAGCAAAGAGATCAAGAGATGCAGGTTCTATTTCGATGTCAACAAGAAAAGGATGCAGTTCAGCGGAAGGATAAGCAGCGTCATGAAGAGGACCAACAAGCACCTGCTCTTCCTGGAGAACGCGCGCAAGACATTGAAGAATCTTCCTGTTGTCAGGACAGAGATGTTCACCTGCTGCATATGCGGTTTTCCGAATGTCGGGAAGACGACCCTGCTTTCCAAGATAACGAAATCACAGCCAGAGATAAATGTTTATCCTTTCACAACAAAACAGATCAACATCGGCTATCTTATCTCTCAAGGACATAAACTGCAGCTGCTGGACACTCCTGGGACATTGAACAGGTTCGAAAAGATGAACTTCATCGAGAAGCAGGCCTTCCTTGCAATGAGATACTTGAGCGACCTGAATTTGTATGTCTATGACCTGACAGAGAGTTATCCTCTAAAAGACCAGGAAAAATTGTTCGACAATATCAAGAAAGAATTCGAAAAGCCGATCATCATTTATTTGAGCAAGACAGACATCCTCAGCAAAACCAAAGAAGGAAGGGAAACAATAGAAAAATTCAAGAAAAAACACAAGGACGAAGCAGTCATCGACAATAAAGACAAACTGATAAGCGAACTGGTTAAAGCAAAGAAAGAAGTTCTGTAGATGCACACAACACCATGCGTATAGTGTCTGGCGCAGCAATTAAGAAAGCAGTCTAATAATAATGACTCGGATACACAATCAGATATAGAAGATTGCGAAGCACACTATGCGCAACAAATTTATTCTAGAACTTTTACTGTGCAAGAAGTAGGGAACTTGTGCGCAGCATATCTCAATGCTTTTTTTGCAGCTGAAATATTTTTTGTTTCTGTGCGGACCACGACCAATTCTTTTCCAGCTTTGACCTGTGCTGCCTTTCCGATTGGCTTTCCAAAACTCTTTTTCATACCAGTGCTCATTCTGTCTGCACCTGCGCCTGATGCCAATGGATTCTCTCTCAGGATGTGGTGCGGATAGATCAAGAACTTCATGTGAAAATTTTCTTTGCCGATGCTTTTTTCTAATGATCTGCCGCAAGCAAGCCTTGCGCTTTCAATCGCTATGTCTCTTATCTGAAGAGAATTGCTTGAAATCAGAACTATTTTTGCAGGAAATTCTTTCTTTGGATTTCCAGAAGTAAAACGAACGATCTTGACATGAGGATTTCCTCTGACAAAATTCTGGTTCTTGTACTTGCTGTACCTTGTATAAGGTCTTTCAAGCGCTCTGTAAGCAACTGCTTTTCTTACTTTTGCCATATCACGCTGGGTTCAAGCGGTTGTATATAAAGGTTTTTATGAAAACAAAGAAAAAAATTTCAAATAAAAGTTTGTTAATATTTTACTAAATGTTAAGAATAAAATAATATTTAGAAATACTTTACTAAGAAAAACCCTAATAAGCGGGAAAGATTCCTGTATTAATCAACAGTGCGAATATTATAAAATATATGACAATAATAATTACTGCAAGCAAAATTACGAATAATATGAAAACAAATAATGTTGCAATAGACCTTCCTGTCGATACTTTATGCAGATCTCGTATACCTATAACTGATAAAATAATCTGATAAATAAATAAAAATATTGCTGGAATAACAGATATAACAAATAATAAAGGCATTAATGCAAAATATTCCAATATAATTCCTATAACCAATGCAGGAACTGAACTATATACAAAAACCCTAACACTTTGGACATAGTTTGCTTTACCCTTCATTACTTTAACAGCAAGATGAAGGATAAACGCCGTTATCAAAAGTCCTGCAATTCCTGCTACATACATACCTAAAGCAATAGCTGCCATCAATCCGCTGTATGCTGTGTATGGAACAATATTCAATAACTCTGATGGAGATTGTTGAAATTGCAAATAAGTTGCAGGAAACGTGATGATCGCGACGATCCCTGTTAAAATCAAATAGAACAATAGCGTCGTTAAAAAGCTCTCCTTCTCGACTGTTTGAAAGAACTTGGTAGGTCTGAAACAGACATTATAGATCT
>JAHWHE010000066.1 GCA_019323495.1 Candidatus Woesearchaeota archaeon | reverse complement strand
TAGTCATAACCGCCCGATTCGCTCAGCAATAGTCTGCCGTCCTTATTTGATAATTTTATTTTCCTTCCTGCCAACTTATTCAGTCTGAGATTTTCCTTGATGTTTTTCACTGCAATTTTGTCGATGTCATTCATGTGAATTTCCTTAATCGTGCCTTTTGGCAGCTCTTTCAACATCCTTATCCCTCTTATCCCTGTGGCTGCCATCGGGAGACAGACTATCATGTCTTTCCTGTTGACCGCTTTCAGAAGAGCGATGGAAATGCTTCTGTTCAGTTCCATCCTGCTGTTATAGAAAATATTCTTCGATTTCTTTATTGTTGCACTGGATTCTGTGATTGTCTGTTGTTTCATAAATCAGAATAAGAATAAGAAGTTTAAAAATTTAAGCTATTTCAGGGCGTTTTCGTACTTTGCTAATATTTTATTTGCTTTGAGTATCCCATCATAATAATTAATTGCTTTTTTCGCAATCATTTCACTACTAAATTCTTTACAGAATCTGGTGTATGCGCTAGTTGCAAACATTCTTGCTAACGAAGGATTATCCATAGCGATATTGACGGCCGTTGCTAGAGCATTAGGGTCTTTTGCAGGCACTTTGAATGCCTCCTGATTATCGCGCAACATGTCTTGCAAACCTCCAACATTGGTACAAACCACTGGCAACTGCTGCCTGACAGCTTCGTTTACAGTAAGCGGCCAGTTCTCGTGCACACTGCTATGGACATATAATGTGGCTTTTGCTCTCAGTTCGTCTAATTCTTTCTTGGTTTTGCAACCAAGCAATTGAACTTTGCCTTCTAATCCAAGAGTTTTAATTTGACTTTCTAGCTCAGACCTCAAATCTCCTTCTCCTGCGATGTACAGAACAGTTTCTGGATGTTTTTTGATAATTGCAGGCATGGCTTCGATTAAGTATTTCTGTCCTTTTGCAGGATCCAATCTTCCTATATTCAATAATATTTTTCCTTCAGGTTTTCTCTTAGGTTTTTCATCGCTAAATTTTATTCCATTTGGGAGAATATGGATTTTATCGCCGAATCTTGGATATCGTTTTGTAATGATGGTTTTGTATGTTTCGCTCATTGCCTGTATGAAATCGCTATTCTCCATGATGCATTCTTGATATTTAACTGCGCCTGCCCTTGGTCTTTGCTCTCTTTCTTCTTCGTATTTTACAAGAGAGTGGCAAGTGTAAATTACTGGTGTCTTGATGCCTTTTTGCCTAAGCCAATTAAGCTCGTGCTTGAAGTGGTTTGATTGAATATTGATTATATCGAATGATTTGATATCCAATCTATCGCAAAGAGTTTCGAAAGCGCTTTTACCATTACCTTCTATCTTTTCCCATCCAGAATCATAAAATTTCTCGGTTCTGTTCTTTGAAAAAATATTTGAATCCAGATTTCTTACATAGTAAACTGGCTTTTCAGGATACCAATCTGGCTGTTTTACAAAAGTTATATTTGTTATTCCCTGCTCGAATAGAGATTCTGCTAATTCTGTAGCAGCATTGCCTATGCCTCCATCTGTCTTTGGAAGGAACATCAAAATTCTAGGATCCTTGCCAAACTGTTTCCTTATCTTAATCTTATTTTTAATAACTTCTCTCAAGATCCTTTGTTTCCTGCTGTCACCGTTTGATTTTCCGCCGTTATGCCAGGTGTATCTCGCAACACCTCTGTTCAAGAATCCCGTATTGAATCTTTCTGATATTCTTATCCAAGCATCAAAATCTTCTGAATTTTTCAGATGTTCATCGAACAGTCTTCCTTGACCATCTTTCATCTGGTCATATACTTTTCTTTTGAACATGGTTGTTTGCGCATGCACACAGTTTTGCCCGCTCTGAAGAATATTAGCAGTGTTTTTATCCAATGTTCCGCTGTTCCAGAATTTCTCAAAATGCAGACTTGGTGCTGCGTCTTTCAGTCTTTTTCCTGTTATATCTACTGTGCTTGCTCTTGCGTGTACGAAATCCTTTTTTGGATTAGAATCTAAATAGTCTACAAGATCTCTTAATCTGGTGGGAAGAGCAATATCGTCGCTGTCAATTAACGATAGATACTGGCCTGTTGCTAATCTTAACCCTGCGTTTCTTGCAGATGCAACGCCGCCGTTCGCCTTTCTGAACAGCTTTATTTTGCCGCTTTTGATATGATTTGCATATTTTTCCCTTAATCCAGGTATTGGGTCTTTGTCGCTTCCATCATCTACGACGATGATCTCGTAATTATTGAAACCTTCCTGATTAAGTAAGCTGTCTATACATCTTTTAACTAAATCTGTCCTGTTATACGTAGGGACAATAACGCTGACCTTTGGCCTTTCCCCTTTGACATAAGGAGCGAGCGCTTCAAGAACCCTCTTCATGCCGCTTGTAGGCTTGTAATTGTAATGCTCTTCTGCCTTTTTGAATACCTTAAGAGCATCCTCTGTTCTTCTTGTAGGCTCCAAATCGATTTTTCTTCTAAGAACTCTGAGCCTTTGCTCTATTTCAGTTAGCCCATCTCTTCCAAAAACAATCGCCTCGAGCGATGTTCTTTGAACTATGTCGTCAACTGCCATTTTGAAGGTTTATTTGGGGTTTTTTATAATATATTAGAATAGAATCTATATATAAATCTTTCGGTTTTGTAGCTCCTTTTCGGTAGTAACAGATCGTGTTTGGAGACCTTTAAATATATGATTATATTTATAAGCAAAAGGTCCTGAAAAGGCAGAATTTGAGGGTTTCAACATGTCTAAGTTAAAAAAGCCAATTATCTGCGTTTTAACGAACGATTTCCCGCCTGCTTATGGTGGTTTAGGAATCCATGTGGGCGAGCTGTACAGGCATTTAAAAAGGGATTATAGGCTTCTTATTATGGTTAAAAAACACAGGAACGATGATTATCTTGTATTGGACGGAATGTGGGGCACTAAATTCAAGGATCCAGAAGCCTTGCTTTTATACCTGAAGGCTTTTGATATCAAGTTAATACATAACCATACGATTGACCAAGGCACGTTAAGAAACGGAGTTGCCCTAAAGCTGAAAAAACTGCTTTCTATCCCAATGATTTATACGTGCCATTCTTTGCTTGCACACGAACTGGAAATTCTTGAAAAATACGATATTGTCAGAGATGCAGATACTGTTGTTCAGAAGGAGATATTGCAGAACAGTGACAAGATTATTGTCTTGAGCGATGCAAGCAAAAAGATGCTTCTCAAACACTATCCTAAATATAAGCAGAAAACAGTTGTCCTCCCAAATTGTGTTTCTGACGGTTTATCCAAAAAGATGAGAAGGAAAAAGCTAAGAAACGTTGTTTTTGCAGGAAGGCTGGTCGAGGAGAAAGGGGTTATAGAGCTGGCACTTGCTTTCTCGAGTTTATTAAAAGACAGCAATCTTAAATTGCATGTATTTGGCCAGGACTTTTCGCACGATAAAAAGATTGAAACAAAGATGAAGCGCATTTTAACGGATGTAAAAAGAAAAGTTAGGTTCCATGGCTGGAAAGATAGGAAAAAAATGCTGGATTTTTTGGGAAGAAAGGATCTTCTGATTTTGCCAAGCTACCATGAAACATTTCCTTTTGTCTTGCTTGAAGCAATGGCGCTAGGAGTGCCTGTTGTTTGCTCTGACATACCAAATCTTAAAGAGTTGTTCATTGAAAAAGGATTGGCAGTTCCTATTTTGCCAAAAGATCCAAAGAGCATAGAATCTGCTGTTCGGTTCTGCATTGAAAATCCTGACAAAATTAATGACATGGCAAATAAAGCGCAAGCAGAAATAAAGGATAATTATTCGTGGGCACGAATAACAGAAAAATACAAGAATCTGTATAATTCCATGATTTTTAAATAAAAAGATTTTTATACCAGTAGTTCTCTTTATCTCTTATGCCACAGTTTAGCTTCATAGAAGCGATAAGGAGGTTGAATGAGATAGGTATGCTGGACTTAGTCCTGCCTTTCTTGCTGTTCTTTACGATCATTTTCGCTGCACTACAGAAGACCATGATTCTTGGCAGAAAGGGAAAGGATGGTAGTATTGAGAATGCAGACGAAGTCAAAAAATACAATATAGTGATTGCACTGGTCATAGCGTGTCTTGCAGTCATCCCGCACATTGTGTTTAATGACGGCGATCTGACAAATGGAAAATTAGGCGGTCCTTTGATGGGAATGCCAAACGTTGTTGAGATCATAAACAACAGTTTGCCTTCTGTTGCAGTTTGGGTTGTGGCAATATTGATGCTTCTATTGCTGATTGGTTTGTTTGGCATTGAAGGCGCAGCAGGCGCAAGCTTAAAGAAATGGATAGTTGGTGTTGCTGTTGTAGTTGTCATTTACATCTTTGTTTCTGCAGCAGGCTATTTGCAGGCATTGCCACAGAGCATGAGCTTTTTGCAGGACCCTGTCAACCAGGCAGTATTGCTGATATTGCTTATTTTCGGAATAATTATTTGGTTCATTGTTGGCAGAGGGGGCGGTGGTCGTCCTACACCATCTACTTAATTCTAACCCTAACCTTTAAAAACCATATATGAGTTCTTACTTACATGGCAGTCAGAAAATTAATATGCAGTGTAGTTGGACATGTTGATCATGGAAAGTCCAGCATCTTAGATAAGATTAGAGGAACGTCTGTTGTTGCAGGCGAGGCAGGCGCTATTACGCAGGCAATTGGCGCGTCCATCATTCCTCTGGATATTCTGAAAAAGGTGTGCGGTGATTTGTTGACACAATTAAAGATGAAGCTTACTATTCCTGGCTTATTGTTTATTGACACGCCTGGCCACGCAGCTTTCACTAACCTGAGAAAAAGGGGCGGAAGCCTGGCTGACATTGCTGTTTTAGTAGTGGATATCAATGAAGGTTTTATGCCCCAGACAATGGAGAGCATAGAAATCCTGAAAGCGCACAAGACTCCTTTTGTTGTGGCTGCTAACAAGATAGACAAGATCAGCGGATGGGAAGGAAAGAAAGGAGTGAATCTTTTAGCCAACATAAACAATCTGCAGGAATACACAAAAACAGAACTTGACAAGAAAATCTATCAGTTGGTTGAAAAATTCTACAATCTTGGATTCCAGGCAGAACGATTCGACAGGGTGGCAGATTATACAAAAGAACTGGCAATAGTTCCTGTAAGCGCATTGACAGGAGACGGGATTCCTGAATTATTGATGGTTATCGTGGGGCTGGCGCAGAAATTTTTGGAAAAAGGCTTGGACATTGATACAGAAGGCCCTGCAAAAGGCGTTATCCTTGAAGTGAAAGAAACAAAAGGGATGGGCACTACTTTGGATGTCATCTTGTTTGACGGGACATTGAGAAAAAACGATACTATTGTGATAGGCGGTCTGGAAAAACCAATCGTTGTAAAAGTGAGGGCATTGTTAGAGCCTGCGCCATTGGCAGAGATGAGGGAGAAGAAAACAAAGTTCGTGCAAATAAATGAGGCTGTGGCTGCGACAGGCGTCAAGATAAGCGCACCTGGGATAGATACCGCGGTTGCGGGTATGCCTATCCGTTCTTGCGCCCCTGAGGAAGTCGAGCAAATAAGTGAGGAAATACAAGAACAGGTTGAAGAAGTTGTTGTTGAAGTTGATCAAGAAGGCCTGATATTGAAAGCTGACACTCTTGGAAGTTTGGAAGCAATGATAACTATGTTCAGGCAGAAAAACATTCCGATAAGAAGAGCGACTATCGGCGATGTCACGAAAAAAGATGTATTGCTTGCAGTGAGCAACAGGGAACAGGATCCGTTCAGCGCCTGTGTTTTAGGTTTTAGTGTTAATGCTCCCCAGGATGTTCTTGGATATGCAAAAGAACAGGGAATAAAGATAATTAATAGCCAAGTAATCTATAATTTACTGGATGAATACGAGAAATGGGCTGCAGAAGAAAAACGAAAGATAGAAGCAAAAGTCCTTGATACAGTCACAAGGCCATTCAAGATACAGTTACTGAAAGGCTATGTGTTCAGGCAGAACAATCCTGCTGTTGTAGGTGTTGAAATTTTAGGTGGCGTTGCAAAATCAGGAGTGGCTGTGATGAAAGAAGACGGAACTGTTTTAGTGCCTATCAAATCCATGCAGAAAGAGCAGGAGACAATAAGCGAGGCAAAGAAAGGAGACCAGGTGGCGATGGCATTCGACGGAATCACCATCGGAAGACAGGTCGAGGAAGAAGAGATATTGTACAGCGATCTTCCTGAAGAGGATTTCAAGAAACTGAAGGAGTATAAAGACTATCTGCAGCCAGAAGAGAAAACTATTCTGCGCGATATCGCGCAAATCAAACGAACGAAGACTCCAATGTGGGGAATCTGATGGCAGAACTGCACATTCTAAACACAAAAGAAACCAAAGAGTTCAAGAAAGAGATACTTGATCAATGGGGCGTTGAGTTTGACGACCTGTTTTTTGTTCTAAGACATCCTAACGGAAGGACATATATTGTTAACAGGGAAATAGAAGAGATAGATTTGAGCAAATTAAAGATCAGCAATATTGGTTTGTATTTTGCGACGTGGGATGACAGAGGTTTTCGCCTGTCAATAGAAGGAAGCCAGATGATTGGCCCGAAAGCAAAAAAGAATATTATTGAACTTGACAGCAAGCAAGCAGGAGAATGGCTGCTAGGACAGGAACCTGAACTGACAGAGAAACAGAAAGCGGGTTGTACAGGATTCTTGATTGTTAAGAATAAAACAGATTACATGGGCTGCGGCAAGATAGCAGGAAACAATCTGATGAATTTCGTGCCGAAGACAAGACGGATCGGTAGCGTTATAGAGTGAGAAAAGTTTATATAGGATTGAACTTTATTCTGTTTTATGACTATGTATAAAGAGTTGGTTAAATTTCTGAAAGACTTCAGGATAGTGGCAATTTCAGCTGCATTTGTTGTAGGTATCGCAGCTTCTAATTTCATCCAGTCCCTTATCAAGGACATAGTATTGCCTATTTTGAGACCATTGATCCCGATTACAGCTGCAAAATGGGAAGAGATAGTCATTCCGATAGGTTCTGTGAACTTAAGGGCGGGTTCTTTTCTGAGTGCGCTGCTTAATCTGATTCTTGTAGTTCTGTTCTTGTATATATTTATTGCAAAACTCCTTAAATGGAAGCCTAAGAAGTAATTATTTTCTATTGAAAATCATCGAAATCGTTGAGAACACAATCATGACGAGGGCAAAGGCAATAAATCCCCAAGTTAGATCGCCAATTTTTGATAAAATACCAAAACCAATTGTGAGCCCTATTGCAGAACCATTTGACAATAAGGAGTTTATTGAAAGGATGGTTGCTCTTTGGTTTGACTTGATCTGGTTTTGCAGTCTGCTTTCAACAAGAACTTCGCTGATTCCGATGAAGAAGAAGACTGATATGAAAGGAATGAGCAGTAATAATGATTGGTACATTACTGAGACCAGTAAAGCAATGCCTGCTAAAATCGAGAGGACGTGAATATTGCTTTTGTTTCCATATATTTTTTGAAATTTGTATGCGTATTTGGCACCAATAGCTTCAACTAATAGAATTACTGCAGCAATTACTCCGAAAAAAGCAATCGGCAGTCCAGTCCAATTGAAAAACAACTGTTCGTATTCGTCTAAGGTCCCAACAACTGCAAGCACTATCGTTGAATATAGAATCAGTTTTAGCAACTGCTTGTTTTTTGCAGATTCTTTGAAAGCATTTTTAATGTAGTCAATATACTTAACTTCTTTAGTAGAGGTTTTCTTGATTCTGACCTCATGCAAAAATAAGATAGGAATTATGGCAACCAGCATTGTGATGGAAGACAAGATTATAGCTAATGAAATATTAAAAGATGCGATAAAACCTCCTGCGAATAAAGAAGTACCAACTGCGATCTTGAAATAAAAATGCCCTTTTCCTGCGATTTTTTCATATTCTTTTTCTTTTTTGAAATTCTTCAAGTTATCATAAAGCAAGGCTTCCTGTGTTCCGGAACAGAATGTTTCTGAGATCCCCCAGAAAAAAAAGCCTAGAGCAAATAAAAAGAAATTATCTGCAAAGATCCAGATGCCGAAGCCGATTGCTTTTGAAAGCGTTCCCAAAATTAGCATGTATTGCCTGTTCCATTTATCTGCCAATGCCCCTGTGGGCACTTCAAACAATACCACGAACCCGCTCCATAACGCCAGCAGCAAGGAAATCTCAAAAACAGGCAGCCCCCTTAGCTGAAATAAGATAACATATACTGCATAGACAAAAGCAAAGTGCTGGACAAATCTAAATAAATAGAAATTCCTAACAAACCACTTGAAACTGCGATTACTATCTGGCATGGTTAATATATTCCGTTCTAGGTTATAAATTTTGCTTTTTAGTTAAACTAAATTTAATTATTTCTTCCAGATTTAGATAATTTTATAAACGTTTCAATCTTATTTTATACACATATGAGAAATACGAATAAACCTAAGCTATGGTATAGAATAAGAGGGCTGGATACGATGGAAAAACGTTTTGGAAAGTCCAGACCTATCGAAAGTTTTATCAAAGAAAGGTTAAAATCACAAAAAGTTGTGCGTGTTCTTGAACTCGGATTTGGTGAAGGAAAATGTCTTCTGGATCTACGGACAATATTCCCTGACAAACGGGTTGAATTGTATGGTGTTAATGATATAAAAAAAGGGAATATGCATCAAAGAAAGGATTTTGCAGCAAACGCTGGAAAATTTGGATTGTCCGTCCCGAAACCAACACTTCTTCCTAAGCCATTCTTTTATGATGCTGGAAACGGGCTGAAATTCAAATCAAATTATTTTGATGTGATAATAAGCCAAGTCGCTTTTCCTTATGTGGGTGACAAAGCAAAACTCATTGAAGAATTTTGGAGAGTTCTTAAGCCCCAAGGAAGAACTTTTGTGCATATCGATGATTATAAAAAAGATTATCCAGATTTTTTGCAGATAAATAAGGAGACGCCGAGATTTGTTATCTATGATAGTAACAAATTAATAAAATTGAGCAGTATTCTCAATAAGTTTAGGAAAAAACAGTATGATATCAGATTAAAAAAGAACAAACATGGCCAGACACTTCTCTTGATCAAAAAGAATAAAACAAAATCTATTAATTTAGGTTTAATTTATGTGGGCGATCATTCTTTTGACCTTACCAAATTCAACAAAGAGAAAAATATTTCTGGAGTATGGTGGGGGAACAGAAGCGTTTTCAAAACAAAATAAAGATGGGAGTATTTTTTAAATATTTGTTTAATTCATTTCTTCCAGATTTCATCCCCTACATAATGGATTGTCTTTATCACTTTGCCCTTGTCCATCTGCTTTAGTTCATCTCCGGAAAATTGAGCAATTCCTATTGCCAGCGGTTTCTTGTTATTCTCGTCGACAATCACAATGATCTCATCTTTTTTGATTTCTGGATCGAGTTCTACTATCCCTGGCCGCATTATGTCTGCGCCTTTTGCAACAAAAGGGACTGCGGGCATGTCAACAATTATCTTTTTCAGTTTTATCCCTTCTTTCAGGAGAGATTTCAAGGTTGGGAACAGTCTTCCTTCCCTTTCAAACAGGACCGGTTCTTTATTCTTGTAATAAACATTATCTTTCAGCTCTACATCGTCCTTTTTGCTGAAGAAATCAGAAACACCAAATTCCTGTTCGATTCTTGCGCTCAATAGTTTTATCTCTTTTTGCCTGATGAACATCCTACAACATCTCTTCTATTGCACCGGAATCTTTTTTCTTGCTCTTTCCTGATTGTTTCATTGCTTCTTTTGCCTGCGCTTCCAGATCAACACCCAGCTGTTTCAACGCGCCGATGTGCATCTGCATCAACTGCTCTACTATCTGCAACAATCGCATCAATTCCTGCCTTTCTTTTGCCAGGGTGGATAAACTTCCTTTATGTATTCCAATCTGTTCATCTTTGCTTGCGCCTGATTCGTTCGACTTAACTGCTTTTTTTGCCATACTTAACACCTCGCTTTCATTCGGGTTAGTACCAAGAAACCTTCGGTTTCTTTGGTTTTTATTTTAACCTCTCCTCTTCGTCATATTTCAATCTTTCTTCGTGAGCTTCTGCTATCTTCTTGAAATTAGAACCGCTCATGCCGCACTGAGGGCATCTTTGGGGAGGAACATCTCCATCATAGATGTATCCGCACACTTTGCACTGCCATTTGGCTCCCATTTTAAGAACATATTTAAATTCTTTCTATTTAAACCTTTTCACCAAAAATCATTTAAACAGCAATGCAATCCTTCTATAGTATGGGGCCTTGGGTTAAGAAATATCAGCCTAGTTGTCTGGATCAAGTACGCGGTCAAGCTAGAGCCATCTCCCAGATAAGGAAATTCCTGGAAACTTTCAAGAAGCAGAAAAAGAAAGCCCTGCTATTGCACGGACCTGCAGGAGGCGGGAAGACCTGTTCTGTAGTTGCAGCTGCGAAAGAATTGAAGTATGAATTGTACGAGATAAATGCGAGTGATGACAGAAACAAGGACGCCATACTGGATCTGGTCGGCAATGCATTGAAACAGCAGAGCTTGTTTGCAACAAACAAGTTGATCCTTATAGATGATATTGACGGATTGAGCGGCACGCATGACAGGGGAGGTGTTGCTGCTCTTGCGCAATTAATAAAAAAAAGCGCTTTTCCTATAATCATGACTGCCAATGATGCGTACGAAAACAAGCTAAAAGCAGTGAAAAAAGAAGCGACTGTTGTTTCCTTCAATGCTCTCGATGCAGACGATGTCTACAAGGTATTAGAGAACATCTGCGACAAAGAGGAAATAAAATACAGCAAGGAGGCATTGATGGCGCTCGCGAAAAAGGCGCAGGGAGATCTGAGGGGCGCTGTAAATGACATTGAGACTTTATGCAGGAATACAAAGGAATTAGACCTGGACAATGTGATAGAAATAAGCGAGAGGGAAAAGAAAAAGAGCGTGCTGAATGCATTGAGCATTATTTTCAAGGGAAAGAATGCAATCAAGGCAAAAGAGGCCTTGGACAGTGTCGACATGAATGTCGATGAAACTATTTTGTGGGTGGAAGAGAATCTTCCAAAAGAATATGCTTTCGACGATCTTGGCAGGGCGTTTGAATGTGTGAGCAGGGCAGATGTTTTCAGGGGAAGAATCAGAAGATGGCAGCACTGGAGATTCTTGGTTTATGTCACTTCCTTGATAAGCTCAGGAGTAAGCGCTGCAAAAGACAAGACTTACAAACAATTCATTACATATCAAAGAAGCAGCAGGATACTGAAGATATGGATCGCAAAGCAAAAGCATGCAAAAAGAAAATCCATTGCAGCAAAGCTGGCTGCAAAAACGCACTGCAGCACAAAAACTGCGTTCGAACACATTCCATACCTGATCCCTGTCTTTAAACAGGCAGACTCTGCAGAAGTTATCGACTGGCTTGACCTTGACAAGGAAGAGGTTGAATGGCTAAATAGATAGAGTAAATCTTTAAATACTATTATCTGTTTCTGAGGGTAGTATGGGAGAGAATGAATATACCAAGGAATTGATTGCTTTTATGCACGAAACAGGGTTTGTTTGGGGTCCCAGTCCTGAGATTTACGGAGGATTGGCAGGGTTCTACACATATGGCCCGCTTGGGAAATTATTAAAGAACAACATAGAGAATGCTATAAGGAAAACTTTTATTGAGAACGGATTCTGGGAAGTTGAATGTCCTATTGTAATGCAGGAAAAAGTATGGGAAGCGAGCGGTCACTTGACGAGCTTCAGCGATCCTTTGATTTTCTGCACAAAATGCAATGGAGAATACAGGGTTTCCCTGTTGATAGAGGAAGCAAAACCAGAACTTGAGATAGGCGGAATGCCGAATGATGCTTTGTTGAAAATAATTAATGATCATAATATTGTTTGTCCGAAATGCAAAGGAAGACTGGGCAGCGAGATAACACAACACAATCTGATGATGAAAACAAAAGTAGGAACAGACACTGTCGCGTTCAATAGGCCTGAAACCGCGACAACGACTTATCTTCCTTTCTTAAGGTATACTGATTTCTTCAGGAAAAAACTGCCATTCGGCGTGTTCCAGATAGGAAAAGCATTCAGGAACGAGATCAGCCCTAGGCAGCACATGCTGAGGATGAGGGAATTCACGCAGGCAGAAGGGCAGTTGTTTTTGTATGCCCACCAAAAGTATGAGTTCGAGCGCTTCGATTCTGTCGCTGATGTGAAACTACCGTTATGGTCTCATAAAAATCAAAAAGAAAAACTTCCTGCCGAGCAGATTTCATTAAGGGATGCGGTAGAGAAAGGTGTTCTGAAAAACCAGGCTTATGCATGGACACTGTATGTGACTTACAAACAATTCTTGGGAATGGGCATTCCTGCTGAACTGATCAGGTTTAGGCAGCATTCTACTGATGAATTGATATTTTATGCAGAAGACGCATGGGATGTCGAGATAAAACTGAAAAGTTTTGGATGGACAGAACTGTGCGGCGTGCACGACAGAAAGGATTATGACCTGAAGCAGCACAGCAAGTTTTCAGGAATTAAATTAGAGCTGTTCGACGATGAGACAAAAGAAAAATTAACACCGCACATACTTGAGATCGCGTTTGGGACAGACAGGCCAACTTATGCTTTGCTTGACATATTCTATGATCCGAGCGATCCAGAAAGAAAAGTTCTTAGGCTGCCGCACGCATTGTCTCCTATCAAGGTCGCTGTATTTCCTTTGGTCAACAAGGACAAACTTCCTGAGATCGCGGAAAAGATCTGCGAAGACCTGAAAGACCTTGTCTGCGTTTATGATAGGGCTGGAAGTGTAGGACGAAGATACAGCAGGAATGATGTTAGAGGCACTGCTTTCTGCGTGACTGTAGATTTTGATACCTTGACGAATAATGATGCGACTATAAGAGACAGGGATTCACACGACCAAGTAAGAGTTAAGCTAAGCGAACTAAAAGAAACCTTGCGCAAGCTGATAGATGGAAAAATAAAGTTTAAGGACCTTAAAAAATAAGATGGTGCATAAGATTATGATAGAACTTGCTGTCATTGCAATAATCTTAGCCATGTTTATCTTGATTTTTTCTTTCATGGGTTCTGATTTGACAAATGCAACAACTGCGATCCTAGTGGATGTGAACGAATACAAGCCAGAAACAGTTACTTTTTCTGTAAACGATAAAGTGCTTACAATGACAGAGCTGGAAAACAGGAAGGTTTTCATTGACAACAGGTATTATGATGTGACTTTGATCAATGTTGTTGATAGGAAAGCGCAGATTATTATTGATGGGAGGATAACAGAGAAACTTGGAGTCACAGAAGAGGACATTGTTGCAGGTTTGCGCGTGAAAATAGGCGAAATCCGTTCTTAATACGAAACTTTTATAAAGGGTTTCAAAATTCTTGAATCTATTATGAAAATAAACGAATTGCAACCAAAGCAAGGGAAGATAGAAATCATTGTAGAGATTGTGGAAAAAGAAGAACCTAGAGAATTTTCCAAGTTCGGAACTGTTGGAAAAGTATGCAACTGCAAAGCAAAAGATGATACAGGGGAAATCAAAGTTACTTTGTGGAACGAGCAGATAGATCAAGTAGATGTTGGAGACAAGATAAAGATAACAAACGGCTATGTAAACGAATACCAGGGAGAGATGCAGCTCACAACAGGAAAATTCGGCAAGTTAGAAAAGGTTGAAGCTTAATTTCTTTTGTTTATTTTAAACCGAAAGGCATATAAATATTGTCTAAGTTTTAAAGGCTTATTGGGGCGGTAGCTCAGCCTGGGAGAGCACTACGCTGAAGACGTAGGTGTCCGGGGTTCAAATCCCCGCCGTCCCATTTTTTTCTGTCCATAATGTTTATATATGTGGACTCGTTTTTTTGGCATTATGAGAAAGTTAATGTTATTTTCAATGCTGACTATTCTATTAGTATTAGTTACATCCTGCGGTGGAGAGTACAGTGTAATTGAAAAAAGTACAGACAGCTCCCACAGCGAAGATTGGAACGTAATTGTGCAGAAACTTGCTGACCAATGCAAGGCAAAGATAAAAGAAGACTGGGATTCAATGGGAAGCTTGTACAGCTATACAGAAGACAGTTTCGAATACAAGGAATTCAAAAGATTGATGATGGAAGAATTTAGGACAGTTTCAACTTTGGACTGTGAATATGCTATCGACAAAATCGAATTCAACAAGGAAAAAACAAAAGCAAGGGTTTACGCTGAACAAAACAGGTTTGACATGTCGAGAAAGACAATGGAAAAGAAAACTTATACTGTCAATTATCCTCTTGAAGGGCAGCCTGATTCCTTGAAACTGGAATTAATTGGCGGGGAATGGAAGTTCTGTCCGACAGAGAACTGCAAAGGAGTTCCTACTGCCTTGTTCAGCTGCACAGACGGCTCAATGGTTGACATACCAGAGCAATGCCCCACTTTTACAGACATTGTTCCTACTGATGTGACTTTTGCTGAATGCTTTAAATTGCATCAGAATTTCGAGGAATTGTTCCCACCAAATATAGGGCCTTATTTCTTGAATGCAAACAGCATAAAACAGGTTGAAAACGAAGAATTGACAGTGAAGACAGAGGACAATACACTAGACAAGATAGTGCTTGTCAAGAGCTTCAAGGCAGACTACCAGCACAAGGATGACGACAAGCAGATATTCAGCCTTCAATTCAGAAAAGTGCAGGAGCCTAAGGATTTCGAGCAGATCAATGGAGTCATTATTGAAGAGATCATGAAAAATAAAAGAGAATATAATGGCACAATGGAAACTACAACAATAAGAGATGCAAAGATGACAAGCCTGGATTTCAAAAGAGACCCGATTAAATACGAGGATAGGTTCAAGATGGTCACCAATCTCAGATACATCGGCGTGCCTGAGAAAAACAGCATGCTTCGGTTCAATTTCAACGGCTGGGTCATAGAAGACAACATTCCCAAGATAATTGGCACTTATGGGAATCTGGTCTGCAGGTAAAATGTATAAGATAAAAGAAAAATGTTCTGATTTTATTGTCAAAGAGATATTTTCTCCTGAATTAAAAGAAAAAGGCCAGTATGTGTATTTTGTTCTTGAGAAGGAAAACTACAATACGATAGACGCGATAATTGCGATTGCAAAGAAGCTAGAAGTTCCTGTTGCAAGCTTTGGTTTTGCAGGAAACAAGGATAAGAACGCGCAGACTATGCAGTATGTGAGCGTTAAGTTGCACGAAAAAAAGAAAAAACTGCTCGAAGACTTGAGGTTAAAAGACATAAAGATCACGGTTATCGGCTTGAGCGATGTTCCTATTTCCTTGGGAGACCATGGCGGAAACGAATTCCTTATAAGAGTGAAAAACC
>JAHWHE010000065.1 GCA_019323495.1 Candidatus Woesearchaeota archaeon | reverse complement strand
TACCACTTTTGAAACCTACATAAATATTATAAACTGCTATTCCATACCTAGTCATAGAACAAAAAGAGATTAAAACTCCTTGTTTAAGGCCAAAGTATGTGAGGAGGGCGTTTTTAAGCAAGGAAGAACGTATAATTATTAATTTGCTCAAACAAGCCGAATTTAACGGCCGTATTCAAGATTGGAAGCAAAATTTGCTTTTTGGGCAAATAGGAAAAACACGTTATAGCCCGGTAGAAATCAACAATTTCATGTTCATTTGCATTTTGCATTCATAAGGTGATGTTCATTAATAGGATTTCTACCAAAGGAGTATGATCAGATTCATAATGGTTTCACAATCATTCAAGAAAGCGAAGTTAGACTAAAATCCAACTAAAACAAGAACTGATTGGCTCCTTCTATAACATGCAGTGATAATCGGAGGTAGAGAGAAAATGGGAAAAATCAGCTTGGTTTCAGCCAAGTACATTATTCACGCTAATATCGAGATCAAAGGAGCTGTTGACAAGCCTGATGTGATTGGTGCGATTTTCGGCCAGACAGAAGGTTTGCTTGGTTCTGATCTAGAACTGCGTGAGCTACAAAGAAGCGGTAGAATCGGCAGAATAGAAGTAAGGGTTGATACCCAAGGAGGTATCACAAGAGGTTCTATCATTATTCCAAGTTCATTGGACAAAGCAGAAACAAGCATTGTTGGTGCTGCTTTAGAAGTCATCCAAAGAATAGGTCCTTGCGACAGCAAGATCAGGGTAGAAAAGATTGAAGATGTCCGAATCAGCAAAAGGGAGTTTGTCATTGACAGGGCAAAACAGCTGTTGAAGCATCTTACTGAGAAAGTTCTTCCTGAATCACAAGAGCTTGCAGATGAAGTCGCGCAATCTGTCAGAGTCATGGAGATCACAGACTATGGCCCAGAGAGACTGCCTGCAGGACCGTCAGTTGATGATTCTGAAGAGATCATAGTTGTTGAAGGAAGGGCAGATGTTCTGAACTTGCTCAAGCACGGTGTCAAGAACACTATCGCGATGAACGGCACTAGTGTTCCGCAGACAGTAAGGGAATTGAGCAAGAAAAAGGTCATCATTGCTTTTGTTGACGGCGACAGAGGAGGAGACTTGATTATCAAGGAACTGACAGCTGTTGCAGATGTTGATTTCATCACAAAAGCACCTGACGGAAAAGAAGTCGAAGAACTGACCAAGAAAGAAGTCTTCAATGCATTCAGGAAAAAGCAGGACGTGAGCGCTATGAAACCTAAGAAGATCATAGCAAAGCCAGAGCTTGTGAAGCCTAAATTGACTGCGACTGCAAAGCCAGTAGTGAACAACAGAAAACCTACTGCTGTCAAGAAAGTCGCAAAATCTGTCAGCGACGAATACAAGGACGCTTTCAGAAACATGCTTGAAGACCTTATCGGAACAAGGGCTGCAATGATCCTTGACAAGGACTTGAATGTTCTCGGAAAAGTTCCAAACGCAGAGATTGGAAGCACTATCAAGAATCTGGACAATATATTCGCAGTTGTCTTTGACGGAGATATTGACCAGGCGCTGGTTGACGTTGCTGAGAAAACCACAGTGGAATTCTTGATTGGAATGGACAAGGACATAAAATCAAGCCTAAAAGTTAATGTTCTTACAGTCGATGAACTTTAGATTTTTATTTTTTCTTTTTCTTTTTTAAGATTGAACAGAAATAAAAGAGGAGCATGAGCTCCTCATTAAAGCTGAAAGGGAGTCAGCTTCTAGGGCTTAACCATCGCCTAAATAACACAAGCAGAAATTCTTTATATATTTTTTAGTCCTAATTTCGGAAGAATTGCGGAAATCAAGCAGATTTCTCTGCTGTTTCTTTTGCTCTTAAAAAACGCAGTTTTTCCAGATGAGCTATTAAGGCTTGGTATCCTTTCTGCGTTCTTGCTTCTATCTCTGGTTTGATTTTCTCCCATTTTTCAACACGTTTTTCCCTTACTTCTCTGTCTGGCTGGAAATAATTGCACATGTATTCGCCTGCCATTATTCCTCGATGCCCGACTTCTCGTTGCTTCATGATAGAGCATTCTTCTACTACTTCATCACCATCAACCCATTGCCCGCGGAAAGAGCTGCAATCATAGCAGATGAACCCTTCTTTGAATCTAAACCACGCATCGATAGTTGACAAGCACTTTTTATGCCCTCTTATTTCACGAGGAAAACCATTATTAATAACATATCCTCTCAATAGTTCATCAGGGATCTTAATATTCACTGCCCAACGCCAGCCATAATTTCTTTCATCCATGTACTCTAAATTTGAACAAATAATGCACCTGCTTTCCCCCAAACCATTCAATAAAACAAAATCATCTTTCAAGCTGAAAGTATCACCCCCTGCAGCAATTCCTCTTATAAAATCAGTAGAAACTTTTAACTCTGCTGCAAGTGAGTCGATTGTCATGCTCTGCTCTTTAAGTAAAGCCACGAGTAATTTTGATCTTTCGTTTGACATTTTAATACCCTCGTATAAACGGGAGAACATGAATATTTAAATCTTGTCACGAATCATTTAAATATTTCAAGAAAATTCATTCCAATATGGTATTTGATGCAAATCTATCTGATGTAGGAGGGAGGGAAATAGAAGTTCCGATTCATCCCCAGCTTACTGATATTGCAAGATTAATGACAGAAGAAGAGATAACATCTGCTGTTGAACTAACTGCTGCTGAATTCAAGGAACAAGTCGCCGGCTATTGCAATGGGCAGCGTGCAAAGTATCAGTTGGGAGTTTTTCCCAGCAGAGATAGAAACAGGATTTTTCTGAAAGATGAGCTGATTGGGAAATATGGTGATTTCCTTCCTGCAGATTACAGGAAAAGTCTGGAAAAAAGTCTTAGACGCGCGTGTTCAAGCATTGATAGTATAAGATGCCCGCGCTATCACGCACTATTGTTTCCGCAGCACAGGGTTGCGATTATGTTGCATAGAGGAATTTATTTTGAAAGCGTTAAAAACGGAAGAAAACGCCTGGAAAAATTAGGCTATACTATTGTTGAACAGATCAAAAGCAACGATTCTACAAATTGGAATTTTGATAACAGGCTAGAGATGCTAAAAGCCATGAGAAATCCAGAATCTACAGGAGTGAGAGCAATAGATCCTAGAGCGACACAAATTCTTGATTTGTTAACAGCTAATCTGAGTGAAGAGCCTTTGACTTATACTTTTGGGGTTTTTGCTTACAGCACGACGAGAGCAGAGGAGTATCCTGTAGTAGTTTTTGAGAAGAAAGTAAATCCCATAAAGAAATCTGTAGAAATTCCTGTGCAATGGAGGAATAATAAACTGGAAGAAGCCTGCAAAGGTCTTCCATTGACAAGAGCAATTGGATTGACTTCAAAAGTGCAGACAAAGAACGGAGTCAAGCACATTCCAATGGTTGATTTCAGCAGCGAGTATTGGCGCGAGCCTAAAGATGTATTAAAACAATTAAATATGCCTGGCATACTGGTGGTTTCTGGACATTCTTATCATTTCTATGGATTCAACCTGATTGAAGAAGATCAATGGAAGGCGTATATCGAATCATTAAAAAGTCCATACGGTGAAGGCGCAATAAATGGTGTCTGCGAGTACTGGCCTGACCTGCAACTGAAACAAGGTTTTTCCATGCTAAGAATAACTCCGTGCAGGACAAGATTGTTCCAGCCCTGTTACATGGAAACTTTCACACCAGAAAGAACAGGAACAGATGAGAACAGGGAAGCAGAAAAAAGAAGAGAACCTTTGAGTATTTGTATTGCTGCCTAGGATTCAATATGTTAAAAAGAAT
>JAHWHE010000064.1 GCA_019323495.1 Candidatus Woesearchaeota archaeon | reverse complement strand
TGATGTTCCTCATTGCCACTTGGAACAGCGGATTGAGCTCTTTGTCTTCTACTATTTTCTTTTCTTGCAGAAGATCGTGGGCTCTTCTGTCTTTCTCATTTAGATATTCAACCAGCCGGATTAATTTCGCTTCCTGCCCTTCAAGATAATAAATAGGACTCCCCCCAATCTTTGCATTTGACAACCTCATTTTCTTCTGGTCGACTAATTCAGACAGATGCGCAGCTGCGAATAATGAGTCAAGACCCAGATCCTTGCTTATTTCCCTAGGGAGAACAGGCCCTTTTAATTTAACCAGGCTTAGGATTTTCTCTCGCATAAGAATTAAGATAAGAAACTAGTATTTATCCCTTATGGTCTGATCCATCTGATTTCGTAATACGTGACATCATTCTCCTGGTCCACGATAGCAATCAGCAATCTTTTCTTTGTACTGGTCGCAACCCTGTTCTTTGCAGAGAAATCGTACCACGTCAATCCTTGACTTTCTGGTACAGAAAATACAAGCCATTTTGCATGATCTTCCCCAGGCTTCACGCCCCTGTCATACACCCTGAAATCCGCCCCGAACTTGAGCGCAGTTTGTATCATATATCCTCTGTTCCTTAGATCCTTAAATACGCAGAATCTTGTCCACAATTGCGGTTCTAACTCTTCTGCGATATGCAAGAACTTGTCGAATGTCAATTTCTTTCTTCCTTCTTTCAGCTCTATCCTGCCTTTTTCTAACAGATAGAGTGCTTCTATTGTATTGAATTGGAGTTCTCCTGTTCCTAATAATGTGCCGAACCTGCTTTGATTATACAAGTCCCTGCTTGCATCGCTTTTTTCAGCGATGACTCTGTCCTTAACAAAAATAGCCTTTATTATTTTTCGTTTTGTGCTTGATTTTTTCTTTTCAGTTTTATCGGTTTTCTTTGCCATTACCAGATTTTGTATCCTGCCCATTTATATAACTTTCCTTTATAAATCGCAAGAAACTTTATATATTACTTATGCTGACTTTAGGGTGCGGCAAATGCTGCAAAAAAGTTTGAGGTAAATAAATATGAAGAGGAAAATATTATTGCCCCCTGTGAATGTAGGGGATGTTGTTGAAGTGAAAATCGAAGCGGTCGGCGAAAAAGGCGATGGCATCGGTAAAGTAAAGGGCTTTGTTTTGTTTGTGCCTGGAGCAAAGGAAGGCGAGACATGCAAAGTAAGGATTAACAAAATGTTGAAGAAAGTTGGTTTCGCAGAGAAGGTCGCAGGAACCGAAAAAGTGACAATAGATAATAAAAGAGAAGAAGAAGCGCTTCCCCCTCCTCCGCCAGAAGACGAAGAAGAATTCGAACCAACTGAAACTTTTGGTGAGGAACCAGAAGAGCAAGAAGAATCAGAAGAACAAGAAGAATTAGAATAAACCAAAAAATAAATAAACTAATTCTTTTTTATTTTCTTTTACAATGAGAATATTCATCGCAATCGAAGTTTCCGAAGAAGCTGCAAAAGAACTGAAACGGGTTCAAGAAAAGCTAGAACAGAAAGGAGTGAGATTTCCTGACAAGTACCACCTAACTTTGAAATTCTTAGGGGATCTCGAAGAAGACAGGATTGAATCATTGATAAAAAACCTAGAAAAAATAGAATTCAAGCAGTTTGAACTGTCCCTTGCAGACTTGGATGTGATACAGCCAGATTTTATCAGGGTTGTTCATGCCAATGTGAAGCCTTTGGCAGAGCTTTTGAAACTGGGAGAATTAGTGGACAATGCAACAGCAGGTGTAAGCAGGGATCACATGTTCAAGCCTCATATAACGGTTGCCAGGGTTAAGTTTGTCGAGGACAAAAAAGAATTCATTGAAAAAGTGAAATCAATAAAGCTCAACCCGATAGCATTTAAAGTCAAGAAATTCGAGCTATTGAAAAGCACTTTGACAAAGGAAGGTCCAATACACGAGATAATAAAATCTTTTCCGCTTTCTTAATCGGGCGCAGAATCTTGCGAAGCATGTTGCGCACAAACTACCGAAACCTTTATAAATCAAAGTCTAAATCTTCCATTATAGCCAAAAACCAAAGTTTGCCAGACATCAGCCC
Organism: Candidatus Woesearchaeota archaeon; assembly: GCA_019323495.1. Taxonomy (GTDB): domain Archaea; phylum Nanobdellota; class Nanobdellia; order Woesearchaeales; family WJKV01; genus WJKV01. The sequence continues at coordinate 10,269 of JAHWHE010000064.1, read as the reverse complement.
GGTTAGGGAGTCTGGCTGGCAAACATTATCTGCTGAGGTAATAAAAACGCAGAAGACTTTGTTTCTGAAGTCTATTGTTTTTGGTAGGAGGATAAAATGGCAGAAGAAGAAGCATTTTTGGTGCCTTCAGATACTTATTTCAAGGCAGGAGTCCACATAGGTACAAAGTTCAGGACAAAATACATGGCGCCCTTCATCTATAAAACAAGAACAGACGGGTTGTCAGTTTTGAATGTTCAGCAAATAGATAAAAGAATAAGATTGGTTGGAAAATTTCTGGGACAATATTCTCCAGAAGACATCATTATTGTAAGCAGAAGGGAAAACGGCTGGAAGCCTGTAAAGATGTTCAGCAAATTCACTAATATCAAGGTCTTTGCAGGACGTTATCAGCCAGGCATTCTGACAAACACAAAGCTTGAAAGTTTCAGAGAAGCAAAAGTAATGCTGGTAACAGATCCGTGGCCTGACAGAAACGCTGTCAAGGACGGTATGAGAGGAGGTTGCGTTATCATAGGCTTGTGCGATACAAATAATGAAGCTAATTGTTTGGACCTCATCCTGCCTTGCAACAACAAAGGAAGACAGAGCTTGGGCCTTATTTTCTATCTGTTGGCTAATGAGTATACAAAAGCCCGCGGTCTAGAACCGATAAAAGCTAAGCTTGAAGATTTCAGTGAAGACTAGAACAAGCGAAAACCTTTTCCTTCTTTTACTTTTTCTATTCCTTTTTCAACAATCTTGAACAAGACTTCCTTTTCTTCAGGAAGATTTCTGTGCTTTCTTAATACTGCTCGCCGATTTCCCTCCGGGGTTTTCTGCAATTCTATAAGGCATTTGCTTCCATACTTCAATAAATCTCCTCCTACCATGTGAATCTTGTCTTTTTCCTCGAAGTCTGCATAAACCTGATTAGTTATCAGGATAGGGATGTTTTTTTTCCTGCTTATTTCAGCCAGCATCGCGATCTGCTTGCCCAAAACCCTGTTTGTTTCAAATACTTCGTCAGTCGTCCCCAGCTCAAGCCGGTATAACATTGAAATTGTGTCTATGACAATCAAGCCCACTTTACTGTTTATAATGTCCCTTACTTTGCGCAAGGCATTGCCTTGTTCTTCAAAAGTGGTTGGTTTGAAAATCAGGATGTTGTTAAGCACTTTTTCATATTCGTTTGTCAACTGCTTTAGTCTTTCAATAGAAAATCCGCCTTCTGTGTCTATGTATATGACTTTTTTATTCTTTGCAACCTTTACTGCGCTTAGCAGGCACAGGTTAGTCTTTCCGCTGCCAGCAGGGCCATATATGGTGCTCACTATGTCTGTTTCATAACCCCCGATAAATTCGTCCAGCAGATCGCTCCCAGTACTAATCCTGCTCATATTGACTGAAATGCCATTAGATTTTAAAAACATTTTCTTTCTGCTTTTAAACCCGAAAATGAAATATCCTCCATTTTTTTCCATGCAACAAAACAGGGTTTTAACATTTATATTGATTTTCAGCGCATTTTTAGAACAATTCTAATTATTTAGCTTAATTATGGGCTAACTTTATAAACTCTTTTTTACTTCGGTTTCATTAATGAAAAATAAGACTGCAGTAATGTGGTTGTTAATAATCTATGCATTGGTAGTTTCTTTTAGGTTGTATTTTGCGTTCCAGACACAGTATTTTGATTACGATGCCTATTTTGATCTGAGGCAAATAGAGCACATAACAGAGACAGGCCTTCCTTTAGACAATGATCTGCTTAGCTATGGCGGAAGAGATTTTTTATTTTTGCCGACTTTCCACTATTTGATTGCTTCTTTTGCAACATTCATTCCATTAGATCTAGTTGCCAAAATAATTCCTAATATCCTGGCCGCGAGCCTGGTCTTTGTTGTATATCTGATCGCGAAACACATCACTAAAGACAGGGCCGCTTCTTTGTTTGCAGCATTTATCTCTGGTTTTATTCCTATCTATGTAAGAGAAACCTTGAATTCTGTCAGCACCTTGTCTTTGCAGATACCTTTGATTTTCTTATTGCTATACTGTTTCATGCGTCTTCGCAAGACTAATTACGTAATTTTGTTCGCAATACTTTGTTTTGTCCTGCCTCTTGTCGGTCTAGCTTCACTCATCATGATTTTGGTCTTTTTCTTTTTCGCACTTCTCGCGTATATTGAAAAATTCAGTTTCAAGAGCAGGGCGTTGGAGTTGAGTTTGTTTTTTACATTCGTTTCGTTATGGCTGATATTCTTGGTATTTAAGGACGCATTTTTAATTCATGGGCCCGCTATACTTTATCAGAACATCCCCTCGCAGATTTTAGGGCAATACTTTAAAGAGATCACAATGGCGCAGGCAATATCAGGTATTGGCATAATCCCTTTGATAATTGGTAGTTTTGTATTATTCAAATATTTGTTTAAAGAAAAGAACAACAATGTATATCTGTTAGCAGCATTTGTGATTTCTGTTGTCCTGCTTTTATGGTTTAGATTGATAACTCCTGGATTGGGCTTGATCTTTCTTGGCGTCATTCTGACACTATTATTCAGCATGTTTTTCAACCTGTTTTTTGATTATGTGCAGAAAACTAAGTTTGCCAAATATCACGGGCTTTTCATTGCCATATTCATTATGATTTTCATTGTCACTAGCGTAATTCCGTCTACTGCTTTTGCTGTTCAGGCGAACAATGACTGTGTCACAGAAAGCGAAATGAATGCAATGCAATGGGTTTCAGAAAAAACCAAAATAAGGACGACTGTGTTCGCCCCATTGAAGTATGGCTATCTATTGACTGCAGTTGGAAAGAGGCCGAATGTAGCAGACAAAAATTTCTTATTGACAGATTTGCCTGCCCAACGCCTGGCAGACATAGAAGAAGTATATACAACGCATTCAGAGATTAGCGGAATAGAATTGATGGATAAATATGGTGCAGCCTACATAGCTGTTCCGCAGAACGTACAAATCAAATACTTGACAGGGCATTGTTTTACATTGCTGTATGAAGGAGAGTTTAAGATTTATGGCAGGACTTGCCAGCCTTTTAGCAGGAGGAAGCTAGAGTGAGAAGAATAATCAAGCAATATAAGATGTGGTTTTTGTTATTCGGGTTGATTGTACTGGTAAGTCCCTTGTTAATGCGGCTGTTAAGCAAAAACTTCACAGTGCCAACCGCAATCCCTTACTATTTCCTGCTTTATTACAAAATTAATCCTGTTTTGTTTACAATAATTCCAATAATACTGACCTTGGCTTCGTTATTTTTCATTTACAAATTATCTCTCAACCTAGGCTTCAAAAAAGAAACAACAGAGTTGGCCATTCTAGTCTATCTGCTCTCCGTTCCCACGATATATATGGCTAATTTCTTCACACACCACACTATCTTGTTCTTCCTGATAGCTCTGGGATTCTTCGTATTTACTATCAAGAATGAGAAATACAATGTAATATTTAAGATCCTGGCCATTATTGTTTTTGCATCAACATGCTATTTTGGATTGCATTCATTGCTCGTTGCAGCATTCTTATTGATCTACCACTATAACAAGAGGGCGAGCAAACTGCAGAAACTTTTATGCAAGATCCTTGTTTTATTTGTTCTGGGATTTAATGTATTATTTTATTTCATATTAAAATCAAGCCATCTTTATTTTGGCACAAGCTCTACATTCGATGTTGCTCAGCCGTTATTCCAGGCAATGATCTCGGATTTCGGTTCTGTCATAGGAATTGGTATCACTATCTGGTTGCTGGCCGCAATAGGTTTTATACTTTCGTGGAAATACAAATTCAAGTTTATTTTGCTCTACTTTACTATGTTTGCCTTAATATTTTTGTCAACAAGATACTTGTTTTTCGTAATGTATCTGAATGTCATCGTAGTGTTCTTTGCGGCACACGCGTTCAAGAAAATATTAGACAGAGAATGGGACCTGGAGTTCATAAAGAATTTGGTGATCATCGTTTTAATCTGCTCTTTCCTATTCAGCGCAGTGAGTTTTGCTAATAGGATCGCAGAAGCCCCGCCAGATGGTTCTATTTTAAGATCTTTGAGAGAACTGGGCACTTATGAAAAAGGCATAGTTCTTACTTATCCAGAGAAAGCCTGGTGGATAGAATACTACAGCAAGCAGCCGGTTTTCAGCAGCATACTAGATAAGGATAGAACAGCAATTGCAAATGAAATTTTGCAATCGAAAAGCATAGAACTAACAGAGGACCTTATTGAACAACACAGCATAAGATATATATGGATAGATTCTGAAATGACAGACGGCCAAGTTTGGTCTAGCAGAGAGCAAGGACTCTTATGGCTTCTGCCGAACCAGGATAAATTCAAGAATCTGTATAATATAGATCATGTAGAAATCTGGGAATACATCGGCTAATATCCGAAACCTTTATAAACGAATTTTCGATATTCTTTTGGAAAGATGATAACATTCATGGATGTAATAATTTGGATAACGTATATTGTTTCGCTGTATTTTACAATATTTTGGTTCTTGGTATTTCTTGATGGAGGGGCTCCAGAATTAAAGAAAAAGCGCATCAAGATTTTTCCATTAGTCACTATTGCGATTCCTGTATGGAATGAAGAGAAGACAATAGGCGAGACATTAAGATCAGTATTGATGCTAGACTATCCAAAGGAAAAGCTCGAGATTCTTATTGTGAATGATGCTAGCACAGATAGAACTAGGGAAATCATTGAATCCATAATCAAGCAGAATCCTGGATATAATATCAAACTAGTCAATAATAAGGAAGGCGGCAAAGGTAAGGCGTATCCGATGAACCAGATGCTTGAGATGGCAAAAGGGGAGTATTTTGTTAATTTAGATGCTGACTCTAAATTGGTCGACAGCAAGACCCTGAAGAAATTGCTTGACAAATTCACAACAGAAGACACAGCAGCAGTATTGCCCTGCATGAAGGTGTGGAGTCCGGATAGCTTCTGGGAAAAAGTACAGCACTATGAATTTTTGATGTATATGTTCTATAAAAGGCTGTTTGGCAAGCTGGACTGTGTTCATGTCTGCCCAGGCCCATTCAGCGTATACAAAACAGACATTGTAAGAAAAGTTGGCGGTTTTGATACAAAGAACATGACAGAAGACATGGAACTCACTTTCAGGCTGCAAAAGTTTGGCTATAAAATCGTTCAAACATTAAATCCTGTTGTATATACGAAACTGCCCTGTACTTTAAAGGGTGTTAGAAAACAAAGAAACAGGTGGTTTAAGGGCACGATCATAACATTGCTAAAGCACAAAGACATGTGCCTGAACAAGAAATACGGGGATTTTGGAATGATCATGTATCCTATGGTGGCATTATCTTGTATTGTTGCAACCATAATGCTGATTGCCACTGCGTATTTCTGGATAAAACCAAATGCACTATTTTTGCATGACTTGTATTTTGTTGGTTTTGATTTCATGGTGCTTATTAGGCATATGACATTTAATTTCAGTTTCTATGATCTGGAAATTGGCACCATACTTACTGCATTCATAATATTGGGAGTTTCGCTTCTATTCATAGTAAAGGCATTACAGCACATTGCAGGAGAAAAATTGCTGTCTAAAGGGGCAATTCCGTTTGGATTCTTTTTGTTCTTTTATTTCCTGATTATTGCGTTTATCTGGCTTGAGGTTTCTATAGAACTGATCAGAGGGAAAGTCCAAAAATGGTAAGCAGAAAACTAAGCAGGACAAAGTACTTGATAGCAGCAGGTATTACAGCTGCGATCTTTTTTTCAGGCTTTTTCCTGGGCCTAGTGGTGGAAAATAAAAGAGTGGATTTGATGGATACTTTATACAAAGAGCACACAGTTGCTTTCAGCAGTTCGCAGCTTCAGTTTGACTATCTGAATGAAATAATTGGCGAGGAGAGTTGCGACCTTGTTTTTGATTCATACCACAGGGCGTTAGAGGATCTCGGAAAAACAACAGAGAAATTAGAGAAATACAGCGAAACAGAAAAGATCAACGAAGGCGAATTCGATTTGCTTAAGCGCGAATATCTGCTTTCAGAAATAAAGTTCTGGCTATTGGCAAGAAAGATCAAGGAGAGATGCCATGTGGACATGATGCCTGTTATGTACTTTCATACTAAAAAAGAATTTTGCCCTGACTGCGACGAACAATCCTTTATTTTGAACTATTTGAAAAAGAAGTACGGGCAGAGATTGTTGATATTTTCCTTCAACACTTATGATGCGAATGAGCCAATGATTGAGTTGCTGAAATCTGCGCACGATATAAAGGAACTGCCAACGGTTATTATTGGAGATAAGAAGTTTGATGGCTTTACAAGCAAAGACGAGTTAGAACTGGCGATTTGCGAAAAATATGTAGACAAGACAGACTGTCCCAGCCCTGAAGAGATTGCAGAGATTGAAGAAGAACTAGAGCAAGAGATGCAAGAAGACGAAAACGAAGAATCTGAAAAAATGGAAATCGTAAGAGAGCCTATTTCTACAGAATAAAAAACAGATGTGAAACACAAATTAAGCTCATTATTTCTTTTTCTTAACTTTGATGAAATGCCCTAATGTGAAATAATCAGTCAATCCCTTTAACTTGCTGTCGCTTGACCCCACAACTGCTTTTTCCTCTTTAATTTCTTCGATCAATCTTATGTTTAATTTTCGTTCGAGTTTGCGTGCGGTTTGAAGAGAAGGAACAAAACTGCTGTTTTCCAGCTTACTGACTATGCTTTCTTTCTCAGCAATGTATTGCGCGAAATCCTTCTGGTCCATACCGAGTTTTTCCCTGGCTTTCCTGATTTTTGAACTAAAATCAGGCACGACTTGCTCAGTAATTTCTTCTTCAGCCGTTTGCTGCACAGGAATGTGTATCTTATTGATCTGTACATCTTCCTGGACCTTGACAGTAACTTCTCCTAATACTTCGCCGAACCTGCCGCAGTTTCTGCAGGTATGCATCATAGTGCCTTCTACCCTTGCTTTGACTAAGTCATCTGTCAATTTGCCGCACATGTCGCAAGAAGTTGTTTGCTTTTTCCTGTTCTTCATTTTAACTTCAATCCGGGTTAAAGTCTACCTCAATCTTTAAATACTTTTCTCTGCTACATGTTGGTATGGCGAAAGAATCATTCATTTTAGTGAGCTTGGAAGAAGGAAAAACCAAGAAGCTAGCACAAACCATTAGTAACGAAACCTGCAGAAAGATATTAAATTTTTTATCCCAAAAAGACTATGCAACAGAGTCCCAGATTTCTAAAGAGTTAAGCCTGCCAATAAGCACTGTCCATTACAACCTTAAGGCTTTGCAGCAAAACGGTCTTGTCGAAGTAGAAGAGTTCCATTACAGCAAGAAAGGAAGGGAAGTTGATCACTATACCTTGGCAAACAAACTGATAGTTATCGCGCCGAAAGCGCCTTCTGAAAGCATCATGAACAAATTGAAAAAGATTCTTCCAGTTGCACTCATAGTTGTTGTTGCTGCTGGTCTGATGAAGATAGCACAGGTTACTCAGTTGTTTGCAGCGAAAACAGGGCAGTACACAGAAGAGGCAGTCATGTTGGCTGCGCCGCAGGCAACAGAAATGGCGTCAGCAAGGGGTGGAGCTGACTTGGCAGAAAAAGCAGTAACAGAAACAGTAGCGAAAGCTCCTGAAATAGTGTCACAAGCATCGCATCTTTCTAATGAGATTATTCTCTGGTTCTTGATAGGTGCGATAAGCGCAATCGCGATTTTTTTCATAATAGACCTTTTTAAAAAGAAGCAAAATAAAATCAAAAAAGGCAAAAAAAGTGTCGAATAGACTAGACTGCTGTTCCACTAGTTTTAAAAATAGACATATTATTTCTTATAAGTAAGATGAGAGTTATTGCTGTTATAGGTACGGGGTACGTTGGGCTTGTTACAGGCACTTGTTTTGCAGATGCAGGAAATATAGTTATCTGTGTAGACATCGACAAGGAAAAGATTGACAAGCTGAATCAGGGCATAGTTCCTATTTACGAGCCTGGTCTGAAAGAGATGATCGAGCGTAATGCAAAGGCAGGCAGGCTTCATTTCACAACAAATTTCGCAAGCGCTGTAAAAGACAGCGACATAATATTCATTGCAGTAGGCACTCCTGACGCGCCGGACGGCAGTGCAGACCTTTCTTATGTTTTTCAGGCAGCAGAGGACATTGCAAAAAGCATGAACGGAAAATACAAAGTAGTTGTCTGCAAAAGCACTGTCCCTCCAGGAACTACACAAAAAATAAAAGAGATAATAACACAGAATTATGATGGCGAATTTGACATTGCAATGAATCCTGAATTTCTGAAAGAAGGAGCTGCAATCAAAGACTTTATTTATCCTGACAGGGTCGTTGTTGGTCTGGAAAATGAAAAGGCCAAACAAATCATGGCAGACTTGTATAAGCCATTCACTGTCAAATCCAATCAGATACAATTCACAAGCATACCTTCTGCAGAACTGATAAAGTTGGCAAGCAATTTCCATCTGGCATTGAGGATTTCAGCATCCAATTTCATTGCAAATATCTGCGATAAAATTGCGGCGGATTATAATGAAGTAAGAAAAGGAATAGGCAGCGACAGTAGGATAGGAGATAAGTTCTTGTACGCCGGTGTTGGCTTTGGTGGCAGTTGTTTTCCAAAAGATCTGAAAGATCTGCAGCATATTTCAAAACGGCTGAAACTTGATAGTTCCTTGCCAGATGCAGTGATGAATGTTAATGAAAACCAGAAGAAAATAATAGTCGAAAAGATGTTAGAACATTTTGATGGGGACTTAAACGGAAAGACAATATCATTGATTGGTTTGGCATTCAAGCCACAGACAGACGACATAAGAGAAGCGCCTTCTTTGACAGTAATAAATGAGTTACTGAAACTCGGTGCGAAGTTAAAAGTATATGATCCAGAAGCAATGGAAAACATAAAAAAAGTATTTGGCGATAAATTGATTTACTGCAATGACATGTATGAGACCTTGGACGAAAGCGACGCAAAAGTTCTTTTAACAGAATGGATGGAATTCAGGAATCCTGACCTGCACAATGTAAAAGAGCTGATGAACGAGCAAAGTCTCGTTGTTTTTGACGGCAGGAATCAGTTCGATTCTGAAGAGTTCAAGAAGCATGGTTTCACATATTATGGAATAGGCAGGCGTTAGTTTTATATACTCTCTTTTCTAAGAATTGATAAAATGATTATCATTGTAACAGGCAGTGTTTGTACTGGGAAAACAACACACGCAAAGAGATTAGTTAGAGAAAAGAAGAAGAAAGGCATGAAATACAAATACATAGATGTGACAAAACTAATCTTGAGCAATAAGAAAAAAGTAGGCGCAAACTTCAATCGAAAATTTAAGACATACGATGTTGATACAGACAAATTAAACAAGTTATTGACCGAGCAAATAGAAGAAGCAAAAAAACAAAAAATAAGCTTAGTGATTGATTCTCATCTTTCTCATTATCTGCCTGCTAGATTTGTCGATTTGTGCATTGTCACACGCTGTTCTGACCTGAAAAAACTCAAAAACAGGCTGAAAAGAAGAGGTTACAGCAAGCAAAAGATAGAGGACAATCTTGAAGCAGAGATCATGGAGAGCTGTCTGCAGGACGCAATAGCAATGGGGCACAAGATAAAGATAGTCGATACCTGCAAATAAAATCCGAAAATTATTTAAGCACCTTCTTTTTAAGGCAAACTGTGAAACTAATTGAAAAATGCGAGGTTTGTGGAAAAAATAAATTCAGCTTCTTATTTTATAATCGGGACAGAATCTATTGTAAACCTGGAAGATTTAAGCAAGTTAAATGTATAAATTGTGGTCTTGTTTTTATTAACCCCCAACCATCTTTAGAAAAGTTAGAAAAATATTACCCTGCGAACTATTATTCTTACAATACGACTGCGATAAAAAATGAAATTAAGTCAAAAATTAGTTCCTTTTTATACGAAACATATTATTCAAAGAAAGGTAGCATATTTATGAAAATTTTATTTTTGCCAATGCATACATTATTAAGAGAAACAGCTATTATTCCTAACGGAAAAATATTAGATGTAGGCTCCGGTTCCGGAGAGTTTCTAATTAAAATGAAAGAATTCGGAATGGAATGTTTTGGAGTAGATCCTGGAAAGATAGATAAGGTATTTGCAGAACAGAACAAATTAAATATAAAACAGGGAATATTACTTGAGGCAAAATATCCAGATAATTTCTTCGATGTAATAACTCTAAATCATGTATTTGAGCACTTAGA
>JAHWHE010000063.1 GCA_019323495.1 Candidatus Woesearchaeota archaeon | reverse complement strand
CAACTTCAGAACAACCCCATATAATATAATGTGCCTGCCTATGCACTGCTCGTGCAAATACTGGAAATAGCGGCTTCTCGTGTAATTTATTAGATGGAATGCTTTTTAGTGCACTACTGATATTGAACTCAGTTGTTTCCAGTCTTTCTATTAGGTTCATTGTTAAGCAAAATAAGGATTATTTTTAAAGCTTGGCCTCTGTCTCGAAACTTTTAAATACAACTTGTGTTTTACAAATTACATGATACGAACAAGTGATTATCCGTGGCATTAACGTCTTTTTTCTAGTCAGTAATATATTCAAACATTTACGGACATTGACTCATAAACAATATTATCTTTGTCTCGTGCTTTGTTGGCGTTAGTTATTTTCATCTATGGGGTCGTAGTTTAACCTGGCTAGAGCAGCCGGCTCCAGACCGGCAAATCGGGGTTCAAAATTGAAGCTACGCTTCAATACTCAGCGAAACGGAGTTTCGATGAATTTCCCCGCGGCCCCATCTTTTATTTAAACGATAAGCTTTTATACGAGATTTAGTTAGGAGGTATTAGAATGGCAGAACTCACACAAGAACAGATTGAAGCAAGAAAAAAAGAAATAGCTGATGCTAAAGACATCCAGGAAAGTTTATTAGAATCAAACAAGAAACTAGTTAATGAATTCGGCGCAGGCCTTCTGAAGGACATCATTGACCAATGCCCTAATTTTTATACTTTCCAGAGAGGCTTGTTGTATACGCACAGGGATTTTGACCAATTCATGCAGGCAATAAAGCAAAGGAAAAAAGTAGCAATTGTCAGTGGTGTGAACGCGAGTGGAAAACTGCACATTGGCCACAAGATTGTCTTTGACACGAACCTGTATTTCCAGAGAGAATACAATATTCCTGTTTTCATTCCAATAAGTGATGATGAATCCTATGTTGCAGGAAAAGTCAAGAGCCAGGAAGAAGGCATGCGCAATAGTTTGATTTTGGCAAAAGAACTGCTAGCTTATGGCTTTGACCCGCACAGAACTTTTTTCATCATCGACCAGATATTCACAAACATCTATAATTTTGCAATCAAGCTGTCAAGAGGCACGACAATGAATGCCTTGAAAGCAGTCTATGGCTACACCATGGAAGACAATTGCGGTTTGTTCTTTTATCCCGCTGTCCAGTCAGCACACATCCTGATGCCTCAATTGAAAGAGCATGGAGGACACGATCATGTTCTTGTCCCTATCGGACCTGACGAAGACGCGCACATAAGGATAGGAAGGGATCTTGCGCCTAAATTTGGTTTGGTAAAGCCTGCAATCCTGCACGCATTCTTTATTCCTGGCTTGAAAGGAGGAAAGATGTCAACTACTGATCCAGGAAGTGCGATATTCTTGGAGGACGATCCTAAAACAGCAAGCGCCAAGATAATGAAGGCAAAGACAGGCGGAAGAGAATCTGCAGAAATACAGCAGAAGTATGGCGCTGATTATGAGATCTGCATGGTGTACAAATATCTTGAATTGTTTTATCTAAACAAAGAAAGCATACTCGACCTGCGGCAGAAATGCAAAAGCGGCGGCGTATTGTGCGGCGAATGCAAGAAAAGGCTAGCCAATCATGTTGAAGAAGAATTAAAAGAATTCAACGCAAAGCTGGAAAAAGTAAAAGACGAAACAATACAGCACTGCATATTGAGGAATGTTTAGAATTTTGTTGCTTCTTTTTTCTCAGGTATTGCTATAGGCGCTTCTCCGCCGTGCCAGGTTGCTCTTGGCCTTATCTGTGCAGGATAGATCCTTTCGTTCGCATCGTCCAATAGGATGGCGGCTCCAGGATTGCCTGGCAATTTGTTGATGCTTTCTGCGATGCCTGCTCTCAAATAGGATTGTGCAATGTGCTCTAGTGCTTCTATGTCTAATCTCGCAGTCAGCCTGTGCGCAATAAATACATCAGATTGCGTCATCACGTCAGTATGAATCTTTCCTGGCTGCTGTGATGCCAATATCAAGCTGATTCCTGGCTGCCTTCCTTCTCTTAATATCGTGATCAATGCATCTGAGGCAGTAGTCTTCCCTTCGAATGGCAGGAATTCGTGCGCTTCATCTATAACAATCCATACTAAAGGTTCCTTTCTTTTCTCAGGCGGTTCCTCTGCCCTGAAATAGGCCATCTTTGTCTCGATGTCTGCGAACTCTTCTTCTCTTCTGGCCTGCATTCTTTGTATGAACAGTTTTTTTGCAATCAGCCCAATGACCAGGCTTTTGATCGCCCAGCCATTCGGCATTGTTGCATACGCGCTTACATCCAATACACTGATTTTCCCTCCAACCACCAGGTCAACCAGTTTAGTACCTTTAACATCAAACAATCCCCATGTCTCGGCTGTCATGAACCTGTTCTTTGCAGCCTCTTTCGTTGTCTTGGTCACTGTGTCATCTTCATCCATTGTTTCTATTATGTCTTTTAATGAGAAATCCATCTTGTTTTCTTTCAAGAAATTGATTGTTTTTGCGATAAACACACCGATATCACTGTTCCTGTCAATATCAAAAGTCAAGCACCAGTCATCGCTGTCCAATTCATTAGGCTTTATGCTGAATGCAAAATCAGTAGGAACGCCTTCTTCCCTGTATCGTTCAAACATTCCAATCGGCGTAAATATCTGGACATCCATGCCTTTTGGCTCTAGGCCCCATTCTTCCAATAATGCAACCTCTTTTGCCTTTCTGTTAGGATACTTCATTGTCCAATAAATTCCCATAGTATCCAGCATTATCATGCTTAGGTTCTGGCTTATCTCAGGGGACATGCTCATTATGCCTTCTGCGATCGCGCCCATTGTATAGGATTTTCCGCTGCCCCTTTTTCCTACAATGAATATGACGTGCGCTTTAGAAACATCAAGAAAGATCTCGTTTGCCAGAGACGTTGTCTGGCCCATTGTGACATACTGCTTGCCAATAAAGACAGTGCCTTTCAGGCCCCATTTTTCTTTGTCTTTCTCTTTCCTGCCAATAACAATCTCGTATGCCATCTTCACCCCTTTTCAAAAAACAAAAAGGAGATAGGATATTTAAATGTTTAGGTGAGGGGAAGATTTATAAACTATAATTACTATATATCAATCATGAATGATCAACCCCAACACATTATCACAGAATCATATGGCGAATACGAAAAAAGAAAAACAATAGAAGCGTATAGGCAAAAAGAAGCAGAAAGACGAAAATTTCGTTTGTTCTTTAAATGGATCCTTCCTATTTCAATGGTAGTAGTTGGATTTCTTTTGTTTATGATACTTGCGAGGTCTCCAGTAACTGCGCTTGTAGCGGGTATGTTTTTCTTCATATTTTTTATAGGTTCTATTTATCTTGGTCTTGTTATTATTTTTACAATAATTTTCGCATGTATTAAAAAAAGTAAAAAGAAAAAATACAGAGAAAAACGTGCGAGGAGACGGCCGTCCAAAAGAAGAGGTCATCGAAGACATCATAAAAAAAGACCGAGAGGACGAAGATCTCATAAAAGACGAAGACGCAGATAAATTTAAATATTCATTTTTCTTACAAATTATTCATGGAAGATCAACTATTATTATGGATAGAATTATTTATCGCAAGTTTGGTAATAGCTTTTATAGGTTTTTTATCATTAAAGGATAAAGTGGAAATTTACAAGGCAATGATTACCTTTGGCGGTATTTTAGCGAGTT
>JAHWHE010000062.1 GCA_019323495.1 Candidatus Woesearchaeota archaeon | reverse complement strand
TAAACCAGAAAAAGGGAGAAGAAGATTTCAGACCAGTAGTTGAGTGTTTTAGTGACGGACTGCCTTTCTAAAGCCTCCGAAGGGATTCGAACCCTCGACCTGCGCTTTACGAGAGCGCTGCTCTACCGGCTGAGCTACGGAGGCAGACTTACAATTTTGACAACAATTCGTCCTTTGTCTTTAACTGCTTCTGGCATTCTTTGCAGACACTGTGTTTTTTTCCTTTTCTGTCTTTTATCACTGTGCCTAACAGTTTATTCAGGAACGTTGTCTGGATGTTTTTCTTGCAAATGTCGCATTTCATTTTAACTGTTAAGATGGGGAGCACTATAAAAAGGTTTTCACTGGTCACTGGACAGTTATGCACAATGTTTAAAAGCAATTATTATTGTCAATCTAACATGATAAAGAATAGTTTTATTTTTCTTCCCAACATCAGCGTCAATAAAGAAAAGGCTATCTGGCAGCAAGGAGTGAAATCCTGGAATGATTTCCTTAATCGCGACAAGATAAAAGGAATCAGCAGCCACAGAAAAGAGCACTATGACAAGGAATTACAGAAAGCCTACAAGAATCTGGATGTGGAGAACATGCTCTATTTCCAGACACAGTTTCCTTCGACAGAACAATGGAGGTTGTACGAGCATTTCAAGGACGACGCAGTCTTTCTGGACATAGAGACCTGCCAGAGCAATATGGACATTACTGTGATAGGGATGTTTGACGGCTTCAGTACAAAAGTCATGCTTAAAGGAAACAATTTGTATAGGGAACTGTTTCTTGAGGAAATACAAAAGCACAAATTGATTGTCACATTCAACGGCAGTTCTTTTGACATCCCATTATTGCAGCGTTATTTTGATTTCAAGGTAGAAGTCCCTCATGTTGATCTGCGGCATGTCTGCTCAAAGATAGATTTGACAGGCGGATTGAAAGAGATAGAACTGCAGCTGAACATCAAAAGGCCGGATGAGCTTGAATTATTGAGGGGGCATAATGCGGTCGAACTATGGAAGATGTGGAGAGCCACAGCAAACAAGCATTTTCTTGATCTTTTATTGAAATATAATCAGGAAGATGTGATTAATCTTAAACAGATTGCAGACCATAGCGTGAAAGAGTTGTGGAAGAAAACATTCACAGATTCTTGATTTTCATAGTTTTCAGTCGTTCTTTGATGATTTTTTCAATATCTATGCTCGCTTCTTCTGCTTCTAATTGTTTTAGGGTGCTTTTTGTGGCGGGGCTTTTTGGGGCAAATGCACAGCAGATAGTGGAAAGTTTGCTGATATCATAAGTCCCTATCTTTCTTGCAATGTCCATGATGTCTTTCTTGTCTTTCCCTAACAACGGCCGCATTACTTTTATCTTTACAGCGCTGTCTATAACTGTCATGTTGTGTAATGTCTGGGATGCAACTTGCCCAAGACTGTCTCCTGTGATCAGAAAATCGCAATTCTCTTTTTCTGCAATCTTTTCAGCTATCCTGAGCATCATCCTCTTGCAGAAAACGCATGCAAATCTTTCCTGCGCTTTTTCCAGGAATTCTTTCAATGTGGGGGCCAATTCTACTATGTAGAGTTTTTTAATATCTATTTTTTTCAGGATCTGCTCTGTCCATTTTTCCTGGGAACTATTTTCTTTTCCAAAATGAACAGCGATCACGTCTATTTTCTGCTGTTTCATAATATAGCCTGCGACTGCGCTGTCAAATCCGCTTGAAATCAATAATAAGCCTTTCATTTTCTCATCAATATTAACGCTCCTTTTATAATGATTTTCATTATTCCTAAGAAATAGCCGTTTTTCCTGAAACTTCTTTCAGAAGGCCGTATCCAGCAGTTCTTAAGATAAATGTAGTTTCCTTTATTCTTTAATCTTAATGCCAGTTCTGTATCCTCGAAACTAGTTAAATTAGAGTTGTAGGGTTCGAAAATTTTCTTTGTCATGAAACAATTGCCATGAAAGATCTTCTTTTTCTCGCTGTTATAGTTTGCCACTTTCAGCAATATTTTGTACCAGATGTTGTTTGTTTCTGGAATCTGCCTTGCGCAGCCGAAGTCATAGCCTTTCTGCACTGCTTTTCTTATTGCTTTTAGATAGTTTTTCGAGCAGGCAGTGTCTGCATCATGGAATACAAGGATGTCGCCTGTTGCTTTTTTCGCACCATAATTCCTTGCTCTTGAGACGCTTGCGATTGGTGTAGAATATGTTTTTTGCGTTAGTTTCTTGGCAATCTTTTCACTACCGTCTGTGCAGCCGTTGCAAACAACAATCAATTCTTTGTTTTTGATATTATTCAGATTAAGATAGTCTATTGTCTTCTTTAATGTTTTCTCTTCGTTATGCACTGGAATGATAATTGATAATTTCATATTCTGATCGAGATTGAAGCTATTTAAATAGTTTTAGCAATATTTATATCTAAGACAGGCATTTTTTATCTAATGGGAAAAAACCTGCTTGATAGATTTTACACCAATTCACTTTTCTCTAATTCAATCAGGCTGGGCTGTTTTTTCCTGATCCTGTTTGTTCAACTGTACTTCTTCAAATACATCTATAAGACTAAAATCATCCAGACAACTGACATGAGCCTTTCTATAGGCGGTTCTTTGTGGCAGGAACACCACATCTTCTTGTACAAAGTTCCTTTTCTCTTGCTGCTTTTCGGAACAATAATAACTTATTTTGTTGTCAGGCACAAGTTCAACAAACTGGGAAAGATAGAGCAATGGAACTGGGTAAAAGGGATTCTGTTCTTCGGGCTGAACATTGTGATTTTTGTTCTATTCCTGTTCCTTAATTTTCACATCATCGAGACAACGGGCGGAAGGTATTCGCTGTTGTTGTTTCTATGGTATCTGCTCGCTGCCGCACTGGCAATAAGCCTAGGCTTTGTATTCTTTTCTCCAAAAACCATTATCAAATTTGTTAAAAGATTTTCTATTCAAATAATAATAAGCTTTGTTCTTGCATGGTTGTTTCTGAACTTTTATACATATTTTCAGCGATTATGGCCGTTCTTTTCTATTGTCGTCGGAAAAACCTCGCATTTTTTATTGAGTTTAATTTATAGCGATGCACTATATTCTTCTGCAAGCACTAGTTTCGGTTATCTGTACGAGGGGATTCCCACTGTTGGAACGCCCCGTTTTGCAGGCGCGATATTCAAGGAATGTAGCGGGATAGAGGGAATGTCCTTGTTTCTGTTGTTTTTTACCATAATTGTAATTATTGAATGGAAAACAATCAATAAAAAGAAATTATTTGTCCTGTACCCTCTAGGTATAGGAACGATGTTCCTGATAAACATATTAAGAGTTACTCTGCTGATGATTGCGGGCAGCGAGATAAGTCCTGCTTTTGCAGCAGGAGGTTTTCATTCCAACTTTGGCTGGATATTATTTGCAGTATTCTTTATCTTGTTTGAATTCTTATCCTATAAGTGGATGAAGACTTAGATGACCTGCTCTACGAACTCGAACTGGTCCTCGAAGATGTGGGCTGAGAAGCTGAATGTGATGATTTCCCCTATCTCAAGACCGAGTTTTTTGGCGACATACTTCTGGATGACATATAGATGATAGACATTTGCAGGCCAGCCAAAGAACATGTCATTGCTTCTTATTATTGCAGTGACATTCAATTTCTTCTTGTCTATTATCTTGAACAGGATGTTGGTCATCCCAGGACTTGCTTTCTTGTTCATGGAGCTGTCTATCATGTTGTCCCAAAAATTGACAAGGGCTTTCCTGCTCCACCATTCCTTCTGCAAGACAGGGATCACAAAGTCATCCAGTTGATTCAACTGGCCGCTGAAATTAAACAGTCTTGGGCCGTAGCTGTAAGAGAATTTGCTGTTTATGTGGTCAGGAGACAGGATGCTGTTCGCAATCTTGTCCAGCGGGGGATAGCGCCATTTCTCGAAACTGTTCAACAAGTCTATTGGCTTGGTGACGTCTTTTTCAGGATTCTTGATCGTGACTACGAAATTAAGGATTTCCCTGCACCTTCTGTTGTCTTCGTCAACATAGTTGTTTCCATTCTCGTAAATATGCCTGAGCAGTTTTTTCCAGGCTTCCAATGTGCTTTCTGTCTCGATCATTTTACATGAATTTTTCCAAAGTAATATTTTGGTCTTTTACCTCTCCAAAATTGTATCTGAAAAAGGGCAGCTTGAAGTGATTGAAAATGTACTGTATCTCGTTCTTCAACGATTTGGTGTCAAAGGTTCCTGACCTGTAGAAAGACATCATGTCTCCTCCGTCAAGAAGGTCGGATAGTTTTTCCTTGACAGCCATTGTCTCCTTGTTCTCTGGCTTCTGCAGGTCTGTGATGCTTCTTATCTTGAATTTCAAGAAATTCGGGCTGGTGAAGACGCTCTGGACACTGTCCCTGTATGCAGAAGCAAGGGCAATGCTCATCCTTGTCGGCATGCCGCTGCATTTGTATACTATTTCCTGGTACTTGCTGAATTCTTTCACCATCTTGAAGCCGATCTCAAGGTATTCTATCAGGAAATCCCTGTCAAAGTCAGGATTCTTCCAGCCGTAGTTCCATAGTCTTACGAGATTCCTGCTGAAAATCAGGAAATCTCCTTTTTCCTTGTCCAGCTTGAACAATTCAGGGAACAATTGCCTGCTCAGCATTCTCTGGGCGTCATTGCTCTCATTGAAGACAAACATCAGTTTCTTGATGATTTTTGCAAAGCTTTCTGTGTCTTTTCTTTTTGAAAATAATTTGTTCATATCCAATAGCAGAGTTGCCTGGGAAATAACAAAACCATACAATTTGTCCTTGAACTCTTGCTTGTAGTGCTGCCAGTCTTTCTGGTCTATTGTGTATGGGCCTGCATTGCCCATGAAATAAGGGACATTGGAAACATCATTGTTCCTGATAAAGAAGTCCTGATGATTGCTTGATAGTAATTCTATTATGTTTTCAAACAATTTCGTATTGATGTCTTCTTTTGACACGTTGAAGATGAAGTTTATTTTCGGGTTCTTGATCTTAAGATGTTTTTGAAGAAGCTCAATGAACTTGTCGTCATTTATGACGTTCTTAAGCGTGATGCTGCAGGAACTGGCCTTGTCAAAGTCCTGGCAGTTGGTGTTCAAATTAGTCAGGAAACGAACAACGTCTTCTATGTCATGTTCAGCTACTAAGGTTTCAAAATTATGAAGGCAAACGCAGTCATTGATGTTCTGGAAGCACAATTCTATTATGTCTGAAATCTCCCTGAGATTAGTGAACATGTTTGATTCAAGAAATATGCTGTTGACCTTGCCCAGCCAATCCTCTTTTTCATATTTAGCAACTACTCCGCTCCTTTCATGTTCTCCCAGAGGAATGTGGGGCAGATTTGGCTTGGATATGTGCTGATGCATCCTGTTATGCTTGTCAATATATACTCTTTCTCCGCTGTCTATACCAAGAACAAAGTATTTCTGGCCTTTCGGGCTTGTTTTGCTCACCTTAAGCAATCCAGAATCCACTAGTTTGTTTAAATGATACAACAACTGCCTTTGGAGCTTCTTTTTCTCAAATTTGGCTTGTTTTACAGCGTCATTGCTGCTATATTTGTCATCAATTATTAATTGCAGTTTGTCGTGCTGATTTTTCTGGATAATGCTGATGATCTCTGTGGTGCTTAATTCTGTATAAGGCTCTTTCTGGAACAGCATCAAGATATTATGGTCTAGGTTACTCATTTTGCCCCCGTTACTATCTGGTGACAAAACAAATATATAAATCTTTCCCGTTGGTTCAGCGCAATCTGAACCAAGCAAAGATTCTTCTTGCTCTATTTTTAAATATAAATTGAACCACAACTATAGACTAATATGGCCGGGGGTACTAGAACCAAAAGAAAAAAAGCAAGAGCGCATAATGTAAGCGATGCTGATCTTCAGGTCCTGACCTTTTTGAGGGGTGATGGAAGGCAGAAGCTTGCTGAACTTTACAGAAGCACTGGAATTCCTATTTCCACGCTTTTTGATAAACTCGGAACATTCAAGAAAAACAACATAATCGACAAATACACTGTATTATTGGATTTCGAGAAGATAGGTTTTGCTATACGTGCCAACCTGGTTATTCGTGCAGCGCCTGACACGAGCGAGAAACTGGGAAGTTATCTTCGAACACATGGCAATGTGAACAATCTTTGGAAGATAAACCACGGTTATGATTACATGGTTGAAGTCATTCTTCGTAACATGACAGAAGTAGAAGAGTTCTCAGAGAAAATACAAAAAGACTTCAATGTGATGAGCGTACAGGCTTTCTATATAGTGCGAGACATGAAAAGAGAAGGCTTCCTTTCAGACCCGCTTTCAATAGAGCAGATGTTCCGGAAAGAAAAACCCGAAGCAGAATCTTAACAGAAACATTTAAATACCAAAATCCATTCAATTCTGCCTAGAGAGGTGAATGAATGAGTAAAGTCTTTTGCACGATTCTACTGTCAATGATATTTCTAATGTTAGTTGTGAGTATTGTGAGTGCGCCGCAAACTCAGAATCCTGGAGCGATTGGAGATGACGATGTTGGTTTAGGTCAACAAGAGGGAACAGAAAAAAAGATAGGCGCAGACGATGTGGGCGGAGGTAAAGAAGAAGGATTGCCTAAAGAAATTGGTGTTGAAACTGGTGGAAATTCGCAAGATAAGGCTAAGGCGGGAGAAGTGGTTAGCCAACCAGGAAAGGAAAATTCCGTGCCCGGCACGCCGCCTAGTGGTGAGGGTCCAGTCCCAGAATTCTCAACAATAGGGCTCTTTGCAGCTGCAGCAGCTGGCGCTTTAGGTTATATGTACATGAGAAAAAGGAGAAAATAATTCTTTTAATTATTTTGATTAAATAGTATTTGATGAATTTCTCTAATATATGTTGTGGTTGCAGGATTTATACCTTGTACAGGCCTATTTATAGGATCCCCGCCATTGTCCACAATTAATCCTGTATGAGATCTAGAAACACCTTTCCAGTTTTCTTCAGGCGAGGTACTAATGCTATATGTGTACATCGCTCTTTGGTATAAATCATTTCTTCCAGTTCTCTTAGCTAGATTTGCTAAATCTAATAGCAATCTTAAAATAGGAGTGCCACTGTTTTTTCTATATTTAAGTGCAAGTTCGTCAGGATGCTCAGGTCTAATGGTATACCTATAGACTCCGTAACTAGGAATCTCCGATAAATTAATCAAGTTGAATAATTTCTTAATTACTGCTTGTGCCACGTCTGAGCATTTCTGATTTCCCGTTAATTCAGATATGTCCATTAAAGCATTACAGTAATTAACATAACCTTCTATGCAGCCTAATCTAAAATTATGTGTATTTTCGCCTTGTTCTTTAATCCATACCCTTTGCCAAAATTGCATTTCATTTGCTTGAGAATTATATTTGAATACGGCTTCAAGGGTTCTATCTGCTTTTTCCTTGTATTCTTGATTGCCGAGCAATCTGTGTGTTTTGTATAATGCAACTACGTCTTCTAATATTTCTGCATCAATTAAATTTCTTTCACTTTCTTTCGTAAAATGCATCAAAAATCCTAGTTCTTCGTTCCATTTCTTTTTCACTATAAGATCTGCTAATCTTTGTATTTCTTTTTTGTATTGGTCTGCGTTTTGCGGATCTAGTTCTAGTGCTGTGAAATGGCAGTTTAATAATGCTCTTCCTATGTATGCATCAATAGTATCTTCGTTTACCTGGTCGAAGAAAGACATCCATCTTCTTGCGTACTGCAGCCATTTCTTTCCTTGTTCTTCGTTTCTTGTTATTCTATACAATTGCCATAAAGAACCGACGAATTCTGCAGGTGCGCTTTTTGTTTCCCATTCTAGTTCAGACATTCTCTGCCTTAACCATGTTCCGTCTGTCTTGACTGCTACCGGAATCTCTTCAACAGAACCTTGCGCAAGAGGCTCGACAATTTTTTCTGCATAAAGTAAAGCAAGCGTTCTATAGATTGCATTATCAACTTGCCTATAATCTCCTCTAGCCTTGATATTTGTTAAAATGAATTCTAATTTCTTATGAACGGGGTTCTGACCTTCTCCTTGAAGCAATCTTCTTACTAATTCCTGTTCTTTTCCGCTGAATCTTGCGATTACAGCTGCAACTTTTTCTAAGTTAGCTTGTGCTTGCCATTTCTTGCCAACAGCTACATAACCGCCAAGAGCTTCTACCAATAAACCTTGTCTTTCAAGCTGTGATGCTTGTTCGTAATCAGCATTAGCTTCTCCAGCAAACCTGTCTTCTCGCGCAGTTAACAATGCTTTTTCTTTTCTTTCCCTCAATGATTTTAATTTACCGAAGCCTTTGTTCTTCTGTAAATCTTTATCAATTTCAGCAAAAACCGCTTCTATCTGTCTTTCTCTCTGCTCTGGATCTGAAAGAGCTTCTGCGTTCCTGAAGCTTGTCTCGTATCGTGCAACAACACTGTCTTCGTGGAAGATAGGAACGTCGCCTTTGACTTTAGCAGCCAGTTTCTGGAATGCTTTTTCGTTCCCTAGAACCTTTTCAAGCTCTAATATCTTTCTGTAAGCATCTGCGAAATTTCCTTGTGAGTATAAACTTCTTATCTCACTGTATGTTTTCTCGTGGCCTTGAAGAGTTTTCTCTAACTGCTCTGCTCTTACCTGTTCTGCTGTTTTTTCAGGGCCTCGAACAGCAAAATATGCAGTTGCTGAAAGAAGCGCAGCCAAACCTGCAGCAGCTGCGCCGCTCACCCATTTGTGCTTTCTAATCCAAGCCAATACAGGATGTTTTTCATCCCATTGCCTTCTTTTCAACTGAGATAAATCAACATCTATTTTCTCTCTTGCAAGGAATTTTCTTAAATCATTCTCAAATGCCCTCATGCTTAGATATCTTTCTTCTTTATGAGGAGCAGTAGCTTTAGTAAGGATATCTACCAATGCTTGAGGTATCTTCTTATTATATTTTCTAGGGTCGATTATATCCGGATCGCTTGCAAGCATTGCCAACAATGCGTTCTGCTGCTGGATCTTGTCCTGGTTGCATTGATATTTATCAGTCAGCATGTGATATAAAACTACACCTAATGAATAAACATCCGCTCTTTCGTCTAGTTTCTCTCCTCTTGCTTGTTCAGGAGACATGTACCATAGTGTTCCCATGACAGTGTCTTTTGCAGTCAATTTCAAGCTTTCCTGGCTAGGATTCATCTGTTTCAATAAACCAAAGTCAGTCACTTTTGCTGTTAATTTGCCGCTTTCTTCAGCTAGCCTGATGTTTTCTTCTTTCAGATCCCTGTGCAGAATTCCTTCATCGTGCGCCAACGAAAGACCTGTAGCAGCCTGAGCAATCCATTCTATAACCTGCTTCTGGTCTAATTCTTTATTGTATTCCATCTCGCCTGGAAGTATTTCCATTGCGTAGAAATATACTGGCTTGTTCTCTCTCTTGCTCTCTTCACTAGGCCAGAAAACGCCGAAATCACTAACCTTGACAATGTGTCTTGCTCTTTCAGGATCTATCTTCTGCAATTCCTGCAATGTCTGCGCTTCTCTCCTGAAACGTCTCATGTCCTCTGTCTCTCTTGTTTTTTCGTCAATAATAGGCTGGCCTTCGTATAGTTCAGGAGGCAAAATCTTGATTGCGAATTTTGCTCTTGCATATGGTGTGTTCTGGAAACTATTAACAACAGCGTCTCTTTTAGTTTGATACAATTTACTATACTGCGCTCTTAATTGCTTGTCAGAAAATTTAGCCGTTTTCTTTGCGAAAGCAGGATCTCTCTGTCTTAGTTCTGTAACGAAATCCAAAAGTTCTTTTTCAGTCATTACAGAGAAATCTCTCATACCAACATAAACTTCACCAAAACCGCCTTTTCCTAAAGCAGCTACTAATCTAAACTGACCAACAGCATCCCCTAAGAACTGGTACTGTTTTTGTATCTTTCCCATGACGTCTGTAAATTCGCCTTGCGTCAGCTCAACAAGGCTGTGTTTCTGGACTGCTGATTCTGCTACCCTATCTACTGTTTCACAGAAAGATTCAAACCAAGGCTCGTCGCTATATCTGTCGATAATTTCTTCTATGTTTTTAGGCAGTCTTTTTGATTTTCCGTTTCCATTACCGTTGGCCATTTTATCTGAAATTCTCCAAAGCAGAAAGGAATTCTTCTGCGTTCTGGAACCTCTTATTTTTATCAACCTGAAGTGCCTTTATTAAAACCTTTTCTAATTCTTCTGGAATGCTTGGATTGTATTCTCTTGGCTTAGTTATATCTAAAACTCTTTTCTTCCCGTCTTTATCAGGAAGCTCTCCAATAGCTCTCAAAAAAGTGAAGTACGCATCCTGGATGCTTTCTGCATTCCTGACGCCCATGTAATGGCATCTGTTATGTGTAAGCAAGCTGTATAGAGTTGCGCCTAATGAATATAAATCGCTTCTAGCATCGACTTCTTTGCCAGTTGCTTGCTCAGGAGGCATGAATCCAATTGAACCAATTACTTCTCCTTTTTTAGTTAGTTTTGTGAATTGAGTCAATATCTTAGCACTATTCATGTATCCATTTTCTTCGTCGCTGGACAAGCTCAAAATTCCGAGGTCTGTCAAAACTGCGTATCCTCTCCTGTTGATCATTATATTGG
>JAHWHE010000008.1 GCA_019323495.1 Candidatus Woesearchaeota archaeon | reverse complement strand
CTTTGAAAGCGTGCTTGTGATAATCCAATGGCAGGTGCTTGTACTGGAAATTAATCTGGCCATTGTATTTTGCAATAAGGCTGTGCAAGATAGGAAAGGATTTTATGCACATAGGGCATTCAAAATCGCTGAACACCTCGATCAGGATTCCGTCTGGATTATTCACAAACTGGATCTGCTCGCTTTCGAACTGCACGAATTCCTCTTCTGACATGTATTCTGACTGCGATTCAAGGTCTATGTTCAGAATGTTGTCTATGTTCACAATTACAACAACTATTGCAATAATTACTGCAAGAGAAATAAGCCAGCTGTATTTCTTGAATTTCATCCTGCTTTTATTTAGGTAATTAGTATATAAATATAATGGATTTCACCACCTGCTCGAAATAATAATATTTATAAATTGACTTGAATTTTGTCACATAGTTGGGGGTAAAGGATGCTTAGACTTAAGAAGAAAAAGGAAGAGGATACTAAATTCAAATTCAAGAACAGAAGCATTGTTTCTATCGAAGATTTATCGCGCGAAGAGATCATTCACATCATAGAAACAGCTGCGAAATTAGAAAAGCAGAACAGATTAGGCATCAACAGGACATTGTTCAAAGGAAAGGTCCTTGCGACATTGTTTTTTGAAGTCAGCACAAGGACAAGATTAAGTTTCGAGAGCGCGTTTGAAAAGATGGGTGGAAAGATAATCGGCTTTGCAGACGCAGGCGTGAGCAGTACAAAGAAAGGTGAAAGCCTGAAAGACACTGTGAACACTGTCGAGCAATACGCAGACATCATCGCGATGAGGCATCCGCTCGATGGAAGCGCAAGACTGGCAGCAGACAGTGTAAAGATTCCTGTCATCAACGGCGGAGACGGCGCAAACCAGCATCCTACGCAGACATTGCTTGATCTTTATACAATAAAGAAATCACAGGATCACATAACAGACTTGAAGATCGCATTGGTCGGTGACCTGAAATACGGACGGACAGTGCACAGCCTCGCAACTGCATTGTCATTGTTCAAATGCAGATTGTATCTCGTATCTCCGCCCCAGTTAAAGATGCCGAACGAGTATTTGAAACTTCTTGAAGAAAGAGGTGTTGACTACAGCGAGCATGAGAAGGTTGAAGAAGTCATCGAAGTTGTAGATGTTCTATATATGACAAGGATCCAGCAGGAAAGATTTGCAGATCCAATAGAATACGAAAGAGTGAAAGGAGTTTATGTTATCAAGAAAGACATGCTGAAGCATGCCAAGCCTAATCTCGCGGTTATGCATCCGTTACCTCGAGTGAACGAGATAAGCACTGATGTTGACAATACAAAGCACGCCATTTATTTCCAACAAGCGGCAAACGGCGTTCCTGTTAGACAAGCTGTAATGGCATTAGTATTGGGGTTGATAAAATGAGCCTGGAGAAGAAAGAAATAAAGATACCGCCCATCAAAGAAGGCATTGCAATAGACCACATTCCAAAGAACCAGGCATTAAAAGTAGCGCAGATTCTTAATCTTGGCAATGAAGAAGGCATGGTCACATTAGGAATGAACCTGATGAGTAGCAAGATGAAGAGCAAGGACGTGCTGAAGATTGAAGGAAGGGATCTTACTGACGACGAGCTTAATAAGATCAGCATTGTCGCGCCAGAAGCGACTGTCAGTTTTATCAAGGACTACAAAGTAGAGGAAAAGATTAATGTGCAACTGCCAAAGAAAGTGGAAAAGATTGTTAAATGCAATAATCCTAGATGTATTACAAGGCACCAAGATGTTTCTACATTATTCCATGTCATTGGCAAGAACCCTCTCAAACTGAAGTGCCATTATTGCGAAAAGATAATTTTGAAAGAAGAAATTGAATTGATTTAAAATGGGAGCAGTAAGCGGTTCTGTATATCAAGTTGAATATCAGTTTAAAGTACGGGACGTGCTTGCGATTTATGCGGGCAGAGGAGTTCATCATACACCTCCGCACGAATTGGTAGGAAAATGTGCGAGGCTTGCGCTTGTCGACTACGGCATCAACAAATTGAGCAAAGGAATAAGCTTGTTTATGCTCGAAGAACCGTACAAAATAGCGCTAGGCAACACGCCGTTGGTAAATTCATTATCCCGCGTTGTTCCTATACAAAAATCAGATGCAACAAGAATACTTTCAATAGATTATCATATTGGAGAAGGTGAATTGGTTGGATCAGGAAGAACAGCGCATGAAAAGCATGTCGTTGGGAAAAGAACCAAAGAAGGCAAGAATGGAAAAATCGCTGAAAGCGATATACAGTATTTGGTGAGGTTCAATTTTGAGGATGAACTCATTTTTACAGGACCTAATCCTTTTGCGACTGTCAGAGAGCATCTCGAATGGTTGAGGACTAAGGAAGACGGTGGCGTAGAAAAAGGTGCAAAAATGGATGATTTGCTAAGAACGCAACTGAAAAGAGCTACGCGTATCGACATTATCCATTGGCTGTTAAAAATAAAAGGTTACCAGAAAAATGAAGGATGGCTATTTTGACAGATATGAGGCGAACGGGTTTGACACTTCCTTCTATATAGAAGGTGGCGGCTTAAGAATAAGCAGGCTCGACACAGCGACCAATAGAGAGAGCACTTTGAATCTTTCTTTTCCCAGCTTGGAGCAAGTGACATTCATTCTTCTGAAATACTTTGATGTCGAGTCGAATGAATCAGAAACAGACAATCCCTGGGAATTCAATCCCAGACAACCTTTTCCCTGGTACCTACATCCAAATCTTGTTGATTTCCGTTCTTTAGTCGATTCAGACTCGAAAAACAGAGGATATCCAACTCTCCCTGCTGAATTTTCTTTCAGGTCAGAGCTTAAGCCTGTATATAGAATTGTAGACGACAATAAGCGCGTTGAGATTGATTTTGATAATAATGTATACATTGTCAGCGGAAACAGCAAGATGATCTTCCACTGGAGCGAGATAAGCAGGTTATTGAGGGCGATACAGGAATTTCCTCCTGCAAAAAACGGCAGCCTGCTTCCTGTTTTCGAGAAATGGGAAAAAGAAAGGGTTTCTGTTCAAAGATTTGACGAGGAAAAAGCAGGAAAGATAGAGCGGGGCAAAGGGGATTTCATGCCGCCAGGAACCTGCTTGTGCTTGTACAACGATGACATGGGCCTGAGCAGAAGCTGTTTTAATACAATAATAGACAGGGGCTGCAGCAAAGAGAATTCCTGCATGTACTGCTATGACAGCAGAAATAATCATAAGATACCTGCGATGTATAATTTTGTGCGCGATCATGCAGCAGCAGGCCTATCGATCAGAAAAGGAATGTTCAAGGACAGAAAACACTTTGTAGAGGTAAGGACAGGAAAAGTTTGCGAGCCCAGTCACATAATCATAAGACCAAGATTCATCCACATGCTTGAATCGACTGGAAGCAATGTCAATATCTACCGCATTGTCACGACCAAGAATCTTGGCATAGATAATATTGTTGCTGCAAACCTGGAGCCTTGGAACAGTGTTGTGCAGTTTTCACTGAGCGATACACCGTTTGCAAGAATAGAAAGAGGCGCGAATTACTGGTGCTGCGGCAACGAGGAAAGGATCAAGGCCGCAAGATGGTACAAGGAGCAAGGAAAGAACATTGTTTTCAGGCTGGTGTGGGATATAACCGGAGAAAAAAGTGACTTTGTCAGGCATGTTGACAGCGTCTCAGAAGAATTTGGTATACCTGTCCTGCATACTCCGCCGAGATTCGGCTCGAGCTGGCTGTCAGAAATCACAATCGGGAAGACTTGGGATCAATTGTTAGATGAAAGAAGATACATACACACATTAAATTCAAACGGAACTCCCGGCGATCTAACTCCTAGAACAAGCGCGATCAACCCGGAGTTAAGAGCGCAATTAGGGGATAACGCAGGAAAACTGCATAGGATGTGTGCAAAAACAAGGGACAGCGTGGTCGAGTCTGATCAAAAACTTGCGAATCTTGCAGGAACAAGGGATCAATACTTGTATTGGTGCGGGAAATGTTTTACAGGAATAAAAGGAGCGATCTATGATAAGGCTTTCTCTGAGAAATCTGCAATGGAGAAGTTGAGCAAAGAAAAAGCTAAAGCTAAAAATGGCAAAGGAAAGAAATCAGAATGGAAAAAGAAGTGGAACAAGTAAGGTCTATGTCGAGCAACGCAACGGACACAAGCTTATGTTTGATTTAGATAGGGCGCACGAGATTTTCACTGTCGGTATTAAAGCAAGAGATGAACGAACAGGCATCTTTGCTTATGATTTTCTTTATCCAGAAGCTTTGCTTCCGTCATTTATCCCGCCAGAAAGCCAAGACAATGCAATGTACTGGTTCTTGAGCGTTTTCTGGGACTATAATACTAACAGCGCAAGGATGTATAGGGATTTTTATTTTCTTGTTTCATTCCATCCTGAGATCCTCGATGCTAGAAGCTTGAAAGGAAGAGGGCCAAGAAGGAACCGGGATCTTTTCAAGAAATTTCTAAGCCATCCCAATGCTAAACCGGGCTCGGTATATTTAGACGGAGCTTTGGAAACATTAATAGAGAAATATGATGGAAATCCATTGAACATTGTTAATGATGTAGTTGACATCAATGAAGCCAGACAAAGGATTGTGGAGATAAAGAATTTCAGAGAGAAAAAAGCCAACCTACTCCTATTATATTATGTAAAATATGGATTGACAACTTTCAATAATCTGCAAGAGCACTGTGTTGCAGTTGATATTCACAAAGTAAGGGTTCCTGCAAACCTGATGATCTTGGATGTAGAGCCCAGAACATCCATCCCTGACAAAATAGGAATTGATTTTGCGAATAATGCTTTCAAAGTTTTGCTTGAAACTTTCCCTGATCTGAATGCGAGCAAGATCGATGATTTGCTGTGGGTTGTAGGTGCAAAACTGTGCGTCAAGGATTTGAAAGCGAAAAGAAAAAATCCAAAATGGGCGCGATGCCTGACAGACTGCCCTGTTGAACCATACTGCCAAAGAGTTATAGGTGCGGATTACGGAAAGTCTTTTGATTTCCATGTTGACCAAAAGCCTGATTTCAGCGTCTTGTTCGGCTCTGGAGGGCTCCCTGTTCCAAGCTACGATCAAAAACAGGGCCAATGGTATGAAGATTTTCCATTCAAACCAAGAATCATTCCGTCTCATATTTCGCAGAGAAGATTGAAGGAAATTCTTGAATCAGAACCAAGATATCTTAAACCAGTATCAGACTTTACTTCTACATAATAACCTTTATAAAGGCAAATGGCTTCTGAAGATATAATATGGTATTGGAAAAACTGGGGAGTTCATTGAAGAATACGCTTGCAAAGATCACAAAGGCTGTGATCGTTGACAAGAAGCTTGTTGAAGAGCTTGTCAAGGAGATCCAGAGAGCGCTATTGCAGGCAGACGTCAATGTCGAGCTAGTTTTCAAACTTACTTCTGATATAAAGAAAAGGGCGCTGGATGAAGAAATTCCTGTGGGCCTGACAAAGAAAGAGCATCTTGTGAACATTGTTTACGAGGAATTGGTTAAATTTCTTGGAGAGGAAGAGGCTGCAATAGACACTTCAAAAAAGCCAACAAAGATCATGCTCGTAGGTTTGTTCGGAAATGGAAAAACAACAACTGCCGGAAAACTGGCAAAATATTTCCAGAAAAGAGGGAAAAAGGTTGCAGTGATGCAGACAGATACATGGAGGCCTGCTGCATACGAGCAATTGCAGCAACTGGCAAAGCAGATCAATGCTGATTTTCTTGGTGTCAAGGGCGAGAAGGATCCTGTAAAGATATACAAGAAGTTTGAACCGCAATTAGCAAAATATGATATTGTGATATTCGACACTGCAGGAAGAGATAAGTTATCAGACGAGCTGATCAAGGAATTGAATGACATCCACAAGCTCATACAGGCAGATGAAAAACTGTTGGTCATCGGCGCAGATGTCGGGCAGGGTGCGCAGGAACAGGCGCAGACATTCCATGACACTTGCAATGTCACAGGCGTAATCATCACCAAGCTCGACGGCACTGCTAAAGGAGGGGGCGCATTAAGCGCGTGCTCAATCACAAATGCCCCTGTCAAGTTCATAGGAGTCGGCGAGAAGATAGATGATCTAGAGCATTTTGTGCCTGAAAGATTTGTTTCGCGAATGCTTGGAATGGGAGACATAGAAGGGTTGCTTGAAAAGGCGCGTGAAGCAATGGATGTCGACCAGGCAGAGGACCTTGGAAAGAGATTCTTGAAAGGCGAATTTAACCTGATTGATTTATACGAACAGATGCAGGCAATGAAGAAGATGGGTCCACTGGGAAAAGTCATGGATCTGATCCCCGGAATGGGAAAGATGAAGATCCCTAAAGAATTGATCGACACGCAGGAAGCGAACATCAAGAAATGGAAGTTCATAATGGACAGCTGCACAAAAGAAGAATTAGAAGATCCTGACATTATTTCTGCAGAACGAGTTGATAGAATCGCAAAAGGAAGCGGCACAGAAGTTTCAGAAGTAAGAGGCATGCTAAAGCAGTACAGGCAAGCAAAGAAGATGATGAAGATGTTCAAAGGCGGCGGAAACAGAAAGATGAAGCAGGCCCTAAAGCAATTTGGCGGAAAACTGCCTGATGATCTATCTCAGTTAGGAAGCCTGGGCAAATTATAGAATTCTGATTATTTTTTCTTGAACTTTTTGTTGTAGGCTGCAACATATTTCTTGATCAAAGAAAACGCCTTTATTTTTCCGCTATGGCCCTTGACTTTTGTCTTTTTTCCTTCCAATCTTTTGTAGAATCTGAAGAATTCTTCTATCTCTTTTAGTGTTTGCTTTGGAAGGTCCTTGATGTCATTATAATCTGCGAACTTTGGGTCTTCTGTTGCAACACAAATCAATTTGTCATCTTTCTGCTTCTGGTCTATCATGTGGACAATCCCGATAGGTCTTGCCTTGATAAAAGTTCCAGGAAAGATCGGCACTTGCGACAGAAGCAATGCATCCAAAGGATCTCCATCCTCACATAATGTCTGCGGAACAAAGCCATAGTTCTGCGGATAGGTCATAGCAGTTGCAAGTATCCTGTCAACCCTTATGCTGCCTGTTGTTCTTGAGAGTTCGTACTTGCATTTGCTGCCCATTGGAATCTCGATGACTATATTGATCTTAGAAGGTACTTTGTCACCTGCTTTTATGTCGTGCCATAGATGCGTCATTCTGTCAATTCTGATAATCAATGTCCTATTTAAATGTTTTCGTACATAATATTTAAATAATTTAAATACTTGAACAAACAGTTGAGGTGAGGATAACTAGCCTACAACTATATTTATGAAGAGACTCAAGGGCATAATGATTTTCTTGTACGTTGTAAATTAGAAGAATATAATCCATTATTTCCAAGATATCTTGAAAAAAGAAAGATTGGAGCTGACAGGCATCCACAGGCAAGATCTAAAGTTTATCAAAGGATCAAGAAGCTTAAACTATATGGTGTTTTCGACGAGGTTAGAGAGCGCATGAACGGATGCAGCTCTCCAAGGGAAAGATTAGAAACACTGAGATGCGCTGTCCCTTATCTTCTGACTGTCGGAGAATTAAGGGAGTTTGAACAAAAAGGGATTACTGGAAAGAAATATGGTGTTCATTTTACCAATGAGATTCCTTTGCACGAGACTCCTGGCTACTGGGATGCCTCAGATACGAGCATTCACATTCCAAAGACTTCGCTTGACAGCGTTATGATTGGACCTGAAAGAAGAGATGCTGCAAGAGATTTGGGCAAAAAGGTTGATAATGGAAGGCCAACTGCGCGAATTCATAAAAACGCATTCAAACTTGTGAAATCAGGCACCTAAGCCTGTTTTCGATACATTTTTATGTTCAATACTATTCCCTCGCTTATACTGGTGAGGTGATAGTAATGAGGAAAATCTGTATTATTAATCAAAAAGGAGGCGTAGCAAAGACTACAACAGCCGTTAGCCTTGCAACAGGCCTCGCAAGGAAAAGAAAAAGAGTTTTACTTCTTGATTTGGATTCTCAAGGGAATTTAAGTACTTGTTTAGGAAAAAAGAGTGAAAAAACAATGTATGATCTTTTGATTAACAAGATTTCTGCCAAAAATTGCGCAATAGAAGTTGAAAAGAATCTACATCTTGTTTCTGCAAACAATAAATTGGCAGAAGCAGAAGGCATCATGATGGGAAAGCCTAACAGGGAAAGGCTCTTGACAAGAGCGATGGAAGACATTGGCGAAGATGAGTTCGATTTCATCATAATGGACTGTCCGCCATCATTAAGCCTGCTTAACCAGAACGCGCTTTTGTTCGCGGACGAAGCAATCATTCCGAGCAGCACAGAAAGCCTTTCATTCGTAGGTTTGCAGAAAATGATTGATCTTATTGATGAAAGCAACAACACTTTTGACCATGATCTGATGGTAAGCGGAATTCTTCCTACAATGTTTGACAAAAGAAACAAGATATGCATGCAGATCCTGACAAAGATGGAAGATGAATTCAATGG
>JAHWHE010000061.1 GCA_019323495.1 Candidatus Woesearchaeota archaeon | reverse complement strand
GACTATACTTTTTGGATTGTCGGCATTGCAATAATCGTATTCGCACTAGTGTCAAGGGTAAAAGAAGAACATCTGATAGATTGAAGTTTACGCTTTCTCTCGCACGAAGTCTTTCATTCGTCCTACAAAATCGACAGCGTCTTTCCTGTACTTGTCATAGTCTCGTCCTGTGATTGAATGTATTTCCCTGTGAACTATCTTTTTCATCAGATCATAGAACATCCGCAGTATTCGTATGTATTCCTGTTCCAGTTTTCCTTCTTTCACCAATTCTTTTTCAAGAAGGTCTGGGACGTGCGCAGGTGACGGCGGAATGAAGCCTTGCGACATCAGGGCTGCGTGCGCAGCATCGATAACGGCCCAATACAAGTCTAAAGTTCCCTGCAGGACGTGCCAGTTCGCATTGTTCAATGTGACAGGCGCTTTTCCATAGTAATTGTTTATTGCTTCCTGTGTCGGCCTTATCCTCCCCCTGAACAATAGTGCCTGCAGAGGGTCGAAGAAGCCGCTGTCAATCAGTGCGTATCCATCGCGCAAGATATTTATTGCAACTGGATCCCCTGATCTGACATATTCCCAGAATGTTGTTAATTTCAATGATATGACATGAAGACGGTTGCTGGTGTCTGCAATCTTGTTGTCAACTATGATCTTGTATGTCTCCATCAGTTCTGGTGTCAATTGCAGATGGACATCATCGATCACTATAAGAATATCAACATCGCTGCCTTTTGTGTCCTTTGCCCGGGCAGTGCTCCCAAATATCGCAATGACCTTGACAAGTTCAGGCAGTTCTGTGTAGACTTTTTTTGCGAATTCCAGCGCTATCCTTATGTCCTGTTCATGATAAGCGTGTTTAGTAGGACTAGGAACCTCTTTTTCTTTGAATTTCATGCAGTTAGCAGTTTGCCCTGAAGTTTATTAAGTTTTGTTACTTTTCAATAATGGTTAATGGCAAGTTTTATAAAGGCAGTATAATCGTGAAGCACATATGGTTACGATAGGCATTCCAAGTGCAGGTTATGGTCAATCCTACGGCCTATTATGGAAGACATTCTTTGAAGAACTTGGTTTTGATGTTGTATTTTCGCCTGAAACAACAAAACAGATAGTTGACAACGGCGTGAAGAACAGCGACACTGATCTGTGTTTCGCAATAAAGATCTATGTCGGGCATGTTCTAGAACTAAAAGACAAGGTTGACTATATTTTTATTCCAAGCATGAGCGGAGGAAGACAGTTCCAATGTTCTTACCACATGGCACTTCCTTATCTAATCAAGAACATGTTTCCAGGTTTAAAAATTTTGGCAGCAAAGATTGGCACTGACAATCCTCAGATGCGCGCCGGCTTGTTCGAGATGATGAAAAAGAAATTCAAAACAAGCGAAAAAAAGATGCAGGCCGCAATCCAGGCTGCCTGGAATGAGGATTCAAAAAATGAAAGCAAGAAAGGATTCAGGCATGGTGAAAAATGGAAAAAAGCAAAATACAGAATCGCTCTTGTCGGTGCAGATTATGTAACAAATGACAAATTCTGTCTGATGAACATTCCTGAATATTTAGAAAAAGAAAACGCACTATTAGTCGATATGAATTATCCAAGGAGAAGATCTCCGATAGACAGGAAAACTGCGGGTTTTGAAATAAGATGGGAAGTCGAACAGGATCTGGTAGACAGATTTATTGATGCAGTTGACTGGAAGGACATAGACGGAATAATCTACATAATGCCTTTCAGCTGCGGGCCTTGTTTCTTATTCCAGGAGCAGGTCATCAATGAAAACAGCGAGAAGCCTGTTCTTGTGTTGAATGTTGACGAGTCGCAGAACGAGACAAGGATTAAAACTAGGATAGAAGCGTTTGTGGACGTTGTAAAAGGAAGGAAAAAATGAAAGTATCTTTTTACCATCTGGGAAACAGCTGGATTGCATTCAAAGGAATGATGCAGAAATTGGGATTAGAAGTGGTTGTGCCCCCAAAGATCACGAAAAAAACACTAGAGTTCGGAGTGAAGCACAGCCCTGAAAGCGCGTGCGAACCTTTCAAATACATTCTAGGAGAATACCATGATGCCCTTGAGGCAGGGGCTGACATCATATTCCACATGGACAGCAATGCAGAAGAGGCATGCAGGATTCCGCAGTACATGACAGGACCAAAGACTATACTTGGAAAATTAGGCTATAAATTTGATACGCTTGCCTGGGGAGGAAAAGGACAGAAAGAATTGCTGAAAGACTACAATAAGTTTTCTCCTGATTTAACAATGTTCAGGTTCAAGCTAGTGCAATTATTAGGCGTATTAAAACTACATTACATAGAATGGCTCGAGGATTATGCGAATCAATTGCGCCCGTATGCAATAAACAAGGAAGAATGCAATGAATTACTGGAAAGAGGCTTGGATCTCATCGACAAAGCCAACAGCATTCCGAGCATGATCAAGGCAAAAAGAAAGATTAAGAAGATTGGTAAAAAAATCAAAACAGACAGGAGCAAAAAAGTAATCCCTGTCATGGTCGTTGGAGACCTGTTCAGGATCCTGGAACATGAAGCGAACCAGCACATTTTTGAGAAATTAGGAAATGCAGACATACTGCCTTACAAAAGCTTCTACTTGAGCCACTATTATAGGAAAGGAGGCAGTATAGGTCCGTGGGGCAAAAAAAGCTTTAAATACAGACGGAAATTTGCCAAAGGATACATAGACAAGCCGATGGCTTTCGGGACAATCGAAGCTGTCGGAGATACAGTCAGGATGTTAAAGCAGAAAAAAGTAAAAGGCATAATCCACATGTACAATTTCACGTGCATGCCGGAGATAGTTAATTCAGTCATATTCAAAAAGATCGCAAAAGATTTCAATGTTCCTTTATTGAGCCTGGCGTCAGGCGAGCACGAGACAGTTGCTCATCAGGATACAAGGATAGAGGCATTCGTTGATTTATTGAAAAAATGAACAAGGCACATCTTGGAGTGGACGTGGGAAGTGTAAGCTGCAATATCGCTGTTGTAGACGACAAAGGAGTAGTCTATACTTCATACGCAAGAGTACAAGGAAGGCCTATAGAAACACTGCAGAGTGAGTTCAAGAAACTTAAAAAACTGCTTCCTAATCTTGTGATCAGCGGAGTCTGCTGTACTGGCAGTGCGAGATTCTTGGTCGCAAACATCATAGGCGCAGATGTTGTGAAGAACGAGATTACGAGCCATGCTACGGGCACTGTACATTTTGTTCCTGATGTCAGGACAATTTTAGAGATAGGAGGCCAGGACAGCAAGATCATCCTGGTGAAGGACGGTTCTGTTGTTGATTTCGCAATGAATACTGTCTGCGCAGCAGGAACAGGAAGTTTTCTGGACCAGCAAGCAGCGCGTCTCGGACTAGAGATTGAAAAGTTCGGTGACGAAGCACTGAAGAGCAAGAAAGAATTGACTATAAGAGGACGATGCGGCATATTTGCAGAGAGCGATGTCATCAACAAGCAGATAATGGGGCACAAAAGAGAAGACATCATCAACGGCTTGTGCAGGGCCCTAGTGAGAAATTACATGAACAATGTCGCGAAAGGAAAAGATATTATCGAGCCTGTTGTCTTGCAAGGAGGAGTCGCTGCAAACAAGGGCATTAAAAAATCATTTGAAGATTTTCTCGGCGTCAATGTAATTGTTCCAAAATATCACGACGTGATGGGAGCAATCGGTTCTGCGTTGATCGCAAAAAACAGCGGAATAGAAGAAACAAGATTCAAAGGTTTCAATATTGCTGACAAAAATCTTACTGTAGATTCTTTTGAATGCAGCGACTGCCCGAATAAATGCGAGATAGTTAAATTATCAGAAGAAGACAAGCACGTTGCCCACTTGGGAAGCAAGTGCGGAAAATATGAATGACTATCTTAGTTTTCTTGCCTTGCGTTTTATGATGCGCTCTGGTTTCTTTTTCTTTGGGATGCAGTACTTGTAAACTGCCATAGAAACTGTTCCCACCACTGCACCCAGGAGATTATTTATCAGATCTCTCATCGTGTTATACCATCCACCGACTGTTATCTCTATGCTTCTTTCTACATCTTTCACATTTGAAACATCGCCTGTGCCGAATTTCAATCCGCCTTCTCCAGGACCTAAAATAAGATAGCCGACATATTCTACATTCTCCACAGCAGAACCTATTCCAAGTGTTGCAAAAAACACCAATAAAATGATGATCAGGGCTTTGAAAGTGAATTTCTCGCTCATGTACTGGCTAAGGAAATGAAAGAAAAACACAGCCACAATTATGAACGGAAAAAAATGCGTCACATAGTCCCAAGGAATCCCGACAGGAGAGACATTATACCAGCCAAAAACCCCAAGACTGTGGATTCCTGTAGCGAAAATAAGCAGGATAAACAAAGGTGTGTTCAATCTTAATTTTTCATAAAATGCATATAATCCAATCAACAACAAGCAGAATGCAATGCTTTCATAATAATACGCCCGGACTCCTAATAAAAAATCAAGAAGAATTATAATTAAAAAATAAAGAATTCCTGCGAATAGTATGTATTTTGTATACCTCTTTTTAGACATTGTTTTTATCTTTTTCTCTTTTTTCTTCTTACTGTCTTTTTCTTAGTTTTTCTTTTTGCAGCCTTCTTTGGTTTAGCTTTTGTTTTGGTTTTTCTCTTGACAGGCTTTTTTCTTGCCTTTCTAGTTGTCTTTCTGGCTTTTCCTTTCTTTATCTCTGTTTCGCTTACACTCCCATAAGTGTCTCCTTCAAGAACAGACTCATCAAAAGTCCTGTTTTCATCCCTTTCGTAGCCCAGCTCAATCCCTTCTTCAAAAGGATCGACTGAATCATCTTCTATTTCTTCGTTAGGTAGTTCTCTTATCAGATCTGTTTTCCTCTTTTTTTTCTGAGGAGTTCTCTTAAGCCATTTGAGTATGCCCATTTTATCCTCCATTATTATTTTCGAATTCTTCGCTTACAAATTTCGCAGCAGCGACAACCGAATCTCCTTGAGTCAATTTCATCAACCTGAAACCCTGTGTTGCCCTTCCTATCCTGCTGACGCCTTTTGCACTTGTTCTTATTATTATGCCTTTCTTACTTATAAACATTATGTCATCTTTGTCTGTTATGCCATTGATTGTGACAACGTTTCCGTTCCTCTCTGAGGTCTTTATGTTCGTGACGCCTTTTCCGCCCCTGAATATCTTTCTGTACTGCTCAACAGAAGTCCTTTTCCCATAACCGTTTTCAGTGACTGTCAGGATGTCATCAGAGGGCTTGACAACTATCATACCTATCACATTGTCATCTTTGCCCAATTTGATGCCCCTAACTCCTTTTCCGCTTCTACCGATAGGCCTTACGTCTTTCTCGCTGAACCTTGCTGCCATTCCTTTTGCAGTGCCTATCATTATCTCATCATCACCAGATGTGAGCTTGACTTCAACTAATTGATCATTTTCTTCTAAAGAAATTGCAATGATACCGCCTTTTCTAGGCCTGCTGTATTCCCCAAGACTGGTCTTCTTTATCAGTCCGTTTTTAGTGACTGCAACAAGATTCATGTCGTGCAGGAATTCTCTCACAGGAATTACTGTCGCTAGCTTTTCCCCTTCTTTCAAAGAAAGAAGGTTGACTATTGCTTTCCCTCTTGCCTGCCTGCTGCCTTCTGGAAGATTGTAGACTTTCAGCCAATGGACAATTCCTGTATTAGTGAAACACAGCAAATATGAATGTGTTGAGGCTACAAAAATATCTTCTATGAAATCCTCTTCTTTCATTCCAGCGCCCCTGACACCCTTGCCTCCTCTTTTCTGCTGCTTGTAGGTGTATAAAGGCAGTCTTTTTACGTAGCCGTTGTGGGTGATGGTGACAACCATGTTCTCTTCTTCTATCAAGGATTCGTCTTCCAGCTCTTCTTCCTCTTCTATGTCGCTTATCTCTGTCTTTCTCTCGTCGCCATATTTCTGCTTTAACTCTGCTGTCTCTTCCTTGATGACATTAAATATTAGTTTCTCATCAGAGAGCAATGTCTCGAGCTTTGTTATCAGCTCCAATGTCTCCTGAAGGTCTTTTCTTAATTTTTCCTGCTCAAGGCCTGTCAATCTCTGGAGCCGCATGTCAAGGACCGTCTTTGCCTGTATCTCTGACATGCCGTAATTATCCATCAGGCCTTTTGCAGCGACATTTGCGTTCTCTGCCTCTTTGATTAATTTGATAACAGGATCGATATTATCGAGGGCGATCTTCAGGCCTTCTAGTTTGTGCGCCTTGTCTTTTGCTTCTGCAAGCTCGAATTTAGTTCTTCGTATCACGACCTCTTTTCTGTGATGTATGAAATGCTGAAGCAATTCCTTCAGGTTAAGTGTTTTCGGCTCATTGTTGACCAATGCAAGCATGTTTGTGCCGAAAGTGGTCCTCAGCCTGCTGTGCTTGAGCAACTGGTTCAAGACAACGTCACTGCTCACCGAGCCTTTCAAGACAAAAACTATCCTCATGCCTTCTTTGCTACTTTCATCCCTGATGTCTGAGATCCCCTCTACCTTTCCCTCTTTCACAAGTGCCGCAATCTGCTCTATCATTTGCGCCTTGTTTACCTGGTATGGAATCTCTGTGACCACGATCAATTCTTTTCCTTTCCTCTCTTCTGTGTGGGTTCTTGCTTTTACAACAATCCTCCCTCTTCCAAATGCATAGGAATTTCTTATCCCATTCTTTCCGCAGATTATGCCTGCTGTCGGGAAATCCGGCCCGTGGACGAATTTACTCAGCTCATTAATTTCCATATTAGGCTTATCTATCAGGGCGATGACTGCATCTGCAACTTCATTCATATTATGAGGAGGAATATTGGTCGCCATTCCTACTGCGATTCCTGTACTTCCATTGACGAGCAGATTAGGCAGTTTGCTCGGCAGAACAAGCGGCTCTTTCAGGTTTCCGTCATAATTCTGGCCAAATTCAACAGTGTCCTTGTCCAGATCTGCCAGGATCTCTTCTGCGAGCCTTGCCATCCTTGCTTCTGTATATCTCATTGCAGCAGGAGGGTCCCCGTCGATAGAACCAAAATTTCCCTGGCCATCGACCAAAGGATAACGCAACGAAAAATCCTGCGCCATTCTTACAAGAGAATCATAAATCGCAACATCGCCGTGGGGATGATACTTACCCATACAGTCTCCGACAATCCTCGCACTTTTCTTGAATGCCTTATTATGCAAAAGACCTAATTCCTGCATCGAGAACAAAACTCTCCTGTGGACAGGCTTTAGACCGTCCCTGACGTCTGGCAAAGCCCTGCTGACTATAACGCTCATCGCATAATCAAGGAAGCTTTCCTTCATCTCATTGACTATAGCCCTGTCTGTTATTTTCTCGGTTGTTCCCACAGGTGTTTTTTCTAATTCGTCTGCCATTTTGAATATAAATTAAGGATTACCCTTGCTCCTTTTGCTGTTTTAATTTTTCTTTTTCCTGCTTTAACTTTTCCTTTTCCAGGCGTTTTTCTTCTCTCTCTTTTTCTCTCTTTAATCTTTCTTTCTCTCTCTGTTTTTTCAGCTTTTCCATTTCTTTTTTTCTCTGCTCTATCTCTTCTTTCTTTCTTTTCTTTTCTTCTTCTATAGCCTGCAAACGTTTCTCCTCTTCGACCCATTCCGGCAATGGTTCTTCAGAGCCTTCAAGATCGACTTCTGACGCTTGGGCTATCCCTTCGACTTCTTTCTCCATGTCGTCCATCTTTGTATTCAGTTCTTTCTGCACCTTGTCCCTGTTTTCCTGGTATTTTTTCAGTGCTTCTCTTTCTTGCTCCCTTTCTGCCTCTAATTTCTCTAATTCCTTTTCACCGTTGATGACTTCCTGTTCGTCTTTCTGGAACTGCTCGAACATCTCTTTTATCTCTTGCTTCTTTATATCGAAATATTCAAAAAATTTCTGGGTCAGTCTCAATCGCCTTGTCCTTCCCAGTCTTTCCTTTGTGATAAAACCCATGTCGCTCAATTCTTTAATGTGCTCGTAAGCGTTGGTCGTTCGTTTCTTGATGACGTCTGACTGCATGCAGTTCGGCTGTGAATATGCAATTATCGCCAAGGTCTCTAGAGCCTGCCTGCTAAGGTCGGTTTCAACAACCAGATTCTTGACAAGGTCAAGATATTTCTCTCTTATGTCGAACTTCCACACATTGTCGCTGCCGGTTATCATCAATGCGCAATCTCTTTGATTGTAGTCCTCTTGCAGCTGCTTGAGAGCTTCCTTGATGGGCTCTACAGGAGCATTGCACAATTTAGCTATTTCGTCCGCTTCTATCTTTTTTCCGACTGCGAATAAAACCGCCTCAACCTTGTTCTTTAGTGTCATCTTCAAATTTCACCTTCTTTGTTAATTGCAGTTTGCCGTCTTTTTCCTCGATCTCTCCTCTCTTTTGCAAGACAGCAATGAAATCGTTAAAGGATTTTTCATCCACCCCTATCAATTTGTGCAGGTGTTTTTTTGTTTCTGGCTGCGTGCTCAAATGAGATAAAATATTGTATCTTATAATCGCCATCTGGTTCTTGCTGAATAGCGCCTTATACGCATTTCCTTCTTTTGCAATCCTGTCTGTTGCGTGCAGCCTTGCCTGAAACTCATTGAACCAGTTCGACAAAAATGCATTTGTCAGTGTCACGCTTTCAGGCTCTATGACTTCGATCGAGCTTGGCAAAAATGTATACATGAAGTCAAGCAAAGGATCTCTTTTCTTGAACAAAAGCATGATTTCAGCAAACGAGGAAAACAGGCCGCCTTTCTGCTCTTTTATAGGAAATATCTCTGCATCATAAAATTTAATGTCTTTCAAGTTCTTGCATTTTTCCACAAGATCGGCTATGGCCCTCTCTACGTATTCTTTCGGACCGCCCAGGATTTCGCAGATAACCCTGCAAAACAGGCCCCCTTTGTCAACTGCTTCCTTGATTTCTACCTGATTTATCTTCGCCATATCAATATGCTGTTTAGAGCCACAGAAAGACCCATTATAAGGTAATTAATTACCCTTTTTCTTTGACCCTCACCGTTATCTAAAACAACAGCCCTCTCCTTGTTTTTTTGTTGTTCTAACGCTACTTGAGAGGTTGCTGTAGTTTTTAAATCTTTCGGGTTTTTCAGGGTTGTTTTTTCAGATTGGCCAGAATCGCTGAAACCTTCGAATTCAAGCGAATTAAGGCTTAATTCGTCATCCTGTAAAACAGGAAAAATAGGGATTTTTTTGGTGCCCAAAACTGCCTGATTCTGGCCTATTTTCAGGCCAAAAGCAGAGGTGTTTTTTGTTATGTTTACGCTGAAATTCAAGGCTAAAATCTGGCCTCCTTTCATGGAAATTCTTTGCTCAGAAAGAGTATTGTTTGAACCATTAGTCTGTTCAAACAAGATAACATCATAATTGTCTGTGAAATTCTTATTTTCAATCTTTGCGAACAATAGTATTTCTCTTCCAACAAACATGTTTCTTGCTCTTGTGTAAAAAGAATTTATGATCACTGCTTTTTTATTTGTTTTATTTTCGCTTTCTTTATTTATTTCAGTTTTTTCTGGATTTTCTTCGATTTTTACAGAACTGCACTGAGATTTTACTTTTCCTTCGACATTTACTGCGGTTTTTACTGTCAAATCAAAACCTTCAATCACCAAATCATACAAACCATCGCTGAAATCATCATCGCAGTTGGAATCTAGCTGCATTGGTATTGTGAATTCGTTCTCGTTCTTGCTGTCGATATTGAGCTTTACTGTCTCGGATATGTCTTCTACCTGCAGACTGACTGTTTTCTTGCTGCTGTTTCCCCTCTGGACAAGGATTGTTGCTTTCAATGTCTCGCCGAACTTTATCTTGTTGTCTGTCCCAAGATTGATGCTTTTTATTTCAATCTTCGGCAACTGCGAGATGTTGTTTATGACATAAAAAGATTTTATTGCCTTGTTGTTTTCTGGATTAGTGTCATTGCATTCAGGGAAAACAGTCATTGTTATGAAAAATACCTTGTCCATCTCGTCTATGTCTGGCGTGAATGTCTTTGTGTTTGTGTTGGTTGTGTTGCTCGAACTTCTCACAATATTGCCGATTGCATCTTCTATAAAATACTCAATGACATAATCAATGTCCTGTTCTTCTCCTTGCGCGAAAAAACTATCGTTGTATATGAGCGGCTTGTACTGCACTTTTTCATTGTTCTGGAAAATCAGCTTGTCGAGATATATGTCGAGCGAAAGGTCGCAGC
The DNA here is from genome assembly GCA_019323495.1 of Candidatus Woesearchaeota archaeon. Lineage (GTDB taxonomy): Archaea > Nanobdellota > Nanobdellia > Woesearchaeales > WJKV01 > WJKV01. The sequence continues at coordinate 3,371 of JAHWHE010000061.1, read as the reverse complement.
TGTTTGTATGATTAGAAGTTGCTTCATTTGTTTCATTCAATTCTGTATCTTCCGTTACAACATACGCGCTGCCAGGCGTGCCGTGCAATTGATTGGAAGGGATGAAGGTATTGTTATATAATTCCAGGCTGTATCCTTGGTCTGCGATTGGTTCGTAAGAAACAGAATCAACAATCTTATTCATCTCGTTCAATAACGCAATAGTTTCGCCTGAATTAGAGAGCGCTCCCTTGAACTCGAACTCGATGCTGACATCAGGATATCGCTGCTGGAAATCTGCGAGAGTGTTCGCGATAACCAGATATCCAGTTATTGTCGTGTTGCCAGGGAACTGGAAATCTATCCCCTCAAAACGATAATTGCTTATGTCTTCTGTTTCATTTGTGTATAGCTCTATGAATTCAAAGTCATAATCGTCGCCAACTGGATCATACATTATCTCGGATATTTGTACTCCGTTTACAGCGCTTGCAACGGTTAAGACTATTGCCGCGATGAATAGAGCTAAAGCTAATTTGTTCATTTTAATTTTCCTTTAAAATTCAGAAAATAATCTTGTTTTAATTCTTAAAATATCTTTTCAAAGAAAAATTAGAAGAAATCTAAATTCCTCTGCCTTTGAGATAAACAATAAGCAGAGCAACTACTCCAATCGCCACTGCGATGAAAATAAGAATCCGCATCCATTTTTCTGGAGTGTCAAGATCTTTCCATCTCTTCTGCAATGTCCTATTCTTCTTCCACTTGCTTTTGTTTGCCAAGCCTATTGCTAAGAACACAACACCCATTGCCATGAATCCAAAATTGTCAGTCGTGATGTAAAGCGGGATTCCTATGACTATCCAAGAACAACCTATCCAGAAGAATGCATAATAGTCTGTAGGCGCTCTTTTCCTGCCCTTCACAAGGAATATCACTAAAAATACCAGCAAAATAATGCCGATTCCGACCGAAACCAATATCCAAGGTATTTCCATGCATAATTAGAAAAACAGAAAACATATAAATCTTGTGATAGTATATTATGTAATGATGTACATTTACGAGCTATGGACTGCAATTTTCGCAGTTCTCTGGGTTGTTTTCTTTGTCCTAAGGAAAGATCTCAGGATGAAGATCATCCTGAGCAGCATATTTGCAGGGCTTCTTGGCCTGAGCGAGCCATTATTCATTCCTTCTTTCTGGAATCCGCAGTTTCCGTCAATTGTATTGATACCGGGCAAATTGTATCTTTGCAGCATATTGTGGTGCTTTTTTGTGGGAGGTTTTGTTGCTGTGCTTTATCAGGTTGTGAAGAAAAAAAAATTGTTAAAGATGGATGTCAATCCTCTGCTAGTGTTTGTGGCTCCTGCGATATTCCTGGCAAAGTTTGTATTTAAGTTTAACACAATGCACTGGTGCTTGATCAGCATGCTTGCCGGCGCATTTGTGATAATGCTGTTCCTGAACAAAGAACAGCAGAAAATAATTTTTTTGAACGCAGTTTTTGTGACAATTGCATATTTCATTGTCATTGCAATTTTATGGTATACCCTGCCTGCTTTGAGTCAAAGCTACGTATCACAATATTATATTGGATTCAATCCATTAGGCATTCCTATAGAAGAGCCCTTGTTTGCATTTAGTTTCGCGCTGTATTGGTGCCCTCTGTATGATATTATTCGTAGCTATAAGATGAAAAGAAAGAAGTAGACTACTCAAGGATAACAACACAAGGATTTCACTCGAAGATATAGAACAAGGTTTAAATAGCTGAGTTCGTTTAAATTGAAAGAGGTTAGAGTAGGGTGGCTTTTTTGAAATTCCTGGAAAAGGATAAAGAGAAAGAAAAAGATGTGGTATCTGGCAAAAGACCTAGCTTGCCGCCTCTTCCTAAACTGGAACCTATAAAAGAAACCAGCATGTTTGCGAAAAAGATGCCGCCAATGCCTTCTAGAGAAATGCCATTGTTCCCAGATATTTCAAGGGCAGTTCCGCCACCACCACCGCCTGTTCCTAGAGAATTACCTAGTCCTTTTGTAGAAGAAATAAGGTCTGTGGGAGAAGCAAGGCCCATGGTGAAACCTGCGTTTAGAGCAAGACCTGCTCCGCCACCACTGCCACCGTTCCCCCAGCCCAGAAGGATAAGTCCTGCTGAAATCGCGACTGTCGAGCGGATGGAAGAAAGAGAAGTCGGAAGGGAAAGAAAAGAGATAGAAGAATTGAAAAAAAGAGCGCCAAAGAAAACAATCTTTGTTGAGATTAATGATTTCAAAGAACTGCTCGAGGGCATAGGGGACATCAGAGAGCATCTGGGCGAGCACGAAGCGATCCTGGACAAATTGGTGGCGATAAAGAATGAAGAAGACAGGCACTTCGACAAATGGCAAGCTCAGTTGACTGATTTGCAAAGAAAATTATTGTTTGTTGACAAAACACTGTTTGAGACAAAATATGTATAGGAGGCAAAATGGATGAAAAAGAAATGCCAATCTATGTAAGGATCGAGGAATACAGGGACGTGCTGGATGTAGTGAACATGCTGAAGAATAAGCTAGAAGAAGCAAAAAGCGTCCTTGCAAAATTGAACGAGCTGAAGAACGAAGAAGACATCGAGCTTGAAAGATGGGAAAACGGACTGGCAGCTGTCGAAAGAAAGATACAGTTCATAGATAAAACATTATTCGAACCTGAAGCAGTATAATGGCAAAGAAAAAAGAAAAAGAGGAAAAGGAAGTATTTTATGTAGGTGTCACTGACCCTGCTGAACTTAGAAGGGATGTTCTCGAATCAATAAAAGACATAATCACAATTTTGAAGACTTACGAGAATTTCAAGTCTGTAAGGGAGGAAAAAGCAAAGCAGACATTGAAATTAAAGGACCTTGTTGCGCAGATCACGCTTTTGATCAATAAGCTGAAAAGAGAACTGCCTAAGACGAGGATAAGAGCAAAGCCTGAAAAAGAGATAAAAGCCATAGAGAGAAAAGAAGAAGTCAAGATGGTCCAGGTGCCGAGAAAAAAGATGTCAGAGATCGAAAAACTGGAAGCTGAACTTACAGATATTGAGAAGAAATTGAGCCTGCTATAATTCTGCACAAGATTTATAAATAAACTTCTAATTTCAGGGAGTACATTGCGTGGGGGTAGCGAAGTGGCCAAACGCGATGGACTCAAGGATGAGGGCTAGTAAAGCCCATTTGGGGAATCCATTCCCTTAGTGGGTTCCGGGGTTCGAATCCTCGCCCCCACATTTCTTTTTTATTACGAAAACTTATATAGAAGAAATACAACTCTCCTCGTATGGCGATAGATGAGAGATTTGATTCTGACAAAGGCGAAGTCGAGAAGAAACTGACAGATGCACAGACAAGAGCAGACGAAAAAGCCATT
>JAHWHE010000007.1 GCA_019323495.1 Candidatus Woesearchaeota archaeon | reverse complement strand
TCTCTTTCCTTTACATCCAAAGGAGGAAGAACCCTTATTGTCTTGTATCCGCATGGCGCCAATAAAAGACCGCGCCTCAGGCATTCGTACAAGACTTTGGCTCTTTTCTTTTGATCACTTATCTCAAAAGCATCCATCAATCCTATTCCCCTGACATCTGTTATGTGCTGAGGATGTTTCTGCTGTATCTCTTCAAGTTTCTCTCTTAATATCTTGCCCGTCCTTGTGGCATTGTCCAGCAATCTTTCTTTTTGGATGATCTCTATTGTCTTGTATCCTACTGCAGTTGCTATCGCATTGCCTTCTGCCCATGTACTGCTGATCCTGCCCTCTTCCTTTGGGAACAGGTCTTTCTTTCCAACTGCAGCTGCGATCCTTAATGCTTTTCCAGTACAGAGCATGTCTGGCTTTACTCCGAAATTCTCGCAGGCCCACCATTTGCCTGTCCTTCCCATACCTGCCTGTATCTCGTCGCTGATTATCGGGATGTCATGCTGCTGTGCAATGTCATATACTTCCCTGAACGCGTCAGGGGTGGGAACATTATAACCGCCTTCTCCTTGTATAGGCTCTATTATTATGTAAGCAACTTCTTCTCCTTTGATGATCCCGCATTCCTTGTCAAGCAATTCTGCCATGACATTTGTCTGCTCTCCTTTCTTGCTGACACAGTACCAGTTGTTCTTGTTCTTGTCTTTTACTAATGGATAAGGAAGCGAAATAGTCTTTGGAATCTGAGGATAAAACATCCTGTGCTGCCACTTGCTTCTGTTCAATGAAAGTGCGCCCAATGTTCTTCCGTGGAACGCGCCGTCAAAACAAATTCCATAGCCGTTATTCTTTCTTGCCTGGTAGCATAATTTGATTGCATTCTCGACCGCTTCAGCGCCTGTGCTGACTAAAAATGCATGATCGAACCTGAACTGTCTTGTGATCTCCATCAGTTTGTGATGCATGTGTGACGGTGTTGGAAGACTCAGGTCTGGCTTGTGGCCGTAGCCTGATATGAAGTCTGCTCCTGCGTATCTGTCCGGATCTATGCCTGCCAGTTCTCTTGCCATTGCTGTAAGTGCAGGATTGTTGTAGCCTAATGGCGCGCTTCCTACATGAGAACAGAAATCCATTATAATATTATCATCAACATCTGTGCAGAACGGGCCTATTGCCGGAGCTTTTCGGTCCCATACAAAATAAGGATTGTAAGTAGAGACTGCTGCATACTTCATGTGATATGAAACCCATCTCTTTGCATTGCTGCCTGGTATTTTCTTTACTTTGGGTTCTACAGAATCTCTATCCATTTATATTCACCTCTTTCCCTACGGGAGTATTTTAGAAGAAATCTTGATTTATAAATTTATGCATTATTTATTTATAAATTATTCTTTCTCTATTGCGACTTTGTATCTGATAAGAATGTGCGGTGCATCCACTTTAGTTACTGGGCCGTTATCTCTTGCCCTGTGATCCCATAAAACATACAAGTATCCGTCAAACCATCTGTTCTCGCGCAGAATGAATGCGTGCGGCAATGGTCTGCCTTCTCCGCTGCCTTTGAATACTATCGGCAACGGTGTAGGTGCAGGATCCGGTTTTTCAGGATTCCAAAGATATTCTGCTCTTAGATCTAATCTGTCCATGGTGGTTACTAGAACTCTTTCTGGCAGACTCTGTCTTCTTGTTTCTAAAACAGAACTGTCTGGCGAATATAATTCGCCGTCTTTCAAATAAAATGTTCCACTGCAATCGGATTCCTCTAATTCTGGCGAACCAAAACCGCAATCAACATAACCGTCTTTTGAAAACATGTCGACTGCAAAAAAACGAATTCCAGGAATAAAAAATCTTGTTGATTGGTGGAATAATGAGTATGGATTGTCTATTATCGCATCTGTAAGCACTGTTGATACATGGAAAGAGACTATCCTAGTTTCCATCCAGCCTGCGTCAGCTTGAGCAGACAATCTATTTGGAAGCGTTATATCCTTGATCCTTTTGCCTACAAACTTAAGAGGAGATTTCGCATCTGCAATATTTTCCAGCATAGCGATAACAACATCATCTTCTTTTGCAGTTGCATGGCCCATCAATTGCAAATAGATTCGTTCGCCATCAGTTGCCATGTCTTTTATTGAATTTGGCTCAAAATGAAATTCTGCAATCTTTCTTTGGTCTGGAATAGTGTAGACAACAATGTTTCCGTACTGGCTTTCAAAGAAAACCCTGTTCTTTGCAATAACGAATTCGTCTGTTATTCTTTCTGTAGGATTCAACTCTAGCCTGTGTAGTTCGTGCAGCTTGAGAACCGCACCTTCTAGGTCTTCTGGCGATCTGATGTCTGCTAGATTTAATTCCCCCATATGATAATAGAAAAAATATGAATATTTAAATTTAATCTATCTGCGCTTTTTGTATCTTTCCACTGTAGTCAGTTGAAATGACTTTCAATTCTGTGTATGTTTCTATTGCACCGCCGTAACCGCCTGCTTCTCGATGGCCATTTCCTGTCCCTTTCAATCCGCCGAACGGAGTCTGTATCTCTGCACCTATTGTCGAAGTGTTTATATACACTAAACCTGCTTGCAGATCTCGTGCTGCGGTCTCTGCGTTGTTTATGTTTTGCGTGAAGATCGAAGATGACAGTCCGTATTTTATGCTGTTGGCTTTCTTTATCGCGTCCTGCAGACTGTCTGCTTTTATGAGTGCTACAACAGGTCCGAAGATTTCGTCCTGCGCAATTGTCATCTTTGTCGTTACGTTCGTGAAAACAGTTGGCTGATAGAAATATCCGTTCTTGCAATCTGCTGTTTTGCAGTAGTCTCCGCCGCACAATAGTTTTGCCTTGTCCTTTGTTTTTCCGATCTGTACATATTCATTGACTTTCTTCAATTGCTCTTCGTTGATTAATGGACCAACATCTACATTTTTGTTTCCTGGTCCGAGTTTCAGTTTTTTTACTTTTTCTATGAATTTTTTCTGGAACTGGTCAAATACTTTTTTATGGATTATAACTCTTGAACCTGCTGTGCATCTCTGCCCTGTTGTTCCGAATCCGGCCCAGATGCATCCGTCGACTGCAAGATCAAGGTTTGCATCGTCCATCACTATGATTGGATTCTTTCCGCCCATCTCCAGGCTGTGCTTGATCAGCCTTTTTCCGCACGACTCTCCTATGCCTCTTCCGACAGCTGTGCTTCCTGTGAATGACAATCCGTCAATGCCCTCGTGGTTAACCAGGATGTTCCCCACTTCGCTTCCAGCGCCATTGACCAGATTAAGAACTCCTTTTGGAAGGCCTGCTTTTTCAAACAATTTTACAAATTCGTGAGCGCATGCAGCAGTGTACTGGCTCGGCTTGAGAACGACTGTGTTTCCATAGACCAATGCTGGAAATATCTTCCATGCAGGTATTGCAATCGGAAAATTCCAAGGCGTGATGCAGGCAAAAACACCTACAGGCTGTCTTATTGATTTTATTGATTTATTTTTTAGTTCTGATTCAAAGGTCTGTCCCCATCCCCTTCTTCCTTCTGCTGCAAAATAAAAGCCAATGTCAACTGCTTCCTGGACATCACCATCTGCCTCTTTCTTGACCTTGCCCATCTCTCTTACAATCAAGTCTCCTAATCTGTCCTTGTTTTCTAATAGTAATTGTGCTGCCTTGAACAGAATTTCGCCTCTTTTTGGAGCAGGTGTCAAACGCCAGGTCTCAAGTGCTTTTCGTGCGGCTGC
>JAHWHE010000060.1 GCA_019323495.1 Candidatus Woesearchaeota archaeon | reverse complement strand
ATCGTGAAGAACATTTCGATTAATACGAACGGCACTTTGCTGACAAAGGAATTGGTTGATGCTTTGGTATGCGCTGGCTTGACCAGGTTCAATCTTTCTTTGAATGCGATAGAGAAGAAATTGGCGTCAAGGATTGCAGGAGCCAGTGATGAAAATGGTTATGATGTTGAGCATGTGATGCAAATGGCGCGCTATATTAGGCAGAAAGGCCTTGATCTGGTTATAGCTCCTATCTATCTGCAGGGAATCAATGAGCAGGAGATTGGCAGGATAATTGAATTCGCAAAAGAAATCGGGGCTTTTGTAGGCATCCAGAATTTTCTGTCATATGCAGGGGGAAGGAAGCCTGCAAAAGAGCTTGATTTTATTGAGTTTGAGGATCGATTGAAAGAGCTGGAAAAAAGGCACAAGATAAAGCTTCTAGATCCTGATACTGGTATAAAGATAGAAAAACAGAAGACCTTGGCAAAGCCTTTCAGGAAAGGGCAGGCAGTCGTGGTTGAAGCAAGGTACCCTGGAATCGGTGTTTCTGATGGCAGGCTGATTAGTGTGCCTAATTTTGACAAGAAGAGATTTAAGGTCAAACTGGTCAGGGACAAGCACAATGTCTTTGCAGGCGTATAATAGTAAGATAATTATAGTAGAAAAGTATAAAAACTAGAGTAAATTCAGGCTTTTTGGGGGAAGATGACTGATACTGAAATTAAAATTACTTATGATACTTTATACGATGTACTTCGTAGAGAGAAGAACAGTGGTGAGCTGCAAGAACTGGACGAGAACTTCTTAGCTAATGTGATAGCTTACCTTAAGGAAAAACAAGAACTCCTGGAAAACAAAAAAAACGATCAAGGGCTGTTCGGATTTGAAGAGAAAAGAAAAGTAGTCCAGCAGATAGACAATGCGCACAAGCTGCTAAAAGACATCTATGAATGGAGAGAAAAGAAGATAATCCTTCTTGCCCGGGATGTGTCCAGGACCAATAACCAGATTGCAAATACAACTAATCTGCTTGAGTCAGAGAAACAGCTTTATGACGCTGTTCTGGATGTCTTGAACAAGTTCAGGAAAAACTTAATAAACAGGATCCTGCAGGAGAATCTGCCTGAAATAGGGGATGAAAAACCCAAACCTTTAAAAATCCCATCTGAACTACAAGATGAAGACGAGGCAGATTCAGTACAAATAAAGTTTATCGAGGATGTGCCTGTGTTCATGGGGCCTAACATGGAAAGATACGGGCCATATTCGCAGGACCAGGTCGTTGATCTGCCAGACGAAATCGCACAATTGATGGTTAAAAATAATAGAGCAATGGTTGTAAAATGAAGATACCAAAAGAAGTCAAAAGATTATGCCCATACTGCAAGAAGCATACCAAGCATAAAATAAAGCAGGAAAAGAATAGGGGCAAGAATAAAACCCATCCTATGACAAGGGGCTCAAGAATGAGGATGAGAAAGAGAGGCGACGATAGAGGTTTTGGTAACAAAGGAAAAACCAGCAAGGGCGCGATGACCAAGTGGAAGAGATGGAACAAAAAAAGAAGCAAGAAAACAGATCTGCGATACTTGTGCGGTGTATGCAGGAAAAGCCATGTCCAGAGCGGAGGCATAAGGGCTAAAAAAATAGTTTTTGAATAGATTTATTCTTGATTATGAAATTATCTGATATAAAAGAAAAGATTCCTTCTCAATTATTTGATGTTTTGTCTTGCAGAAATATACAGGAGTTGAGACCTTGCCAGGAGAAAGCTATAATTGCTGGTTTGTTCGATTGTTGTAATTTGGTGGTTTGTACCCCCACTGCAAGCGGCAAGACTTTGATTGCAGAATTGGCCTGTGTCAAGAATGTTTTGGACGGCAAGGGAAAAGCAGTCTACATAGTTCCTTTGAAGGCTTTGGCAAATGAAAAGTATAAGGATTTCAAAAAAGACTTTCCATTTTTGCGGATAGGATTGGCAATAGGCGATCTTGACAGCAAGGACAGCTATCTTGGCAGGAATGATTTGATCATTGTGACCGCTGAAAAGCTCGACAGCTTGATCAGGCACAAAGCAGAATGGATAAAGGAGATATTTACGATAATTGTTGATGAAACACACCTGATAAACGATCCTGGCAGAGGCCCTACTGTGGAAATATTGATTACAATGCTGCGGAACTTGCTGCCTTCGTATCAGCTGATTGCCTTGAGCGCAACTATCGGGAATCCGGACCTTCTTGCAGAATGGCTAGGAGCAGAATTGGTCATTGACAACTGGAGGCCTGTCAAGCTCTATAGCGGGACTTATCTGGACGGCAAACTTGAGTTCTATTAGATTTAATTTTGACCAAAAGCTTTAAAAGAAGAGAGATTTTATCTGCCTGAAGTTCAAGGATTTCTTAGGATTTTTCTTGAGCAAGTAATAGGAGGATAAGTTAAAATGGAAGGAACAGTAAAATGGTTCAACAGAACCAAAGGATATGGTTTTATCCAAGGCGAAGATGGAAGCGACTACTTTGTACACAGCTCAGCAATCGCTGAAGGTACATTTTTGCGTGACGGAGACCGTGTATCTTTTGACGCTGTTGAGACTGAGCGAGGAAAACAAGCTCAGAATGTCCAGTTGCTTCAAAAGGGAAGCGAGATAGAAAGAGAATAAATTCATAATTTGTTCTGATTATTTTTTGATTTATTTTTCTTGAATTTTATTTTTTATTTATTTTTCAAATACTAGCAATATTCCTATACTTTTTTTTGATCTTGCATAAATTTTGTTGTCTAATTTGATGAATAAATCCCTTATCTTTATTAGAATTTTAGGGGGCTTGTACTTGACTGATTTTTTTATTTTGTCTATATTTTTATTAATTTTGGCCTGGTTTTTTGGATCGTTTTTAGTGAATCTCTGCAATAAGCTGTTAACATAGCTGTTTTCAACTATACCTATAATCGGATGCGAAAGATATTTTGTTTTCACAATCTTAAGATTTACTTTATTGGCTAATTCTTTTGGGGTGTAAAGACGTTCATGACCCCAGCCCCATATGCCTATTCTTAATTTCGTGCCCATTCTGTTGAGAACATAGTTTATTGGATCATAAGTGAGGGGGAAATTCTTAGAAGGCACTGTAATTATCAGTTTTCCTTTCTTTTTCAAAACCCGCACTAATTCCTTGATTGCACGCATGTCTTCTTTTATGTGTTCAAGAACATCCACACAGATAATGCAATCGAAAGTGTCCGAGTTGTATGGAACTTTCTCTGCAGTCCCAATATAGTATGTAATTTTCTTGTCAGGATTTAATGCCTTTGCTATTTGTATGTCGCCTTCATTTATGTCGAATGATACTAAATTTTTCGCTTTCTTTTTCAAGAAATAGTCGAATAAACCGTCTCCACAACCGGCATTAAGCAGTTTGTCTGGATTGTTTATTTCTTTTGCGACTTCAGTCAATCGTGTGTGATATGTTGGCGCAAGTTCTTTTAGTGACATTGTGAAAAAGCCCCTGGAGGGATTTGAACCCTCGATCCCGGCCTTACCAAGGCCGTGCTATACCAGGCTAAGCCACAGGGGCAAATTGTAAATGCGGGGGGTGGGATTTGAACCCACGGACCCACTAAGGGACAGGATTTCTTACTTTCAGGAACTGTAAGTATCCCATTGAGGGCTTAAGTCCTGCGCATTTTCCAGACTTTGCTACCCCCGCAAAATCGATGTTTGTATTGTATACCAGAAAAAGGAAGTCTTTATAAACGTTTTGCAGATTATTTTGTGTACTGGAACAAGTTCAGATGGCTCTTAATTTGATTGTTAAGATGTTCTATGTCCGCTGTCAATTCTTTCTTGAAATCCTTGATCTCGCTTGCTTTGATGAATTTTTCATAGAATGCTTTCATCACAGTGTGCATAGGAGAACTGACCCACATGCCTTCGTAATCGGTCTTGATAATTCCTTTTATTGCAATATCTACATTGCCCTTGTTCAATGGAATTTCTTTTTCGCCTCTTTTTATCACAACATCTTCTACACCTGATAATACTATTTCAAAATAACCAAAGAACTTGACATAGTCGCTCATCTTTTTTTCGGGCTCAAATATAAAGACTATTTCCTTGCCTGTCTCTGAAACAGTTTCTCTGTGCGTAGGTTCTATCAAGTCCCAGTCTTTTTCGCTAATCCAGCTGACAAAAACATTGTACAAGTCTCTAGCATTGAATAGTCCTGAATAGCTGATCTTCTTTTCAATGACGGCTAGTTTTTCTCCCATTTTGTTTTTATTTAACCTGCAGTTTCCATTTCCAATTGTTTTTTCAATGTGCTGTGCAGTTCGCTGCTCCAGGCAATCAACTGTCCTTGAAGGCTGGTGATGTCTCTTTTTCTTAAATATTTGTTGACTAATTTCTCAAATCGCTTCATGAACGGGCCCTTTTCAAAAACTTTTCTCCAGTCTGCAACTGTCCTTGAATGTATTGTTATGCTGATTCTTGCCCTTGTCTTTTTCAGCTTCTTGTCTTCTTTCTTGACCTCAACAGGGGTTGCTTCCCTGACATCAAATATGACATCTGTAAAATATCTCACGTATGGTGTGGCCTTGACATCGCCTGCCCATTCATGATACAATACCCTGCCTCCATAGGCGTCAGGCTTGTCCTTATGCTTTGTTTCTGCTGCCTTGAAATCGTGAGCTTTGTACCATTTCATCACTGCGCTGTATAGCTTGTCCATGTCAAAAACGCCCCTTTTGCTGATCTTGACATTGAATACTGTTTCTTCTTCCATGCCTGAAAAAAGGGAGTTTTGGTATATAAATCCTTCGGAATAACCAACCTTTATATATGTCCTCTTTTTTCAAATTAGCAATTAATTGTTATATTTTTTTATATAGATGTGAGCTGAGATAAATGATACCTGATAAACAACTGCAGCAAATAAAAGAAGAGCTTGATAATTGCAAGAAACCTATTTTTCTTTTTCATGATGATCCTGATGGCCTGGCCTCGTTTCTTTTACTGTATAGGTACAAGAGAGAAGGCAGGGGTGTTCCTATCAAAGCAGCTCCCAGGCTGAATTTGTTTTTTGCACAGAAAGTAAACGAATTTGGGGCTGACAAAGTATTTGTTCTAGATATTGCAGAGATCGAAGATAGCTTTTATGATAATGTCAAAGTGCCCATAGTATGGATAGACCATCACGATGTAAAAGATGTCGGGAAAAGAATAAAGTATTTTAACCCGAGAGTCCAAGATCCAGACGAGTACAGCCCTGTGGCTTACTGGTGCTATAGGGTGGTGGACCAGGACATGTGGATTGCGGCAGTGGGTTGTGTCGGCGATAATTTCCTGCCCCCTTTCATAGACCAATTGATAGAAAAATATCCCTATCTTCTGAAGAAGCCTTTTGGAAACTTAGAGAAAATCAAATACGGAACTCCTTTGGGAAAATTGAATGATATTTTTTCATTGCTATTGAAAGGGCCAACATCCAAAGTTATGAACTGCATCAAGATATTGACCAGGGTTGATCAACCTACTGAATTATTGAAAGGGGAAAGTTCGCGTGCAAGCTATATACTAAAACACTACAAGAAAATAAGAGAGGCTTACGATGAGATTCTGAAAGAGGCTGATAATGTCAAGCCTGCTGGAAAATTGTATGTTTTCATATACAAGAGCGGAAAGATTTCTGTTACAAAAGACCTTGCAAACGAGCTTGCCTACAAGTATCCAAAAAAACTGGTGATAGTTGGCAGGGAGAAGAGCGGTGAGATCAAGATGAGCCTGCGTTATGACCAGAAGTCTTTACCTCCTATCCTGGAAAAGATTTTAGTTGGACTGAAAGGCTATGGTGGCGGGCATCCTACTACTTGCGGTGCTTGCATAGCTGTAGATGATTTTCCTGAGTTCTTGAAAAGATTGGAGAACGAGATCTAGTTTATTTATTATATGTCTTCTATGAAAGCCAATTGGCTTCCTTGTATCAGGATGATCTTGTCTACTAAGGATTTGATCGCGCTCAAGCAGTAAGTCTTATTGTGCGATTCTGGACTTTTTAACTGTGCTTTTATGTCTTGTTTAATATTATCATAAATGTTTGAGATCTCCAATGCTTTTACCCTCTTGTGCTGGAAACTGAATTCATAGCATAGATTCAGCAGCTGCGATGTTTTCTGATAGATGTCTAAAAGTTCTTTGCTTGGTTTTATCTTTTGTTCGCTGATGTAGTTGATTAATTCTTTGTAACCGTCGCCGACTTCTTCCAGTCTTTGTATGATGTAGAAGATGGTAGATGTTTTTGTATAATCCTTATAGCCTTTCTTATTCAGATGCCTTAAACAAAAATTGCAGAACTTGTTCACATCGATGTCCCTGTACGCAGTGTTCTTAAGATTATCGTGGTTTTCTTCTTTGAACCAGTCAAAGCTGTCATTTGCCATGCTTTTCAGCAGAAGAAAGATTCTCCTGTAGATGTTTTCAAATTCTTCTGCAGAGCTTCCTGAGATGTCTCTTAGAACGCAGTAATTCTTTCCCTGCTCCACAGATTCAAAACCTATCAGTTCGTTTACAACCCTTTGAGCATTTTGTATCAATTCTGGCTTGTCAAAAACTAATTTCAATTCATCGTAACCCTGCTGATAAGATCTGAGTATTGTTCTGTTGATTAAAGGATGCAGTTTGGAAATGTCTATCTGTTTTGTTTCTATTGTTACTTGCTTATCGTTTGTTATGATTATTGCTTTGTCCTGGACCTCAACTTCTATCTCATCGCCCGGCTTGATATTGTATTTTTTGGTCCACGGAGTAGGCAAAGAAACAGTCAGAGTCGCAGCTCCCTGCTTAACCACCTTTCTTTTCATAGTTTACCCCCGTTCTGTATATTTGTAGCAGTTCTAGTATATAAGTTTTTCTGGAAGTATATATTAAAAAAATGGCTCGAAAAAGATAAGGGGGAGATATCTTATCCAGTATAATTCATCCATGCATTCTTTCCCGCTCTGAAGCCGTTTTTTTGGATCTTTTTCCAGCATCTTTTTCAGGAAATAGAATTTCTTGTCTATTCTTGGTTCTTCTGTCTTTATCTTTTCTATCAATCCGTCTGGCCATTCTTCTGGACTGACTGAAAACGGAAGTTTTCTGTAGAGCATCTGGTAGCCGACCACACCTAAACCAAAGACATCTGCAGCTGCAGTGATTTCTTTTCCGTCAAGAACCTCGGGCGCTGTGTAACTAATCGAACCAGTAAGCTTTAGATTTTCTCTGCCTGCTAATTGGATGTTTCCAAAATCTATTAATCTTGCAGACAAGTCTCTCGGAGACACTATGATGTTTGAAGCTTTGACATCGCCGTGGATTAATCTGTTATTATGAAGATAAGCTAGACCTCTACTTATGTTGTAAAGCACTTTGATTGCTTGCTTTGCTGTTAATTCATATTCTGTCAAAAATTTTTCCAGATTATTTTCAAGATTGAAATCGAATTTGTAAGCGATATATGATTGCCCGTCGTGGGTTGTGCCTGCTTCATAAAATTCTGCGAGATTTGGATGCTTGAGGTTATATGCTACCAAACACTCTCTACGGAACATGATTTCTTCTGGTAAATCTGTTTTGATTTTTCTATGCTCGATTACGTCCGGTTTTGTAATTAAAATCACAACGGATTCTCCTGTGAAAGTGTCGACTCCCCAATAACTTTTCTTGTAGAAGCCTTCTGGAAGAATATCGAGCAACATGAATTTTTTTGCAAACATAAATCTTTTCCCGATTTCATCTAAATTTGCTAAAACGAATTCATTGCGTGATTGCTGATCCTTTGACATTACTAGATCTTGAAATATTTTCATCTGCGCTTTTTCATCTAGCTTGTCGAATTCATCCCAGTCAATACCCATTTTCTGATTTAATTTTTTTCAATATTTAAACTTTGCTCGATAAGGCAAACTTTTATAAATAGAAAATTGTTTTGAGTATATAGAGTGGGGAAAAAATGCTTGATTTGCGGGGAAGAAGGAGAATACATTATCAAGAACACCAGCGATGTCTATTGCAAGGACTGCGCAACTGACTGTTTCTCTGATCTGAGTTTCTTGCAGAAAGTAGAAGAGCAGGCACAAGAATTAAAACAATTAGTAAAACAAAAGATGGAAGAAGATCTTCTAAAGGAAGATTAATTAATCGGGATGTGCTTGTTCGCCATGAAATTCTCTCTTTTGATGTCTCTTAAAATGTATTGAAATTCTTTTCTCTTTATGTTGAATAGCTTTTCCAGATCTTCGATGAACTTGTCCAGATGCTCGTCATTTTTTAGTATGGCTTCTATTAAAAAATCATAACCATTATTTATCTGATACAGATTATTTACATTTGGGTTTCTGATAAGGTATTTTTCCATTTCTTCCTTGCTCAATGCATCAACTGCAATTGTAATATTGACTCTTGTAAGATATCCTAATTTTTCAAATTGCAATAATGTCGCATGTTTATCGATGAATTTTTCTTCATAATTTTGAATTTTGTTCTGTATGAGTTTTACAGGTATCCTGGTTTCTTTTGACAGTCTGGTTAGTTTTTGCCTACAGTTGTTTCTTAATAAGGCAATCAATTTTTTGTCTTTGTCTGATAATTCCATTCTTGCATCACCAGATTTAATATTGATTTCTTGTTATTTAGAAATTGTTCTTATTTGAAATAGACTAGAATATACGTATATACTACTTGATTACGAATCTCATGTATTTCTTGCAGTTCTGGCAGTAGTAGATCAATTTTTTCTCTTTTGTTCTAATTCTGCAATTAATTCCCGGCATCAAGAATTTGTAGCAGTGCTTGCAGAATCTTTTTTGCAGTGATTTTGGAATCTTCAGATTGGCTTTCATTGAGATCTTTCTGGCCAATTGCACGTATCTGTCTGCTCTCTTTGGATCCTCTTTGAAAGCTTTTTCAGCCTCCTTGAACAGGTGCTTTATTCTTTCAAGTGCTGTTTTTTGTACGGATTCGCGCTTCATACTGCCTGTAATGGCTGAATTCTATATAAAGATTGATGATTTCGAAAGGTTTAAATATGGAGGTTGTTCTACAATAGATATACTAAAGTATATATGTCTGAGGGGTTGTTATGAACAAGGAAATTTTCGAAATCTTTTTCAGGGAGAAGCCTGCAATGATGCTGGTCAATTTAAAGAATGCTAAAGACACTACATATGCATCCTCTCTTGCAAAGTCTGTTGACTGCACTTATTCCCATGTTGTCAAGATCCTGCAGAAAATGCAGGAAGCAGACCTGATCCAGTGGGAAAAACAAGGACGTTTGAAACTATTGCGTTTGACAAAGAAAGGAAAAGAAGTAGCTGAACACATAGAAGCTGCTAAGAATCTTCTTTAATTGTTTTTTAAAATTTTAGAAAATAAAAATAAAGAAACAGAAAGAATAAAATAAATTTATTCTACTAACAATTCTGCCTTTTCTGGATTGTATTTCCAGTCTGATGGCAGCTTCTTTGTTTTCTTGTAGTATTTGATCAGTCTGCCGATCTTGCTTTCTGTCAGCTGTCTGCCTCTGAGAGCTGTTGCATCTTTCTTGTTTTTTTCAAGATGCTTTCTGATCGCGATGCTTCTTTGGATCAAAGAACCAAGGTCTTCTGGAAGTTTTTTCAGCAGTTTCTTTTCATCCAGGATGTGCGTGATCTTCTTTTTCATGATTGACCTGACATCTGGAATTCCGTAAGAATCTCTTAATGCAAGACCTATCTGGCTTGCAGACTTGCCCTGTTTTGCCAGCTTGATAACTAGCATCTCAACTTCTTTTGGTTTGTGCCTGACCCAAGTAGGCTTTTTCTGCATGGGTTTCTTAGAACCAGCTTTTCCTTTCTTTCTACTATACATTCGTGCCATTTTTTCCTCCTGTATAGGCCCGCTTCTGCTTGCCTATCACTTGGTTATGAACGTGAAGAAGGGCAGCTATATTTAAAGATTTCGGCACTTTTATGTGGAATTTCTTCCGTTGTCCCTTTTGAGTGGTGTTACAAAGAAAGCTTTATAAATAACTGATATTTACTACCAAAGTTCGATGAAAAGGGGGGGTTTTTACGAACAAATAACGGAGGAATGCAAAAATGATTGTTGAGGCATCTTTTTTAGACAAGTTAAAACATTTCGGTCTAAACAGTTATCAGGCGAAATTATGGACCGCATTACTATCAAGGGGTGTTGCTACAGCAGGAGAACTTTCAGATATTTCAAATGTTCCTAGATCAAGAGCTTATGATGTTCTTGAAAGTCTTGAAAAGAAAGGCTTTATTGTAATGAAGATAGGCAAGCCAATAAAATACATTGCAGTTCCGCCATCAGAAGTTGTTAAAAGGGTCCAAAAAAGAATCAAGATTGATGCTGACAGAGAATCAGAGCAGATTGAATCATTGAAAGCGAGCGAAGTCATGGGCGAATTGCATTTGCTACATTCGCAAGGGATTGAAAAGATCGATCCGACTGAGATGACTGCTTCTATCAAAGGAAGAGCAAATATTTACGATCATCTGACAGATTTGCTTGACAATGCAAAGAGTTCAGTAGTTATCTGCACAACAGCAGAAGGACTTGTGCGTAAAGCAGACGCTCTTAAAAGAAGCCTTAAACAGCTTAAGAAAAAAGGAGTTAAAGTTAGAATCGCTGCAAAGATGACTGAAGCAAGCAAAGCAGCTGTTGCAGAACTGAAGGAATTTGCAGAAATAAAGAATACTAATGTTGATGGAAGGTTCGTTATTGTTGACGGTGAAAAATTAACATTCATGCTTGTTGATGATAAGGAAATCAATGCAGGCTATGACACTGGCGTGACAGTGAACAGCGAATTCTTTGTCCAGAGCTTCCAAAAGATGTTTGAGAAGCAATGGAAAGAAATGAAAAAATAGGTGGAGAGGAAAATGGAAGATTACTGTGAAGAATGCAGAGCATTCAGAATAGTCAAGCACGGTCTCTGCAAGAGATGCAGAATGCAGGGCCCTGCTAGAGAAATTGCAGAAATCAGCGCGTAATCAAACAGTTTCCAGTCATTTCTATTGGTTTTTTGATGCCCAATAAAAATAACATAGTCGGCGCTATGTCTGCCAGTTTACCATTCTTTAGCTTTATTTGCTTTTTGTCTTTGTAATTGTAGATTATGAACGGAACTGGATTTGTTGTATGCGATTTCACTGTTTGTCCTGCCATGTGCTCTGCGTTTCCATGGTCTGCTGTTATTACTGCGATCCCTTTCAACTCTCTTATCCTTTCTAGGATTCTTCCCATGCAATTGTCGACTGTTTCTATTCCTCTTATTGCGGCCCTTATGTCTCCTGTGTGGCCTACCATGTCTGCGTTCGCAAAGTTAAGGATAACGACATCGTATTTCGGCAATTGTTTTATCACTTTGTCTGTGATCTTTTTTGCGCTCATCTCTGGCCTCAAGTCATAAGTAGCAACTTTTGGAGACGGAATAATGATCCTGTCTTCTCCTTTGAATGGAGTTTCATCTTCGTTATTAAAGAAAAAAGTGACGTGCGCATATTTCTCTGTTTCTGCTATTCTTAACTGCTTAAGATTGTTGTTTGCAAGGACCTCTCCAAGAATATTTTTGACTTTCAACGGCTCGAAAGCAATGTAAGTGTTCTTGCAATGCTCTAGTTCATCATAGTAATGCGCAAATGCTGTATATGTTATGTCTAGTTTCTTTCGCCTGAAGAATTTGAAATTAGGATCTATAAAAGCATGCGTCAATTGCCTTGCCCTGTCCAACCTGTAATTGAAAAAGATGATGCTGTCTTTGTCTTTTATTCCTGTGAAATTCTTTATCACAGTGGGTTTTATGAATTCGTCTGTCTCCTTGTTTTCATAAGCCATGTGCACTGCTTCCTCTACAGTGTTTGCCTTTCTTCCTTTTGCTTCTGCCAGGCAATCATAGGATAATTTGTCCCTGTCCCATCTCTGGTCCCTGTCCATTGCAAAATACCTTCCTTGGATTGTTGCTATTTCTGTCCTGTATTCCATTTTCAAATCTTTTATCTTGTTTTTTAATTCCCTGATGTATTTCAGGACAGATTTCGGCGGAGTATCTCTTCCGTCTGCAAAGATGTGTATTTTTATGTCTTGTATGTTGTACATCCTTGCCATTTTTATCAATGCGTATAGATGGGTATTCATTGCATGCACTCCTTGATCCTGTAGAAGCCCCATTAGATGCAGTGTGCTGTTGCTGTTCTGGCAATTCACTATTGATTTTAATAATGCAGGATTCCTGAAGAATGCTTTCCTGTTGATTGCCTTGTTTATTCGTAATAACATCTCGTCCATCACTCTTCCTGCTCCGATGTTCATGTGGCCGACTTCGCTGTTTCCCTGGAATCTTTCTGGCAGGCCAACTGCTTCTCCGCTCGCTTTCAACCTGCTGTTTGGACATTCTTCCAAAAGAATATCAAAGACAGGGGTATTCGCCTGCAGAATTGCATTGCCTTCTCTTTCTTTTCTTAATCCCCATCCGTCAAGAATGATAAGTATGATTGGTCTTTTCATTTTTATTAATTCTAAAGCTTTCTTAAATTTCTGCCTGCATAACGTGCTTTTTTCCCTAATCTGTCTTCTATCCTTAATAGTTGATTATATTTCGCAGTTCTTTCTCCTCTGCAAGGGGCGCCTGTTTTTATCTGCCCGCATCCCAGTGCAACTGCCAGATCTGCGATGAAGTGGTCTTCTGTCTCGCCGCTCCTGTGGCTAACCATGACATTCCATTTATTTTTCAATGCAAGTTTTGCGCTTTCAACCGCTTCTGTCAATGTTCCTATCTGGTTTACTTTAAGCAGAAGAGCATTGCACGCCTTTAGTTTGATTGCTTTTTCTATCCTTTCCTTGTTCGTGACTGTCAGGTCGTCTCCTACAACCTGCAGATGCCTGTGTTTTTTATTTTTGCTTGTTCTCAATTCATACATGAATTCTGAGAATGCTTCGAAATCATCTTCTGCAAAAGGATCTTCTATAGAGATGATTGGATAATATTTCACAAGGTCTTTGTATAATTCCATCAGTTCGTGAGTTGTTAGATACTTCTTGTCTACAAAATATCTGTTCTTGCTGTAGAAGGATGTTGCTGCTGCGTCAATCGCTAGTTTTATTTTATTTCTGTAGCCTAATTTTTCTGCTGCTAGCATTATCAATCTTAGTGGCTCTTCTACTTTTTGCAGGTCTGGTGCAAAACCGCCTTCATCTCCTACATTTGTCTGCGTCTTTCCGTGCTTTTGTGCTATGATTTTCTTTAAACTGTGGTATATTTCTGTTCCTATCTGCAGGCTTTCTGAAAAAGTCTTTCCTATCGGCACGATCATGTATTCCTGGAACGCCAGATGTGTTGCTGCGTGCTTTCCTCCATTGATGATGTTCATGAAAGGAACCGGCAGCAGGCACGGGCTTTTTGTCTTGATCACATTCTTTGCTAAATATTCATACATAGGAATGCTTTTGGTCTTGCTTGCTAATCTTGCTGTTGCGAGACTGACTGCGAGCATTGCATTCGCACCCAAGTTTGATTTGTTCTTTGTCCTGTCTAAGTCGATTAATGTCCTGTCTATCTCGCCCTGTTTTGTGCAGTCCATTCCAATTATTTTTCTTGCAATCTTTGTATTTATGTTAGAAACAGCTTTCTGGACTCCCTGACCATGATATCTCTTTCCGCCATCCCTGAGCTCAAGAGCTTCATGTGCGCCAGTACTCGCACCGCTCGGAACCATCTCGTGGGCTCTTTTTAGTTTGGTGTAAACTTCTGCCTCAACAGTAGGATTACCTCTGCTGTCTAGAATCTCCCGTGCCCAAACTTTAGTAATGCGCATATTTACCTCTTTTTATTTTACTATTGCAAACAACATGTCATCTACGTACTTGCCGTTTTTATATTTATTCTTTCTCAAAATACCTTCAAGCTTGAATCCTGCTTTTTCTGCTGCACGTGCAGAAGCCTTGTTGAAAGTTCTCACACTTGCCTCGATCCTTACTAACTTATATTTCTTGAATGCATAATTTGTAACTAATTTGAGAACTTTTGTCGCAATGCCTTTTCCCCTGCACTTCTTCGCAACCCAGATGCTCATCTTGACCTTTTTCTTGTGGTGAGGATCACGCTGGCTGAAAGTAACTTCACCAATTGCCTCTCCATCAACATCAATGACAAAGGATTCTTTGATGAACTTGCTCTTTTTCTTATTTTCTTTTATTTCTTTCTTAACTTCTGCAACACTTTTAGGAAAAGTCATGAAATTCTTCTTAACATCCTTGTCTTGCTGATACTTGTAGATGTTTTGAGCATCACTGAGTTTATGTGGCCTTAGAATAAAGCCCTTTGCCTTGATTATCATATTTAACCTCTTTTTTATTCTAGAAGCAGTATTGGCTTTTAAATGTTTTTCTTCCGAAAGCTTATTAAATCAGTCTGGGATTTCTATGCAAAGGTGATATCATGGCAAAATATGAGATTGAATTTGATCAGGAGGCCTGCATTGGCTGCGGGGCTTGCACAAGCGTGTGCGAAGAGAACTGGGAAATGGATGACATGAAGGCCAAGCCAAAGAAAAAGATAATAAGCGAGAAAGAGCTTGCAAAGAACCAGCAGGCAGAAGAGATCTGCCCTGTCAAATGCATAACGATCGAAAAGAAGGAATGAAATGAAAATGGCAGAAAAAAACAAGATCACAAAAGACATGCTGATTGGAGAAGTAGTGCGAGAGCATCCAGAAACAGCCATAATCATGATGTCTCATGGCCTGCATTGCGTAGGCTGCCATGTTGCTGCGTTTGAAAGCATAGAAGACGGGTGCAAAGGACACGGCATGGATGACGAGCAGATTGATCAGATGATTAAAGAGATGAATGAGGCAATTGAAGAAAAAGAGGAAGAATCTGCCTGATTTTCCTTAATAATTCTTTTCACTATTTTTAGTATCTATTTTTTATAACATAAAAACTTAAATATTAGCTGGTAATATCTAAAGAACCCTGCATATTGTGGTGTAAAGAGGTGAAAACCACAACTTCTTGTGTTACTCCACAGGTGCAAAAGATTATTGAAAAGAGGTAGCGTTAGCTATGAAATGTCCTTACTGCAATACAACCGAGAGCAAAGTCATTGACAAGAGAGCGACTCCTAACTTTGACAGCACTAGAAGAAGAAGGGAGTGCCTAAGCTGTTCAAAAAGATACACGACATACGAACGAGTAGAAAACATCGACCTTACAATCATAAAGAAGGACGGGAAAAGAGAACAATATGACAGGGACAAGGTAAGAAAAGGGCTGTTGAAAGCGTGCGAGAAACGGCCTGTCACGCTCGACCAGATCGATGAGATGATAGATAAGATTGAAACAAAGATAAAAAACATGAAAGACACAGAAGTGCCTAGCAAAGTGATAGGAGAGGAAGCGATGAAAGCTTTGATGCAATTGGACAAGGTTGCATACATACGCTTTGCATCTGTATACAGGGAATTCACAGACGTCAACACTTTTGTCGAGGAAATAAACAGATTATTGAAAAAATAAAAGAGGGGAGGGGTTTAAGATGGTTAGTGCAGCAGTATCAAAACAAGAATTAGACGATTTATTGAATAGGGAATATGCACCATTTGCAAGGCGCGTTTACAGGGACATGAAAGTTCCTCACTTTGAAGAGCGCCATTTCAGGCCGAGCCAGAACAGCCTTACAACTTTGGAAACGCGCTATCTTGACAAAGGAGGAACTGACAAAGTCATTGAATCTCCTGAAGGACTGGTTCTAAGGGTAGCTGCCAATGTAGCTCTTGGTTCTATTGTTGATGTTACACCAGAAGAAAAAAATGCAGCTGTTCTGAACAAGATGTTCTATGACGATCCTAGAATTAGAAAATCATTGAATGGTATTACTTTTGGCGATTTCTTCTATAAAGACGGTGAAGAAGAATATGTGACTTTTAATTTGGGAGAAATCCTGTATTCTGACAATGTCAGACATCTTTTTGACAACAATAACTTGCTGATGTGGGAAGCGTTCAGCATGAACGAGCCTCACATACAAGAAAAATTAAAAGAATTAAAGATAAATTTCAAGGGCTATACTTTCTCAGCGCACAAGCTGTTCTTCAAGAGATATGAAGTGCCTGAATTTGACAGGGATGAAAAGCATCTGTTCTATATGAATAATGGAAATAATGCGTATATCTTTGCAAGAAGGGATTTCTTTTTGAAAGAAACTGCGAATGGCAAAGAAGTAGACATGCCTTTTGCAAGGACAGGAGAATTCAGGGATTATGAAGGAAGATTGATCGAAAGCATCCCGACTCTTGCGTCAGAATGCATACGATTCTATGACCTGATGGCGAGCTGCGATTTCATGCCTTGCTCACCGACCTTGATGAATGCTGGAAAAAGAAACCAGATGCTGTCTGCCTGTTTTGTATTCCCTGTAAAAGACTGTATGGAAAGCATCAACAAGGCGCACAACAGCACAACAATAATACAGAAAGCAGGCGGCGGAACAGGATATAATTTCAGCAAGCTGAGGCCGACAAATGATCCGGTCTATAGTTCTGGCGGAAAAACAGCAGGCCCATTGAAATTCATCGACATGCTTTCTGCTGCGACAGATGCGATACAGCAAGGAAGCTATAGAAGAGGGGCTAACATGGGCATGATGGAGTTCACGCACCCTGACTGCCTTGAATTTATGAGAGCAAAGAGAGACTCAAAGAAAGCAGGAGGAAGGAGATGGAACAATTATAATGTTTCTGTTGTGATGAGAGAAAAAGACATTGCAAACATACTGGAGAATCCTGACCAGCCATACATGGTTGTCAATCCAAGAACAGGACGATCATCTGCAAAAGCAAAGCCAAAAGGAAAGGATGAAAAAGAAACAAAATTCTGGACTTACGGCGAAGTATTCGACTATATTGTCAGCATGGCATGGGAAAGCGGGGATCCTGGCCTGATTTTCATGGACAGGATGAATGCAAAAAATCCTACTGCAAAGCTTGGCGAGGTATTCTCCACAAATCCTTGCGGTGAGCAGCCATTGCTAAATTATGAAGCCTGTAACTTGGGTTCATTGAATCTTGCGAGATTCGTGACTGATAATGAAGGGAAGAAAGCATTTGACTATGAAAGATTCAAACAAGTAGCAGGTTTGGCAGTGAGATTTATGGACAATGTAAATACTGTTAACAGTTTCCCGCTGCCAGAGATCATTGCGTCTGTCCAGGGAAACAGAAAAATAGGATTAGGAGTTATGGGGCTTGCGGAATTATTGTTCAAGCTGGAGATTCCTTATGACTCTGAAGAGGCATTCAAATTAGGAGAGCAGATACAAAAAACATTGAATGACAGTGCGTATGAGACGTCACAGCAATTAGGTAAGACAAGAGGCAGTTTCCCTAATTTCAAGAATTCGGTTTATGCTGAGCAGGGAGTCGAACACATGAGGAATGCAACAAGAACAACGATCGCGCCGACAGGAACGATCAGCGTCATTGCAGACACGACAAGCGGGATAGAGCCATTGTTTTCACCTGTGTTCATCAGGAATGTGCTCGACGGCAAAGTGCTGTTTGAAGCGAATCCTTTTTTCAAGAGGCTTGCAGAAGAAAGGGGATTCTACAGCAAGGAATTGATAGACAAGATTGGAGAGACAGGAACATTGCAGCACTTGGATGAAGTTCCCGATGACATAAAGAGGTATTTCAGGTGCGCGCACGACATAATGCCAGAAGCTCATCTGAGGATGCAGGAAGTATTCCAAAGGCACACTGATAATTCTGTTTCAAAGACAGTGAATCTTAGAGAAGAGGCAACTGTTGAAGATGTCAGAAAAATTTATTTGGCAGCCATGATGAATAGAGACATCAATGGGATTACAATCTACAGGGACAAGACTTATGCCAACCAGCCAATGTCTTTGATGGCGGGCGGAAAAGGCGGAATAGTGTGGCACAATTACAAAGTGCCAGAATGCCTTGAGAAAAAGGCGTTGCCAGAAAGCTTCAAGGTTAAATTAGATGATGAAACAAAGGTACACTTCACCATAGTTTCCAAACCGTACAAGCATCTTAAGACTGGCGCTGTGTATTTTTTTCCTTATGAGATATTCATAGCAGCACTGCCAAAGCCTGGGCACAGCGGAGCAGAGACAATAATGAAAGGAGTCGAAATCACAGAGATTTTGAAAAATACAGAATTGGACATGGTGAAATTTATAACAACACATAAATCCTTGATGGACAAGGAATTCGGTATTGGTGCTAGAAAGGTTTATGGGTTGTCGCACGCAATAGGGACTGCATTTGAACACATTCTTTTAAGATACGGTGTGATAGAGTACAGAGAAAACCTGGAAGGAAAACCTTCAGGGCTGGAGCAGAAAGTGTGGCTGAAAGACCTGGAATTGATTAAAGACAGGGAAGAAGTCAGGCAGGCAGTAAGGGCTATAATCGCGGCATCAGGCGAAGGGAGAGTAAAAGAGCATGATTTCACTCAAGGAGTCGGCTTGGACGTATGCCCTGACTGCGGAAGCAAGCTGGTTCACGAGAACGGATGCCATGGCGGAAGCTGTCCTAATGCCAGCTGCGGATTCAGCAAGTGCAGCTAAAGAAAAAATAAATCAGTAATGTATAGAAAAGTCAGTAAACTCTTTTTTGTATTTTTCTTCTTTTGCTTCTATTTTATCTACTGTTGCTGTAGCTGGTCCTTTTCTGCATAATTCTATCAGCAATTTTATCTTATCTTCGTCGCCTTCAACCACTGCTTCTACTTTTTTGCTCTTGTTGCTGACATTCTTCACCCAGCCTGTAAGACCTAGCTGTTCTGCATTCTCCTGAACAAATGCACGAAAGAAAACGCCGTGAACATCGCCTGTTATTGTTATGTGAACCCTCTTTTGCATGTTTTTCTCCTCCCTATAATTTTCATAGTTTCTATTGTGCAATTGATAATTTTACACTGTTAGAATATACGGTCTTTTTCTTGCTGCCTTTTGTGAAGCTGATTGTTGTGCCAGGCAGTTTCAAATCCCCAACTATCTTCAGTTTTGCCTTGATAAAATATGTAATGACTCTTTCTTCTTTAGGAGCAACCTCATCCAGTTTCCAGATGACAGTGGAACCTCCTCTGTCTCTTGGCCTGATGAATTCTGGCTTGATCGAGCCCAAGATGTCTCTTGGAACATAAGTAGCTATATTCGGGATTGTTTCTGCGATCGAGACATTCTTCAATGGCTGGGTCGTGCTGTTTTTCAAGTATAGCACGACTTTCGCGCCTGTCAATGTGCTGTCTTCGGGACTGAATTCTTCTGCTGCTTTTTTGTTGACGACTATCTCTGGCTTGAAGTACTGATATACGAAAACAAGAATCAAGATTATGGCGATAACTGTCATGAATGTCCTGTAATTGTAGATGACTATGAACTCGTCTGTCTCAGAAGGATGGAGCTCGACTTCCCATTGGTACTGTCCGTCAACGACTTTTGTTTTTGGATATGGGGAGGAAACTACTCTTCCTAGTATCGAAACCGGCACAGAAAATGTCTCTGTCTTCTTTGTATTAGAAGGATTTGTCAGGACATAAGTGACTTTCTTTTTCAGGAATTCCTTATCGACTTTTTCTTCTTCTGTGAATTCAAGCTCTGTCTCAATATATTCTATGTCATATTCCTGGGCAGTTATGACCTCATTGTCGACCAAGAGCTTGATATACATTGTGTCTTTCTGCGGCAAGGTGTGAGAATCCACTTCAAAAGTAAAACTAACGTCTGCTTTTTCGTATGGCCCTAATTGGATCTCTTTTTCATCCTTGAAGAAGTTTGAATTGACTTTGACAACGAGCTTAGGGATGTCCAGGCTGTTCTTGTTCAACAGATGGACAGTGACTGGAATTGGATTTACAGGCTTTATTCTTTTTGGGTAATCTGGGTCGGGGTTGACAACAACCCTTGGCATATAAGAGACAATGTAGCCTTCTGGATTCATCAGATTGACATTCAGATTATAGCTGACTTTTGTTTCACCTGATTGGACCTCTGCCACGACCGTATGCATGCCATAGCCCATACTCTTTCCGATGGGCCTTATCAAAAGTTCTATTTCTTTTTCAGACTCTGGATCTAGGATGAATGAGTTGTCGCTTAACGGATTTGTCAGGAAGACCCATTGTCCTGTTATGACATTAGGAGAACTTATGTCGAAACGCGCAGCATCTCTTTTTTCATTGCTTTTTACCTTCAAGATGAACTGTGCTGTCTCGTTCTTGAAGATCTTGTCTTTCAAAGGAGTGATGTCGACATCGAAGCTTACTGCTGATGCTATTGAAAACAAGAGCAGAAAGATGCATATATATAGCATAATCTTCATCAGTTCTCACCCCGGGGAAGAATATCGTTATCTATTATATAAGCTTTTTTATTGTTGGTTATAAGGCATAGTGTGCTTCGCTATCTTCTATATTGGCTGTGTTTCCGAATCTCAGTTAATAGACTGTTATTTTAATAGCTACGCTTGATACTATGCAAAAAATAGAATATAAAAAGAGAAAAAAAGAAAGTTTATTTCTTTTTCTTAGCTTTTTTCTCCTTTTTAGCCTTTGCTGGCTTAGGAGCTGCAGCTGCTTTCTTTTGCTTTGGCTTCAAGAAGTACCATAGTGCGATTATGACTATGATTATTATTATGATAATTATAGCCAAAGTTGCTCCGCTCATCTTCTTCTTAGCTTCCTCAACAACTGGTGCTGGTTCAGGAGCTGGTGCTGGAGCTGGCGGTGCTACTTCTTCTTCACCTGCTAGTTCTTTCTTAGCCTCTTGTTTAAGAGCTTCTAATTCTTCAGCTGTCTTTCCTCTCTTCTCGATGTCTGCTACAGGGATTGTTTCTTCCCTTTCAGCTAGCTTTGGAAGAGGGCTCAATTCGATGCAAGTCTTTTCTGCAATCTGCTTGCATAAAGCAGTTTGTTCTTCTGTCCAAGCAGGATCGCAAACTCTTGCGTGAGACATACATCTTCTATATGCCAAGATCAAGTCTTCTTCAGGATCCCCTTCTGCATCGCAATTTCTTTGTGCTGCAAAAACGCCTACTTCTTCAGGATCACATTCAATCCTGTCTCTTTCGTATGCAGCGCTAACCATGACAGCACTGAATATAGCAAATACCATGGTTAAAAGAATTAATATCGCAATCGTCTTTTTCATGTGTCGTTCACCTCGATTTTTTCCTCAGTGTAAATTATAACCTCCTGATTAGGGTAATTGAATATGTCCTCAAATATAAATGTTGCGGTTTTTTAAAAGGAAAATGGGGCCGCCCGGATTTGAACCGGGGTCACCAGCGCCCCGGGCTGGGAGGATGGTCCATACTACCCTACGGCCCCGCGAGCTTAGAAAACAACCCAAATCTATTTAAATCTGTTCGAAAACCAAGAAAAACAGCCCCGCTTAGTTTAGTGGCTAGAACGCTTGGCTGTAGATGCGCTGTTTGACTATGCCCTTGGGCAATGGATGAAAAACAGTCAGCCAGGAACCGAGAAATCCCCGGTTCGAGTCCGGGAGCGGGGACTTTTCTTTCATAACTTATAAAAACATTGCATTAGTGCTATGCTTATTAAAGTCATAGAAAACTTTAAATAAGAACGAAAGTTACGAAAACGTACTTTGTTAATTATATTATAATAATTATCAAAAGGGGGTACATTGAAAATGAACAAAAAGAATACAAGATACTACTTTGCGATTTTAGCTGTAATGCTTGTTGCGCTATCTGTTCTTAGCGGATGCGGCAAGGAGGGCACTACAGGCGGAGCAGTTTTCGACGGAGAAAAAGTCAAAGTCGACTTCTATGTTATGAGCCAATGTCCTTACGGTACTCAAGTAGAGGATGCAATAGCGCCTGTCTTAAAGACAATGGGGGATGCTATTGATTTTAATCTGAATTTCATCGGCGGAGAAGATGAATCAGGTTTCAGATCATTGCACGGAGAGCCAGAAGTTAAAGGCGATATGGTGCAATTATGTGCTATGAGCATTGACAAAGAAAAAGCAATGGACATGATAGTCTGCATGAACAAAGAGGCGTCAGGAATACCTAATAACTGGGAGCCTTGTGCAAAATCAGCTGGCCTCGATGTCGAGGCATTAAGAAGCTGCTATGAAGGAGAGCAGGGAGCAGAATTGTTAAGGCAAAGCTTTGCAAAAGCAGATGAAGCCGGTGCGCAGGGAAGCCCGACAATGTTCTTCAATGGCCAGGAATACAGCGGCCCAAGAGACGGCCTGTCATTCCAGAGAACAATATGCAATTTAGTTTCAGGACATCCTGCTTGTGCAGAAGTCCCTGAATGCGCAACAGATGTTGACTGCATGATGCAGAAAGAAGACAAGATAGGCATCTGTGAAAGCGGAAAATGCAAGTTCAGCGATCCTGTGGGTGTTAATTTAATTGTTTTGACCGATAGCAAATGCGGTGCAGAGTGCGACACAACTCAAATATTGGGAGTCACAAAGCAGATTTTCAGAGGAACAACTGAAACTATTGTTGATGTCAGCAGCGCAGAAGGCAAGAAAATCATAGATGATTTCGATATAGTTAGGATACCTGCATTCATTTTCGACGAGAAAGTGACAGAAACTTATGCATGGAAAAACAATGAGCAGCTGAGAACCGCTTTTGAGCAGGTTGGCGATAATTACAAGCTGCTTGACGAAGCAACAGGCGTAACAAAGTTTGTCAATGAAGAAGTTGAAAAAGAATATTTTGCAAAAGCAGGCATAACAATCGGCGATGGAAAACCGCAGATTGACTTCTATGTGATGAGCTATTGTCCTTATGGAAACATGGCAGAAGAAGCGATCGCGCCTGTCTACGACGAGTTAAAGGACTTTGCAGAATTCAATCCAAGATATGTCATCTACAGCAATTATAATGGGGGAGGCCCTGATTTCTGCCTGGACAATGGAAACTTGTGTAGCATGCACGGCATCCAGGAATTGAACCAGGACATCAGAGAGATGTGCGTCAATAAATTGTTCGGAACTGATGAATGGTTTGAATTTGTAATGGCGATGAACACAGAATGCAATTACCAGAACGCTGACAGCTGCTGGGAAGATGTCGCAGCAGGCCTGGGACTGGACACAGATGCCATTGCAGGATGCGAGAAAGGAGATGGCGTTAATCTTGCCAGAAAAGATAAAGAACTGAATGACATGTTCGGAGTATCAGGCAGTCCAACTGTATTTATTGAAGGCTACGAATATGGCGGAGAAAGGAGCCCTCAAGGCTTCATGGCTGCGTTATGCAGTGCTTTTGACGGGAACGCACCTGATGCGTGCGATGATGTAGAAAGCATGGAAAGCACTACAGAAGCGCCTGTTGGAGGCTGCGGTTAGGATCTTTTTTCTCTTTTTTTCTCTTTTGATTTCTTTTTGGTTTATAAATAAAACAGCTTAAAATACCAAAAACTATTTAAATGGCAAATCAATCTTCTGGACAATGCCGAAAAAACCTTTCTTAGAGTAAATAAGCTAAAAAATTAGTGAAAACTCTGAGATAAGAGTTATTTGGGCTTTAAATCGAAATTAATGCCCTGGTAGTGTAGAGGCCTATCATACGAGGTTGTCGACCTTGTGACCCGGGTTCGAAAAGGGCATTTTAGGCTTTTATGCTTAATCTACCACTCGAAAGTCCCGGCCAGGGCGTTTTCCTGGGCCGGTAGCTCAGCCTGGATGGAGCACTCGACTTTTAATCGAGTGGTCGCGGGTTCAAATCCCGTCCGGCCCATTAAGCTTAACACATACCTAATAGGGGGGCAAAAATCCAACAATGCTTTACTAAAAATGGTTAAATCTACCCCAGTCAAACATTCACTAGTGCCAAAACATACGAAGATGGGCGAGCGGGCAGTAAAAGAACTGCTGGAAAAATACAATATTTCTAAAGTACAATTACCAAAAATCCTAAGCTCTGATCCTGCATTAAAAGGAGTGGGTTCAAAAGTGGGGGATGTGATCAAGATAGAAAGAAAAAGCTTTACAGCAGGAACCAGCCTATATTACAGGGTAGTTGCTGACGCTGCAAAGGCAGCGGGCGAAGCAGGCGAAGAAGCTGGTGAAGTAGAATATGAGTCAGAGGAATAAACATGTCAAGAAAATTTGAAACACTGATCAAATCACATTTCTTAAAAAGAACTTTTGTAAGTTCTGACATAGAATCCTATAATAATTTCATCAATTTCGGCTTGTCAAAGATAATTACAGAGTTAGAGGACATTGAGCCGACAATTATTCCTCACGATATAGATGAGCTGAAGATCAAATTCGACAACATACGAGTTGCAAAACCAATGATTGTCGAGGCTGACGGCAGCGAAAGAAAGATTCTTCCAAGAGAAGCGAGACTGAGAAACATAAGCTATGCAGCGACAGTTTATATCGATGTTTCAACCCATATCAATGGCGTCCAGAGGGAAAGCTTTACGACAAATGTGGGAAGACTACCTGTTATGCTGAAAAGCGACATCTGCCACCTGAAAGGAATGAGCAGGGAAGAATTGATAGAATCAGGAGAAGACCCTAATGACCCTGGTGGTTATTTCATAATCAATGGAACTGAAAGAGTTCTGATAGATGTGGAAGATCTTGCAAGCAACAAGTTTTTCATCGAGAAACCTACAGTAGGAACCAGCGAGTATGTTGGAAAATTATTTTCACAGAGAGGAAGCTACAGGATTCCGCATAAAGTGGAAAAACCTAGGGATGGAATTTTCTATCTTTCTTTCACAAGAGTACAGCGAATTCCTTTGATGGTCATCATAAAGGCCCTTGGTCTGCTGAAGGACGAAGAAATTACTCATTTTGTCAGCAGCAAGGAAGATTACGAAGAAGTTCTGATCAATCTTTACAATTTCACAGACGTCAAGACAGAAGAAGATGCGCTTGATTTCATTGCAAAGAAATTAAAGAGCACAAAACCAAAAGAGATCAGGATACAAAGAATGAGAGAGACTCTTGACAAATATCTTCTTCCTCATCTGGGCATAACCAAGGAAGACAGGATATACAAGGCATACAACTTATGCAAGATGATCAAGAAGTTCATCAAGGCGACAAGAGGGGAAGTCCTTCTTGACGATAAGGACCATTATGCGAACAAGAGATTGAAATTGAGCGGAGACTTGCTTGAAGACTTGTTCAGGACAAACCTGAAGAGCCTGGTCAAAGACCTGCTGTACAACTTCCAGAGGATTGTCAAGAGAGGAAAGTTCCCGTCAATCAAGGTCATAATCAGGGACAAGCTTCTTACCAACAGCATCTACAGCGCCATGGCAACCGGCAATTGGGTAGGAGGAAGAAAAGGTATCAGTCAAAGGCTGCAAAGAATCAATAACCTGGAAATTGTCTCGCACCTGCAGAGAGTTGTCAGCCCTCTATCTCCTAGCCAGGAAAATTTTGAAGCGAGGGCGTTGCATTCAACACATCTTGGAAGATTGTGTCCGATTGAAACTCCTGACGGAACAAACATTGGTTTAAGGAAGAATCTAAGTTTGCTTGCCAGTGTTTCGCAGGGAGTTGAAGACAGTGAAAAAGATAAAATCCTGGAGAATCTAAGAAATCTTGGATTGCGGTCAGTGAGATAAACACAAAAAAAGCAAAATAAAAAATAAAAATGGCAGAAGTATACATCGATTCAAATTTCGTGGGAAAAGTTGAAGAGCCTTTGCTGTTCATCGAGCAAGTCAAGGCAGAGAGAAGAGTAAACAATCTGAACAGCGAGCTTAACATAAGATACGACCAAAATTCTGACGAGATCCATATTGAGTTGAACAAAGGCAGAATCAGAAGACCTTTGATCATTGTCGAGAACGGAGAAAGCAAGCTTACTTTAGATCACATAGAGAAATTAGAGAAAGGCGAGGTCAATTGGGACGACCTTGTCAAGCAAGGAGTCATAGAATACGTGGATGCTTCTGAAGAAGAAAACTGCTTGATCGCTTTTTACCATCATGAACTTACAAAAGCACACACGCACTTGGAGATCGCACCGTTCGTAATCTTCAGCCTGGCGACCTCTTTAGTTCCATACGCTAATTTCTGCCTGGCTACAAGGGCGCACGGCGGAAGCAAAGGACTGAAGCAGGCGATTGGATTCTATAGCGCGAATTATCCCGTAAGAATAGACACTGATGTACATTTACTGCATTACCCTCAGGTTCCGTTGGTAAAGAGCCTGATGTATGATATTTCTCACGAAGATGAGCATCCTGCAGGACAAAATGTTGTTGTAGCGATCCTTAGCTATGAGGGCTATAACATGGACGACGCAATCATCATCAACAAGAGCAGCGTCGATAGAGGACTTGCAAGAAGCACTTATTTCAGACCTTATGTCGGAGAAGAATTGAGATACAGCGGAGGTCTGGTTGACCAGATCTGCATTCCTGACAAGGATGTCAAGGGATACAAGAGTGAAAGGGATTACAGGTTCTTGAACGAGGACGGCATCGCGTACATAGAATCAGAAGTAAATCCTGATGATGTTCTTATCGGCAAGACAAGCCCGCCAAGATTCTTGAGCGGAATGGATGAATACACTCTCGGAAGCAGCCACAGACGAGAAAGCAGCACCACTATAAGGCATGGCGAAAGAGGCATCGTGGACTTTGTCGTCGTCACCGAGAATGAAGAAGGAAATAAATTCGTGCAGGTAAGGGTAAGAGACCAAAGACTGCCTGAAATCGGCGACAAATTCAGCAGCAGGCACGGACAGAAAGGAGTAGTGGGCATGATATTCCCACAATCAGACATGCCATTCAGCGCCAGCGGAATAGTTCCTGATATTATTTTCAGCCCTCACAGCATCCCTACAAGAATGACTATCTCTCATCTGATAGAATTGGTAGGGGGGAAAGTCAGCGCATTGAACGGAAGGCCTATTGATGGGACTGCTTTCGATGCAGAACCAGAAGAAGCTTTGAGGCAGGAATTGCTTTCATTGGGCTTCAGAGAAAACGGTACCGAAACACTGTATAACGGGCTGACAGGAGAGGAATTCAAAGTCAAGATCTTTATTGGAAATCAATACTATTTGAAATTGAAGCATCTTGTTGCGAACAGGATGCAGAGCAGAGCAACAGGACCAATCGCATTGCTGACAAGACAGCCTACAGAAGGTAAAGCAAAAGAAGGCGGACTAAGGCTAGGAGAGATGGAGAAAGACACATTTGTCGCGCACGGAGCCAGCCTGCTTCTGAAGGAAAGGTTCGATTCAGACAAAACACTGATACCTGTCTGTGAGAATTGCGGCATGATCGCGACCGACGACAAGTTCAAGAACAGGCAATATTGCCCTAATTGCGGCGAGAATGTTGTCATCAGTTATGTTGAAATGAGCTATGCTTTCAAACTATTATTGGACGAGCTAAAAAGCATGACAGTGTTCCCAAAGATTACCCTGGAGGACCAATACTAAAATGCAAACAGCAAACAAAAAAGTCAAGAGCATCCAGTTCAAGGTATTTTCACCTAAAATAATAAAGCAGATAGCTGCTGCTAAAGTGGTCACGCCTGAATTATACGACAAAGAAGGATACCCTGTCGACGGCGGATTGATGGATATAAGGCTAGGCGTAGTTGATCCAGGATTGACTTGCAAGACTTGCGGAAACAAGCTTAAGGAATGCCCTGGGCATCACGGATACATTGAATTGGCAAGACCTGTAATACATATTATGTTTGTCACAACTGTTTTGAATCTTTTGAGATGCACCTGCAGGGAGTGCGGAAGAATCCTTGCAAGCGATGCAGAAATCTCAGCCCAGAAAAGAAAATTAAAGAAAGTTGAAAAAGAAAGGGGATTGAAAGAAAGAGATGTCACGATCAAACTGTTCCTGCAGAAAGCGAGAGCGAACAACAAATGCCCTCATTGCAGAAGCAGGCAAACAGCAGTCAGCCTTGAAAAACCAACAAGATTCATGGAGAAGGACAAAAGGATTTCTCCGATCGAAGTTAGGAGCAGGCTGGAAAAGGTACCTGACAAAGACATGGAATTGTTCGGCATCGACTCTGAAGCGATGAGGCCGGAATGGACAGTACTGACTGTGCTTCCTATTCCGAGCGTAAGCATGAGGCCTTCTATCACATTGCAGTCTGGTGAGAGAAGCGAAGACGACCTGACCCATAAACTGGGAGACATTGTTAGGATAAACCAAAGATTGTTCGAAAATATCAATGCAGGCGCGCCTGAAATCATCATAGAAGATTTGTGGGACCTGTTGCAGTATCACGTTACAACATTCTTCAAGAACAATGTTGCGCAGCTGCCTCCTGCAAGGCATAGAAGCGGAGAGCCGCTGAAAACCCTGAGGGACAGGATTGAGAGCAAACAGGGCAGGATAAGGCATAATCTTGCAGGTAAAAGAACCAATTTTAGCGCAAGAAGCGTAATCAGCCCAGACGCAATGCTTAAGATCAATGAAGTAGGCATGCCAAGCGAGATGGCTATGAAGCTTACAATTCCAGAGAGAGTAAATTCCTGGAACATAGAATATCTGAAAACCTTGATAGAAAAAGGCCCTGTGAAATATCCAGGTGCTAATTATGTGATAAGGCCAGACGGCAGAAGAAAAAGAATCACAGATGAAACAAAGGAAGAACTTTTGGAAGAATTAGAGCCTGGTTATATTGTTGAAAGACACATCATCGACGGAGACATTGCTCTGTTCAACAGACAGCCTTCTCTGCACAGGATGAGCATGATGTGCCATAAGGTCAAGGTTCTAGACGGCAAAACCTTCAGACTGAACGTTGCTGTTTGTCATCCTTACAACGCAGATTTCGACGGCGATGAAATGAATCTTCATATTCCACAGACAGAAGAGGCTCGAGCAGAAGCAGAATTGCTGCTGGAAGTTTCTACTCAATTGGTCAGTCCTGCATTGGGCCTGACAATCATGGGCTGCACACAGGATGCAGTAACTGGAAATTACCTGCTTACAAAAGACCTGACCTTTGACAGGGGTGAAGCAGTAGAATTACTGTATTCTGTAGGCATCGATGACGCCAGCAAGCTTGGAAAGAAGGAAAAGTTGAGCGGAAAAGAGATATTCAGCGTATTGCTGCCTGACGATTTCAATTTCCTAGGAAGAAACGGAGTCTGCATTGCGCCTGCGATCCCTTGCAAAGAATGCAAGATGTGGAAAAGCGGCAAGTGCGAGCTTGACGCAAGGATAGAGATCAAGGAAGGGAAATTATTGACAGGCGTGGTCGACGCAAAACAATTAAGCGCAGGCAAGGGACTGCTTTTGAGAACAATACATAAACAGTACGGTCCGAGCAAGACTGCAGAAATCCTTACGAACATGTTCAAATTGGGAATCAAAGTTCTATTGAAGAGAGGCTTCACGATAGGGTTGAGTGATGTTGAAATCACAGAAGATGCAAAGAAAAAGATCGAGGAAGAAGTTGAAAAGGCATTAGAAGAAGTTGACAGACTTATCGAGCAATACAATAGCAAGGAACTTGAGCCCCTGCCAGGAAGAACTAGGAAGGAAACACTTGAGATAAGAACTCTTAGCGTGTTGAACAGGGCTAGAAATGCAGCAGGAGAGATTGTGGCAGAGCAAAGTAGTGAGCAGAATCCAGTTATGATCATGGCGAGATGCGGCAGAGCCAAACTTTTGAACCTTGCAATGATGAGTGCCTGCGTAGGACAGCAGAGTATGAAAGGGCAAAGGATCGGCGAAGGCTATATTGATAGAAGCCTGCCTTGCTTCCAAAGAGGAGATCTCGGCGCATCAGCAAGAGGATTTATCAAGAATGGTTTCAAGCACGGACTGCAGCCGTCTGAATACTTCTACAACGCAATGACAGGAAGGGACAGCCTGATGGACACGGCACTTAGAACTCCAAAATCAGGTTACTTGTATAGAAGATTGAGCAACGCGATGCAGGATCTGAAAGTTGAATATGACGGAACAGTCAGAGATTGTTCAGGACAAATAATCCAGTTTGAATATGGTGAAGACGGAATTGATGTTTCAAAAAGCGAGCAAGGCACGATCAATGTGCAAAAAATAATTACAGACATATGCGGAGAATAAAAATGGCAGAATACGATGATTTGTTCAAGCAGTATGAAGGCATTTTATCAGAGTTATTGCTGCAAAATGTAAAAAACAGGCTGCCAGCCAAGGTCAAGAAGAGCGATGTGCAATTGATCCTGGAAAAACTTAAGCAGGAAAACGAACTTGCAAAGATAGACCCTGGAGAAAGCGTCGGGTTGATCGCAGCAGAAAGCATGGGAGAGCCTGGAACGCAGATGACGCTGAACACAAAGCACGCAGGAGGAGTCAGCGAGCTGCAAGTCACGATCGGACTGCCAAGATTAATCGAGATATTCGACGGAAGAAAGCAACTAGTTACACCATCGATGGAAATATATCTTGCTGACAAGAATCCTTCTCCTGATAAAGTGAGCAAGATAGCTGCGAAAATCAAGGAAACCAGCTTAGGTGAACTTACTAAAACATTCGAGGTTAATGTTGCGGAAGCAACAGTTGAAGTCGCGCTGGACAGCAATTTATTGAATAAATACGGCTTGAAAGCGCAGATTATCGCAAAGGTGCTGCAAAAATCGCTGAGAAATGTTAATGTCCGGAACAAGGAAGATTCTATTTTTATCAAACTTACAAAAGAAGGCGAGGAGCTGAACAAGCTGTACGCCCTGAAGGAAGAAGCGAAAAAGACTTTTGTTGCAGGCATAAAAGGAATAAGACAAGTCCTTCCTGTGAAGAAAGGAGACGAATATGTCATTATGACTGCTGGCAGCAACCTGAAAAAGGTTCTTCTGCTTGAAGAAGTGGACAGCTCTAAAACAAAGTGCAATGATGTTTTTGAAACCCAAAAAGTTCTTGGTCTAGAAGCTGCAAGACAGCTGATAATCGAGGAAGCGATCAAGGTGCTGGAAGACCAAGGCATCAATATCGATATAAGGCACATTATGCTTGCGACTGACACGATGTGCGCAACAGGAGAAGTCAAGGGAATCACAAGATACGGAATTGTCGGCGAGAAAAGCAGTGTGCTGGCAAGAGCAAGTTTCGAAACGCCAATCAAGCACATTATCGCTGCCAGTGAAAGAGGAGAAATAGACAACCTATCAAGCGTTATTGAGAATGTCATGATAAATCAGCCAATTCCTGCAGGTACAGGCCTGCCAGGATTAAGGATAAAATCAGAAGGTAGTGGTAAAAAATGAAAGACTTGAAAACACGACTAGAGAAAGGCCAAGTTGTTATCGGCACAGATCTGACAATGAAAAACCTAAGATTGGGAAAGATCGAGAAAGTCTTGATTACAAAGAATTGTCCTACTGAAGTGAAGGAAGAGATTCTAAGATTCAGCGATGAAGTGAAGATAGAACAGCTGGATAAGACAAATACAGAGTTAGGAATCATCTGCAAGAAACCTTATGCGATATCGGTAATCGGATATTTGAAAGAGAAATGATAAAATACGACCAACAAAGTTTGCAAGTTATGTCTTTCTTTGAAAAACTAACTCAAAGCAAACTGAAGGACTTCTTCGAGATGGACGATCTTTTGGTTTTTGTAGTCCAGCCTGCTCAGTTGTGGAAAGCAGTAGGTGCAAAAGGCGTAAATGCCAAAAGGCTTCGGGAGAAGTTCAAAAAGAACATCAAGATCGTTGAATTCAATGCAGATTTGAAGACATTTATACAGAATATGATATACCCTTTGAAAGCGGATTCCATCACAGAAGAAGAGGGGATTATTACTATCACTGTTGAGGACAGAAAAACGAAAGCTTTATTAATAGGCAGAAATGCTCAAGCACTAAGGGGGCTTGAAAAGGCTGTTAAACGCTATTTCAAGCTTGACGAGATAAAAATAGCATAATTATAATCAATCACATACGAAAATGGGAAAGAAACCAAGGGGCTTAAAAAGCGCAAAAAAGCTGAAGAAGCGAAGAAAACAAAGTAGAAAACTTGATCCTAGATGGGTCAGGAAGGCTTACAAGCTTAGAGAAAAGGCAGACCCGCTGGGAGGAGTCCATCAAGGCAGAGCAATTGTTCTTGAAAAGGTAGAAAAAGAAGCAAAGCAGCCTAACAGCGCGATGAGAAAATGCGTACGAGTCCAATTGGTAAAGAACGGAAAGCAGGTCACTGCATTCGTTCCGGGCGACGGTGCAATTAAAATGGTCGATGAACACGATGAAGTCATAATCGAATGCATCGGCGGCACAAAAGGACGATCAAAAGGAGACATCCCTGCAGTTAGATGGCAGGTAATCAAGGTCAATGACCAGTCATTGAAAGCGCTATTAAGCGGAAAACTGGAAAAAGCTAGAAGATAAATAAAATGGCAGAACTTAAAGTATTCAACAGATGGGAGACATCAGGAATCCAAGTGCAGGATCCTGGTTTGGTCAGATACATTACTCTCAAGCCTGTTGTTGTGCCTAAGACTGGCGCAAGAAATACTAATTCAAGATTCTATAAGAGCGACTTGAATATCGTAGAAAGACTAGTCAACAAGCTGATGGTCACAGGACATAAAGGAAAGAAGCACGCAATAACTTCAGGCCATCACACTGGAAAAGGGCACAAAGCATTAGAGATAGTCGAGAAAGCTTTTGAAATCATTGAAAGCAGAACAAAAAAGAATCCTGTTGAAGTTCTTGTGCGGGCAATTGAGAACAGCGCACCTCGAGAAGAAATCATCACAATCGAATACGGCGGCGCACGTTATCCAAAAGCAGTTGAAAGCGCTCCGCAAAGAAGAGTCGATTTTGCATTAAGATTGTTCACCCAAGGCGCGTATGCCAAGTCTTTCAATAAAAAGAAAAAGACATTCGAAGCCCTTGCAGACGAAATTATCGCAGCATACAACCAAAGCAACCAATCAATCGCAGTCAGCAAGAAACTTGAACTAGAAAGGCAGGCTGACAGCAGCAGATAAGGTTTAAGAAGCATAGTGTGCTTCGCTATATTCTACATTCGACTGTGCATCCGAGTCATTGTTAATTGACTGTTAATTTTAATTGCTACGCTAGACACTATGCTTGATACATATTCAGCTTAATGTTTTTTCTTGAACAGATACAATACGATCAAGATGAACAGAATCAGTATTATAACTCCTATGACCAGTATTGTTGCATGAGCAGGTGTTAGTTTGTATCTTGCAGCGAGCGGAGGTTTTGAAGTGATCATCCCTATCTTTTCTTCTGTCTCAACTTCTGGAAGAGGTCCTGCTTCTGCCAGGTCTGGTTCGATCGTGATGTCTTCGACACCTGTGGTTGGCAGTGTTTCAGGTGCGCAGTCTATTGCACAATTGTCCTTGTTCTCTAGCTCATCGCAAACATTGTTTCCGCAAGGAAGGCAATAGCTGAAATCATCATAACAGACGCCCTTAAAATCGCAGAATTTTACAGCTGTTAGGCCTGGACAGCATGGAATATCGCCCTGCATGGTGACTTCTCCCTTATTCTTGCAGTTTTTAGACGCAGTGGTTGTGGTGCTAGGGGTGGCTGCAGCGCCTTCTCTTTTTGAAATGGTCTCGCAGAATTCTGTACAGTCACTGTCCCCACAGTCTGTCCTGCCATCTGCATCATTGTCTTTTCCGTCATTGCAGATCAATTCCTTGCTCGAGCGCCTTTGGCAGATCATTTGCGCCAACCTGACCGTGCTGCTCTCCTTGTTTATTATCTCTGGAGCTTCGATGAACACAATGCATTTGTTCTGGACAAAATAAAGGCTGCCGACTCTGCCCCCCGATTCTGACTTTAATATATCGGAATTCCAAAATCCAGGGCCTGCGTCGCAGACAGATTCCAAAGTTCTCTTGTAGCCAAATATCTGGGCGTACTTATCAAGGTCTTCTTTTGCTTTTGTCTGGCTGTCAAAAAGAACCTGGCCCATAACAAAGCCGTTCGTGTAAATGTAGAAGTCTGCCTTGCCGAGCGACTGCGGGAAATAGTTCTGCATCTCTCGCGGCGTGTATTCCTGCCAAGGATACTGGTTGATCCCTTTTGGGATGTCTATGCAGTTTATTTTTGCACTAACACAAATAGAAAATAGAAGTATGATGATGACTGATGCGGCTAAGATAGATGATGATTTGATATCCATTTTTAGTTTCAAGATTTTGTTTGATCTGCGGCAACAGGTGAACTTGTTTCTTGAGGATAGATCAATGCGCTTTCTGCGATGCAGCCTGCAGGGCATTCACCAACTTCCAAAGGAGCAGCCGTAGCTTCTTTTACAAATGACTGGCCGTAATTCAGGACTATGGCGCCTAGCACGATTGCAAAAGTAATTAAAAGAACAGTCGCAACCAAGGGAGAAATGCCTTTTTTTCCAAATCTTCTCATAAGGGCCACCTGTTTTTATAGGGAAGAATAAATTATTAAAGTTTATAAATGTTGTGGTGACTTTTATGTGCATAGCGCACTCTGCATATTGAGAAAGGCTTATATACGATATTTATATTGATAGCAGCATGGTGCGGGTTAAGCTTGATTTAAGAAAGACAGTTGAACAGAATGCGGCTGTTTACTATGAGAAGGCGAAAAAAGCAAAGAAAAAGATAGAAGGCGCCCAAAGAGCTTTAGAGGATGCAAGAAACAAACTGGCTGCTGTTCAAAAAGAGAAAGAAAAAGAACTTGTGAAGATAGAGAAAGAAGAAAAGGAAAAGCAGAAATTAAGGGAAAGAAAGAAGCAATGGTATGAAAAGTTCAGGTGGTTTGTCAGTTCTAATGGATTTCTATGCGTCGGCGGAAGGGATGCTACGACAAACGACATCATCGTCAAGAAGTATTGTGAAAAAGGGGATCTTGTGTTCCATACAGACATCCCGGGCTCTCCGTTTTTTGTGATAAAAGCAGAAGGAAAAAAGATAGATGACAAGACAAAGCAGGAAGTTGCACAGGCCACTGCTGCGTTCAGCAGGGCGTGGAGGATGGGCATAAATATAACAGAAGTGTTTTGTGTAGAGCCTGAACAATTAAAGCACGAGCTCGGCCTTCCTAAGGGATCGTTTATGGTGTACGGGAAAAGGGAATACTTCAGCCCTACGATTGAGATTGCGATTGGTGTCACAAGCGACGGCGCAATAATGGCAGGGCCTCCTGATGCGATAAAGGCGAATTGCACTAAATTCGCATTAGTTGTGCAGGGAAACAGCAAGACGAGCGATATTGCCAAAAAGATAAAAAGGATGTTCGGCGGCGATCTGGATGAGATTGTGCGAGCACTGCCTCCTGGCACTGGAAAACTGATAGGGGGATAAGAAAGTGCATAGCGCGCTACGCCAAATATCTATTCGAACTATAATACGAGTCTAGCAATATTGCGTTTTTGTCGATGGCTACGCTTGGTACTATGCACATTTAAATAAGAAAGATTTATATACGCTAAAATATATTAAAAATGGCGGTGGTAGATTGGTAGATGTAAAAGAGAAAACGTTTGCAGAAAAAGTAAAAGAGATAAAGGATAACAAGAAAATAAAAAATAAAGACAGAGCAATCGTTGATTTAATCAATTCTCAATTAAGATTATTGAAGGGGGATGATGAAAAAGAAAAGTTTATGAAAAGCATAGATGCGAAGTTTCTTCAGAAATTCATCGGCGACCCTGTCAAGACATTCAAGCTTGTAGATGAAAAATACCAGCAGCAACTGGAACCTGTCTATTTCTGGATAATAGGTTTTCTAAAGGATGACATGGGAATAAAGGACATCAGGAAAGTAACTGACACTTATAGTGCTTCAGAAGCAAGCGCATTCCATAGAAACATGATACAGAGCCTTCAGGCAATACAGGACAGGATAAGCAATAACTTGATAAGCATAAACAGGCTGATAAAGCCTGAGTTGTTCAAGATAGTAAGGGAATTAAAGATCATCCATGACAGGCTTGAATTAGTATATGAAGGCGAGAAGTTCGGCCAGGAAAAACCTAGAGGTGCAATGAACGCAGCAGAGATCGCAATAAAAGACATGTGGATCACTCTTGTAGAAGGCGGTGCAAAGAATCCGAGCAGTGTTTATGGGCTTGGCAGCCAAGTAGGTTTCATCACATTGCCTGACTTGTTCCTGCACACGCATTTATTCGAACAGAAGGAAGTTGAAAAATTCGTTGGCAGCATGGGCGGCGTCAATCGAAAAGTAAAGGAAGCGCTTGCCAAGAAATTGAAAGCTTATGCTATATGGAGAAAGAACTATAAGGCAGGCTTGGAAACAAGAAAAAGATTCATGCTAAGCTATCTTAAACAGCATTACAACACTATCAAGATGTACATGCAGTGGGTAAAGCCTTATATGAAGACTGCACAGAGGCTCAAGCTCAACATGTCTTTCCAGGACAGTGCAGACTTGATAGTTGCGATCGAGCAAACATTGATGGAGATAGAGTTGCTGGCCGTGGGCAAGGCCTCTGGACCTTATCATCCTGTTATAAATCTTGTTTTCGGTTTCAGGGCGACGCCTGAGACAGAGTTCAGCCAGAAATATCAGGCACCCACTACCAAATTTTCAGGAAGAGTTGAAATTACGTTTAATGCAAGAGCGATGACCAGCGACCAACTGCTAGCCTACAAAGTAGTTAAAGATCAGGAGGACATGGGTCTTTTGGGTGATTTGAGCGAGAGCGTGAAAGAAGCAATGGACGCGATAGGCGAAGACATGAAGGTTTTCCTCAAGGAAGCAGAAGGCAACTTGTCTTATGAAGAAGCAAAGAAAGAATTGAAAGCAGAGAAAGAGGCGAAAGTCAGCGTCCCTGAAAAGCAGCCATGGTACCAGCCGATAGAGC
This sequence comes from Candidatus Woesearchaeota archaeon, assembly GCA_019323495.1. Lineage (GTDB taxonomy): Archaea > Nanobdellota > Nanobdellia > Woesearchaeales > WJKV01 > WJKV01. The sequence goes on along the minus strand of JAHWHE010000060.1, from coordinate 20,028 downwards.
CTTTCGCTTATGTTTTTATTGGATTCAAGGATTTGATAGAGATTTTTGTGAAACTGCCTTCTCTTAAAAGAAAGCCTGAGAAGCTTCCGAAAAGGTACGAAATAGAGAAGAATCTTGCAGCTGCCTGCAACAGCGCTACAAGCAGTTCATTCTTATTGTATAATTTGTACAAGAAAGCGCACAGGATGATTGCGTGGTAATATTATATTAAAGAAATAGATCAAAGAATTAATATTTATTTTTACTCTTTCTTTTGCTCTGTCGTTTTCTTTTCCTTGGTTTCTGTCTTCTCTTCTGCAGGTTTGACTTCCTTTTTCTCTTCTGTCTTTTCTTTTTCTTCTGCAATGCCTGCCAATTCTTCTAGTTTTTCACCAGATTCTTCTTTTTTCTGGACCATTGATTTAAGTTTTCCTGCGATTCCAGCTTCTTTTTCAACTTTTGCTTTTGCCTTGATTGTCTTGAACTTGATTCCTTCCAGTTCTGCCCTTACTATCTGCTTGTTATCAACCTCTTCTTTTACTGCAGTGACCTTGATGTGATGCGGCGGGTTCTTGATGCTGTTTGCCCACAAACGCTTGTTCAGTTCAGGGCCTAGCTTCACTTCGTCTGCTTTCATGTGCTTTAGTAAGAATTCCCTGACAGTCTTAACTGCGCGTTTGGTTTTCTTATAGCTAGGAACCTTCTGAAACTCTTTTCTAAGAGGAATATTATATGTGCGTTCAAGCGCTTTTGTTTTTTCAGCTTTCTTGGCCATTTTTATGCCTTCATCTTAATTCTTCTCCAGCTTCGCTTTACGGCTGTGATTCTTGCTGGATGAACTCTTCTCTTTGGAAATTTCTTTAGAACTGCCCAAAATGGGGCCCATTTAGTATGACCATGCCTTTTTATCAATCGCTTTTTCCTTGATGGGTGTTTGTAACGTGCCATTTTATTATTCCTTATTGCTCCTTTGCTTCTTCAATCAATTCTTCTGCCTGCTCTTCAACTTCTTCTTCAGGCGCAGTTCCTGTTGGTTCTGGAACTATCTTTTCTTTAACAGGCGCAAGCTCTTTTGCAATCTTGTCTAAGAATTTCCTTCCAGTTCCGCTGATCTTTCTTCCTTTTTTGATTGCTTTTTCTTCTTTTGCGAGGAAGCCTGCTGCTTCTAGCTGCTGCAATATCTTCCTTATGATCGAACCAGAACATTTTCTGACGTGCCGAGGCTTAAGATTTTTTCCTCTGTATACTTTTCCGCCGAATTTTGTTCTTAATTTAGAAACGCCGATAGGGCCTTTTATGTAGATCGCCCTTAGAACTGCTGCTGCCCTTACATACCACCAGTCTGGATCAGTAGGCGGCTTCTCTTTATGACTGCCTGTCTTCACAAACTTAGACCAGTCTGGAGCCTGCATCTTATTATTATTCTTTAATTCCTTTGCAGTTCTTTGGATTAAAACTTGCGGGTCTGCATCGAATACTGTTACCATTCTTTCTTAACCTTTTGTTTTTTATTTTGCGCTTGCGCGCTACGATGAAGCGTTCTTGACGCCTCAGAGTTATCGTCTATAGAGGGAAAACTTGACGGCCTTTATAAAGGTTGCGGTCTATCCTCATCCATAAGGGTTCCATTTACAAAGGTCGATCAGCACTTTTTTAAGCAAGATTCTTAGGCTGTATTTAACAGGCTTTAGCACTATCTTTTTAGTAGCCTTCTTTGTTATTACGGCTGTTTCTAAAGACTGGCTAGGGAAAATATAAACAAATACGCCAAGCAAGATAATTACTAAAAATATTATTCCTAAGATAAATAATGTGCTGAGACCTTTTCCTTCTTTTTCTGCATCAGCTTCTGCAGCTTCTTTTTCAGCTGCTTCTGTTTCCCCCTGCTCTGCCTGTTCTGCAAGCTGCTTTTTCCTTAACTCTGTTTCTCTTACAATCTCTTCAGCCAATTCTGAATCTTTTTCTGTCGATCTTGCCCTATCTAATTGTGAAATCAGATTCGCAGGAACAGGTTTTTCTATTAGCTCCATTTTCAGCCTGCTGTTTCTATACCTGATTTCTGTCGGCGTAATAGCAAGGTCGTAAATATAATCTCCGTCCAACTCGAAGTATGCAGTTTCATCTTTCTGCATAACCGCTTCTGTCGGCCACGATTCGCTATGGACTTCTACCTTTACATATGTATTGTCAACTTCCTTGACTAGAATCGTGTGTTTTTCTGTCTTGTAATAAAATATGAATGTGTTGTTGATTGTTGCAAATCTCGATACTGGACCTTTCGACAAGTCGATCTCGTATATCCTCGCGCCGCTCAAAGAACTGGAGCCTCCTCCGCCGCCTCCACCGCTTCTTCTGGTTCCGCCGTAGTCGATTACTGTGGTCGAGCCTCCTCCACCTCCTGCTGGAGCTTGTGATATTGTAATTGTCTGAATAGTGCTGGATTGCGCACCGAAAGCGTCTGTCACTACTAAAGTCACATTGTAAGTGCCAGCGGCGCTGTATACGATTCCATTGTATGTCGTGCTATTTATTGTTACATTTGTTCCTGTGCCGAAATGCCAGGTGTAAGTAAGATTATCGTTCAGCGCTGAATTCACATTAGGATCCTGCGAGTTTGTGACGAATGTCGTTGCACTTCCTGCAGTCAATCCAGTGATGCTCTGGATGCTTGCTGTCGGCCCTATATTGACAAAGTCTGTGAAATTTGCAGGACCATTTTGTGTGGCGTTGTATGTCATTCCGCCAATAGTGATTGTTCCGCTGATTATGTAGTATTCTAAAATCAATGCGTCAAGGATCACTGCATCTGATATGGTGGTGTTCATCACGAAACTATTAATTATTGTATTATTTGATATATTGCACAGATAGAGTGTTGAATTGTCTACAACAGAGTTGTCCCAGACATTGCTCATCATTATCAAACTTCCATTGACAAAGCTTTGATCCACTTCACTTTGGTTATATACTATACTGTTTGTGATTATTGAATTATAAATGTCTGCGTCTAGGATCCAACTGTTGCTTATGTCGCTTTCATCTATATAACTATCAAAGTCGACATAGCTTAAAGTGAAATTAGAATCGTACGCGTCGCTGTCTGTTATGTTAGTATTGTCTGCAAATATGCCATCAACATAACTGTCCGGACCGATTATAGTGTAATTCTGAAGTCGAGAATTGTAAGCAGTGCTGTTTACGACTGCTGCAACATCCATTGTAGTGTTGTCTATATAGCCGTCGAATAAAACATAACTTTGGTTATTTACGACGCTGTTGTATGCTTCTCCCATCCAGATTATGCTGTTATTATCTATTATCGTGTTATCTACAGTTGCATCCATAATCCAGCTGTTTATTATCATGCTGTTGTTCACATGGCTGTTGTTTATGCCGCTGTTGTTAGCATACGACGAGAAGAAATCACTTAACAGTATTACGCTTTGGATGACTGTGCTGTCTCTAACATCTGAATAATTGACGCTCGAGCCGGCGGATATGCTGCTGTTCTCTATGAAATTGCTTGGAACAGGAGGATCTGCAACACTATTATTGATTAAGCAGTCAGATGCTGTATAGCCTTTGACAAGTGCATTATTTACAGTGCATCTTGTCAATATGCTGTTGTTAATCGTGCTGTTTGTTGAAGTTCCGTTGATGAAGTATGAATTTATTATGTTTGAATAAGATACATTTGACCAATTAATTTCTGTGCCATTAACGCTTACATTACTATAGTATATGTAGCTGCCGTATATTCCGCTGATGTTGGCGGTAACTATGTATGTATAGAATGTGCCGAATACTGTACTGTTTATTATCGTGCTGAAAACCGGTGTCTGGTTGATTGAAATGATTATCATGTATGATGCTGTCAGGTTTCCGCTGTCTATTGCTGTCAATGTGATGTTGTGGATTCCTGATGAAAGTGTTGAGATATTAACGCTTGTTCCGTTGCCGAAGTTGCCGTTGAGAGATGACTGCCAGACCAGGCTGTTTCCAGAAAGCAGGCCATCATCAGTGTCGTTTGCGAATCCTGTGAAATTTATCTGAGTCCCATTATAGAAGAAACTTCCTGTTGGCGGTGCTGTGATATTTACTATGAAAGGAGGATCGTTCTGTTTAGTGATGTTGATTGTGACTGCTGTGGTAGCACTCATTCCTTCGCTATCTGTAACATTCAGTGTTATGTTATGCAATCCAACTGTCAATGATGTGATGTTAATGCTCGTGCCGTTTCCGAAGTTTCCATCAATTGACGACGTCCATACTAATTGGTTTGCTTGAGTTATCATTCCGTCTTCTGCATCTATTCCATGACCTGTGAAATTTATCTGGGTCTGGTTCATGAACGCGCTATTGTTTGCAGGCGCTGTGATGTTTGCCAAAGGACCTGCGTTAGGAGTTCTTGATATGTTGATCAATATCATTGTTGCATTGGACATGTTTCCGCTGTCTATTGCTGTCAAAGTGATGTTGTGCAGTCCAACTGACAGTGTTGAGATGTTCACGCTCGTACCATTTCCTAAGTTTCCGTCCAGGTTTGATGTCCAAACAAGCTGGTTGGCTTGTGTTATCATTCCGTCCTGTGCGTCTGTTCCATAGCCTGTGAAATTGACCTGCGTCTGGTTAACAAATGTGCTGTTGTTTGCAGGCGCTGTGATGTTTGCGATAGGCGGAGTGTTTGGTGATGGGAGGACTGTGATTGTTATCAGATCACTGCCTGTTCCATTCCTGCTGTCAGTGACTGTCAAGTTGATGGTGTGGGTTCCAACTGATAGCGATGAGATGTTCACGCTCGTGCCGTTTCCGAAGTTTCCGTCCAGGCTTGATGTCCATACCAAACTATTTGTCTGTGTTATGTTTCCATCTTCTGCATCAATTCCTAAACCTGTGAAATTGATTTGCGTCTGATTGATGAATGAACTATTATTTAGTGGAGATGAGATTGTTGCGTTAGGCAGAATATTGGGCGGTAATGTTATGTTTATGATGATTGATTGCGAGCCTGTAAAAGTCATGCTGTCTGTCGCTGTCAATGTAATTGTATGAGTGCCGATTGAAAGATTCGAATAACTAAATATAGTGCCTGTGCCAAAATTGCCGTCTATGCTAGATGTCCAGACAAGGCTGGCTCCACTTAAAGTGCCGTCTTCTACATCCTGACCTGTTCCTCCAAATGTTATCGAAGTTCCGTTATAGTGTGAACTGTGGTTCGAAGGCGCGATTATGAACGCAGTAGGAGGATTATTTAATGGAGGAAATATAATTGTGCATCTTCCTTGATAAGGAATAATCCAAGTCTGCCCAGCCAGCAATCTTATTTCTGGAATAGTATATGGCTGTCCTGTATTGTTGTTTATCGGGAATGGTCTTAGTGCGCCTGATGTGTCACAGGTGCTGAATGCGCAATCACTGCTGTTCCAGCACGAATATGAAATAGGGAATGCAGAACATCCTGGACAGCTTCCTCCACAATCTGTATCTGATTCATCGCCGTTCCAGACATTGTCAGTACAAGTAGGTGCTGGCGGTGCAGGCGGAGGTGCTGTGATATTTAATATGATTGAAGCTGAACTGCTTCCATTATTGCTGTCTGTAGCTGTCAAAGTAATTGTATGATAGCCGATGGACAATCCGCTGTACAAGAACGAAGTTCCGTTTGCGAAATTTCCGTCATAATTGCTTGTCCAGACAAGGCTGTTGTTCAGAAGGATGCCATCTTCTGCGTCTATTGCGCTACCTATGAAATTTATTGAAGTTCCATTCTGCGCAGAACTGTAATTTGCAGGAGAATTTATAGTTACATTTGGAAGCGTATTGTTTGCAGGAGGAGGTGGAATGTAGAGTGCATAAACCTCGACCAGGATTGAATCTGTGCCTGTTGCTGTCTGGCTGTCTGTAGCAGTCAATGTAATTGTGTGATTTCCGATTGAAAGATTTGTGATATTGATGCTGTCCCCGGTCCCAAAATTGCCGTCAATACTTGATGTCCAGGCTAGACTAGCACCGCTTAATGCGCCGTCTTCTGCATCTATTCCTGTGCCTGTGAAATTTATCTGTGTTCCGTTCAAGAAACTGCTCTGGTTTGCAGGAGCGGTGATTGTAGCATTTGGAGGGGTGTTTGGTGGCAGCGGAGCAGCAGCAGGATTTACGCTGATTGTTATCGTGGCAGTTCCAGTCACCCCTAAACTGTCCCTTGCTGTCAAAGTGATTGTGTGATTTGCAACTGACAATTGTGTTGTGCTTACGCTTGTACCGTTGCCGAAGTTACCGTCAATGTCTGATGTCCAGATTAAACTGTTCCCGCTTAGAGTTCCATCTTCTGTATCTGTTCCTGTGCCTGTGAAATTAATTTGAGTGCCGTTGATGAAATTGCTAAAATCAGGAGGCGAAGTGATGCTTGCGACAGGTGCAGTGTTAGGTGTGATGTTTATCGTGATTGTTGCATTATTTGAAAGATTCAGGCTGTCAGTGCCTATCAATGTGATTGTGTGCAGTCCGTTGGAAAGGTTTGTACTATTGATATTTGTTCCAAAACCCAAGAATCCGTCCAGGCTGCTGCTCCAGACTAGATGGTTGCCTGTCAGCTGCCCTTCTTCTGGATCAGTTGCAATGCCTGTAAAATTTACTTGCGTGCCGTTATAGAACCTGCTATTGGTCGAAGGGTTTGTGATAGAGACTGCAGGTGCTTGATTGTTTCCGCTGAAAGTCACACCTATAATTGAGGTTTGTGCAGTCATTCCATCTCTATCTGATATGTGAGCAAAGAAGGTTCTTGTTCCGGGCGTTGTCTGTACTATCCTGTATGTCATTGAGCAGCTGATTGCGTCTGAACAGTATGTTGTGTTTAGTATCGTGTTCGCATTGTTCGCTGTCTCGTATAGTGTAAGCCATCTCAGGCCTGCATTGTCTCCACTGTCAGTTGCAAAAGCCCTTAATGTGAGAACATTTGTCGGATTAGGAGGAATAGGTGTCAATGAAATAGAAGGCGGTGCTGGCGCTGCAAGTACATTGATTGCCAAGAATACTGCTATAACTATTGCTAGCAAAAATGTGATTGCAAGCAGTTTCTTATTTTTCAATTAATAACACCCCTCTCGATTTGTATTTATCCAAGATGACTAGGGCCAGATGTGATCTGGCCTAGTATCTTTAGTTTTTCCCCCAAACACAGATAAGCCTAATTGGAAGGTATGATCCTCTTGTTTATTAAATTTCATCTTGTCGAACATGTATTCGAACGAGATTGCGAATTCTCCTATGAAATATGAGATTCTGAATCCTATCTGTCTTGTAGCTTCCCTGTCTTCAAAGATTGCTCCGAATGCCAGCCTGTTGATAGAATCTTCTTCAAAGTCTATTGCTGCGAAAGCTCTTCCGTACCAGTATAATTTCTTTTCAAGATTCTTGTCTTTTTCTTCTCCTGCGCCCATCCTGAATACTAGGTAGGATGGAGTTGTCCTCATCATGTCCTCCCACATCATCTCTCTTAGATCTTGTTTTGAAGTGTCTGACATGTGTGAGCAGAAATTCAACTGGCTCAAGTTTGTTGCAAAATCATGTATGCTTCTTGATGAAGACTGCCTCTGGCTTTCTTTTCTCTTGCTCAAACCTATCGTCATGTTGAATCTGTTAAGATAAGTGTCTCTTTCCATCTGGAAGTTGAATATAGGACTTGTTACATCTCCAATAACTAGTCCTGGATCATAAGTGAGATTGATATAGCCTCTTCCATGCTGTTTTCTTTCAGATTGTCCTTGTCTTTCTGTTGTGATTGTATCGAGGAAAGCTCCGACGCTCAGCCATGCTTCGTTTGCATCCAATGACCTTGCCCATTTGTAGCTCAATCCAAGGTCTGCTGTCAGGCCGAAGGTATTGGACAAGCTTCTTTCTGATTTTCTTAAATTGCTTAATCCATTGATACTGTCGTACTGTTCCTGCCTTTCTACCTGGCTTATCCTCTGCCAGGTGTGCCAGAACGCAATATTGCCTATGTTTGTGTTTCTCGCAGTGAATCCAGCGCCAATAATGCTAGTGGTTCCTGTTTCTTCTGAAGCTGACCAGAGTCTATTGAATGTATCGAAAACACCAATCACAGAATTAGTTGCTGTGTCCTCTGTGATTTCTGAAGACGAGTAATGGTCCAATATTCGCGCGACTTTCAGGAAATAGTTAAGATTGAATATGATATTTACGCCTTTAACAGGGATGCTTCCTTTTGCACCGTGGCTTTCGAAGAAAGTATCTTCTCTTTTTGTGCTTACATCTGATGAAGTTATTCTTGTGCTAATGTCTGGGAAATCTACATTGACTGATGAAGAATCATGACTATTATTTGTCTGGTCTTTTGCACTTCTTCCGAACAAGAAAAAGTTTCCCATGCTGTATCCGATATATCCTTTTGCCTGCCACTCGATGTTTGAATCTATTCTGTCTGGCTTGTCTATTGCATATTTGTAATCAATACCAATCCTTATGTCAGGAACATCTCTCTGTAGCGGGTTGCTTAGGCCTGCCAGGTTCAGATGCAGTCTTGCCTGACCAAACCAATGATCATTGCTTGTCCATACATCATCCTTAACATCCCAGATTGGAGCACCCATCAATTGTATCCTTTCCCATAGCTTGCTTTTCTTGTACTCTCTTAATGCCTGCGCTCTGCTTGCTGGCGGTGCTGGTGCTGGTGCTGGTGCAGGCGTAGGCTGCTTGTCTGGTGCTGGTGCGGGAGCAGGAGTTGGATCTGGCGCTGGCTGTTTGTCCGGCCCTGGCGCTGGTGTAGGATCAGGAGCGGGAGTTGGATCTGGAGCTGGTGTTTTGTCTGGTGCGAGAGCAGGAGTTGGATCTGGCGCAGGCTGTTTGTCAGGTGCTGGTGGTTGCGGTTGCTCTGGCTGTTTTTCATCTTTTGATTTTTTATCAAGCAATGAAGTTGCATATTGCATGCATTCTTTGTGCCCCTCTGAACTTGCTTCAGGAAATTGAGATTCAATGTACTTGATGATTGCCATTGGATCAGGCGCATCTTTTTCAGCCATCTGCTCTATCTTTTGTTTTGCAGCTGCGATCCTTTCTTCTAGAGTGGGTGGAGCATCCTGGCCTCTTGCACTGCCTGCAAAACCAAGCCACGCTGCAAGAAATAGAGGAACTCCTACTTTGCCTATTTTGTATGGCAATTTATACGGTGCACTGTCTAGAACTCTATTTCTTAAACTAACATACGCCTCTGTAAATATACTCATCCAATAACCCCCAATTAATCCCTCTAATATCTGGCAAACGAAAGTCTAATATTTAAATCTTTTTATTATCACTATTTAAAAGTAGATATAAACTTAAAAGAGAATACTATTTCACTGGACACTAGACAATGCATGGGTAAGGCTTTTAAATAGCTCATTCTATGTATCTATAACATAGAGAATGGACTCTTGTCCGAGGTAGATAAATTCAGCACTATGAGTACTATGCAGAATATTAGCTATAAGAAGGAACCTAATTCTCAGTCTGAAATAGTTGAAACTCTAAACCCTTTTGTCAAAGAATGGTTCTTTTCCAAGTTCAAGGAATTTGCACCCCCACAACTGTTTTCTGTAATTGAGATACACAAAAGGAACAACACTCTTGTAAGCGCACCAACAGGAAGCGGAAAAACGCTGACTGCATTCTTGTCTATACTAAATGAGCTGGTGAATCTTGCAGATGCAGGGAACCTGCAGGACAGGGTCTATTGTGTTTATGTTTCTCCGCTCAAGGCATTGAACAATGATATTTTCATTAATTTGACAGAACCATTGAAAGAAATAAAAGAGATTGCGAAAAAGCACGGAAAGGACATTGACATTAGGGTGGCTGTCAGGACAGGAGATACGAGCGCGTATGAAAAGACAAAGATGCTGAAGAATCCGCCCCATATATTGGTCACAACTCCTGAAAGTCTTGCGATAGTGCTGAGCAGTTCGAGATTCAGCAATCTGTTAACACAGTTGTGGTGGGTTGTAGTAGACGAGATTCATAGTCTCGCAGAGAACAAAAGAGGCGTCCATCTATCTATTTCTCTTGAGCGATTGCAGAGATTGAGCGATTATACGAGAATAGGATTGAGCGCTACGATTAGTCCGCTTGAAAAGATGGCGGGCTTTTTGGTCGGCAATGACAGAAACTGCACAATAGTCGATATACAATTCATGAAAGAGATCGATATCAAGGTGATGAGTCCTGTCAAGAACCTGATAAAGGCAGATTTCCAGGAGCGGGATTTCAAGATGTATGAATTGCTGCACAACCTGATACAAGAGCACAAGACAACATTGATATTCACGAATACAAGAGCTGCGACAGAAAGAGTCGTGCATAATCTGAAGACAAAGTATCCTAGCAATTATGTGAAAAATATAGCATCAGAAGAAAGCCTGTCCTTGATAGGCGCGCATCACGGCTCTCTTTCCAGAACGCACAGATTAAAGATAGAAGAACAGCTGCGAGAAGGAAAATTAAGAGCAGTTGTTTGCAGCACCAGCCTGGAATTAGGCATTGACATTGGCTATATAGATCTTGTAATTTTATTGGGAAGCCCTAAGAGTGTTGCGCGGGCACTGCAGAGGATCGGAAGGTCGGGCCATAAACTGCATGAGACTGCGAAAGGAAGGATTGTTGTTCTCGATCGTGACGACTTGCTTGAGTGCAGCCTTATTCTGAAGAGCGCTATCGAGAGGAAGATAGACACCATAGACATCCCTAACAATTGCCTGGATGTTCTTGCACAGCAGGTTTTCGGTATCGCGATAGTCGAGCCGATCAGTGTCGACGAAGTCTATGAGATGGTAACAAAAAGCTACTGCTACAAGGACCTTCCAAGGGAAGATTTCAACCAGATAATAGATTATCTTGCAGGAAAATATGTAAGCCTGGCTGACAGGTATGTTTATGCGAAGATATGGGAGAAGGATGGAAGGATCGGCAGAAAAAGTCCCATCAGCAGGGTACTGTACATGACAAATATCGGAACTATCCCTGACCAGACAGCTGTCAAGGTCAAGATAGGAGAAGAGGTTGTCGGTACCATTGACGAAGGATTTCTTGAAAGCTTGAAACCGAATGACATATTTGTTTTGGGAGGCAATGTCTACCAATTCAAATTTAGCAGGGGGACTGTTGCGCAAGTAGGCAGTGCAGAAGGAAGATTGCCGACAGTACCTAACTGGGTGAGCGAGATGCTTCCTTTATCTTTTGACCTTGCGCTCTCGATACAGAATTTCAGGAAATACATGAAAGAGAAGTTCGAAAAGAAGCAGAGCAAGAAGGAGATCATGAAGTACATCCATGATTATCTGTATGTTGACGACAATGCGGCGAACAGCATATATGAATATTTCAAAGAGCAATCCATGTACGCGAAAATACCTCATAGGAACCTGGTGTTGGTCGAGAATTTCAATGACCAGGGAAAGATGTACCATATTTTCCACACTTTGTTCGGAAGAAGGGTCAATGATGTGCTGTCAAGGGCATTAGGATATGCGATAAGCAGGCAGCAGCATCGTGACGTGAAGATAACCATAACTGACAACGGTTTTGTATTGACTTGCGATAAAAAAATAAGGCCGATGAGTGCGTTCAAATTATTGAAAAGCGAGGAATTAAAGGGCGTGATGTCGCTTGCGCTTGACAGGAGTCAGGTATTGATAAGAAGATTCAGGCATTGCGCAACAAGGGCATTGATGATTCTCCGTCAGTATAAGGGAACAAAGAAAACAGTCGGAAAACAGCAAGTCAGCAGTATGATATTATTGAGCGCGGTTAGGAGGATCAGCAATGATTTTCCTATTCTGAAAGAAGCGAGAAGAGAGATTCTTGAGGATCTGATGGATGTTAAACACGCAGGGCAAGTATTGAAAGAGATCGAAGATGGCACGATAAAGATAGACGAGTTTGATTCCACTGTGCCGTCGCCGTTTGCATTCAATCTTGCATTGCAGGGCTACAGCGATATATTGAAGATGGAGGACAGGATAGAGTTTGTCAAGAGGATGCACGAGATGGTGCTTGCAAAGATAGCTCTTGAGCAGGGAAAGAAAAAGAGCGATTTTGATTACAGCGCAGAACTGGAGGAGGAACCAGAAGGTTTTGAATATGAAAGATTTTGGAAAAAGGAGGAAATCAAAAAAGAGATCGAAGAAGAAGAGAAGCTTGATGAAGAAGGATTCAATCGTGCGATGCTCGTCGGTGATTTAAAGAAAGCAGCGCACAGGATTAATCTGGAGCCAAAGATAGAGTATGAGTGCGAGCGGCTGATCAATGGCGAGCGTGAAGGTTTCAAGGAAGATTTCAAGACCTGGCTCGATAGCCTGCTGTCAGGGGCAATTCCTAAGATATGGAGCGATACTCTAGTAAAGTTTTTGATGAAAGCAAAGAACGAGATCTAGCCTGTCAATTTCTTTCCAACATAGCTCATGAAGATGCTTGCAGGATTCGAATATATTTCTCTTCCTATTATATCAGAAGGAGTCGAAACTGTCTTACCTAGCAAGGCGTCTCTTATTGTCTGGTTTACATGAAGTCCGTTTCTTGAGGCTAATGCGGTTTTCAGCAGACCTTTCCTGATCCAGACGCCTGCTGGCTTTAATGGGATGTGCAGGTCAGAGCCAACAAAATTAGGAACGGGATATTTTTCGCATATCTGCTGTGCGAACAGATTCACGTAACCCTGCACAGGCGTGACTCCTCCATTGAATCTTTCAACTATCATCGGAGTTCCTATCTTGTCTGCCGCTTCTAGCGCAGAAACTATGTCTTTTTCTGTCTCAAAAGAATCAAAGTGATTAGGATGATTCAAAGTGACGAATGTGTGTCTTGCTTTATAGAGAAGCTGGTCAAGGTTGGGGAATAGCGCTTTTCCGGGCAACTCATTTGTGGGTGCTATCATCTCCAGATTGAGTCTTAGTTTGTCGTCAGGATTCAATCTTATGTGGTATTCCTGTGCATTCATGATGTAAAGTGTTTTTAATTTTCTTTTCCTGAGAAGCCCTTTTTTAGGCACTAAAGTTATCATCCAGTCATCGCAGTGCATGTCGTAATTTTTTGTGACCCATTTTGGAGGGTCTGTTCTTAATGTCCAGAAGAAGAAATTATTGTCGTGATCTGTCACATACAAAATTCTTACATCCTGTTTTCTCATATGCTTTATAGTTGCTACGAACGGATCCCTGTGCCTTACTGCATCCAAAGAGAACGGATAGCCAGAATGATAGTGTAAGTTAATGAAATAATGCGTTCTTCTTAATTCCCTTTCTTTTAATTTTCGTTTTCCGATCTCTATTGGTTTATAGAGTGAGCCTAAGGCTAAATTGAGGCCATGAAGATATGCTCTTCTAAGTTTGCTGTCCCTCAAGGTTTCTACTATCTTGTCTTTTATTCTTCTCGCGCAATAGATAGGAGTCCTATGTTCTTCTAATTCAGGAGAAAAAGTGTCCTGCAATACTCTGGTTTCCAAACTTTTGAACAGTTTTTGCATTTTAGTATAGATTGAAGCTGGATTTTGTTAGTTAATATAAATGCTTGAGGTATATAAACATTCGCAAAATTTTATAAACCAAGTAATATAGATTGTTTATATGAAGGCAATTGAAATAACTAATGTAATAAAGATAATAGATCTTGCATTATTAGTCAATGATGTGCTGATATTCGCAGATTTCCATATTGGTTATGAAGAAGCATTGACAAAACAAGGTGTTTTGGTTCCCCGCTTCCAGTTCAAGGATACGATGAACAGGCTTGAAAACATATTTGATTTTCTGGAAAAAGAAAAAATAAAGATTAAAACTGTTGTGATAAACGGGGACCTGAAGCATGAGTTCGGACAGATAAGCATGCAGGAATGGAGAGAGGCTTTGAAGGTGTTTGATTTCCTTGCAGAGAGATGCAGCAAGATAGTCTTGATTAAAGGAAACCATGACACAATTTTAGGTCCTATTGCAGAGAAACGAAATCTTGATGTTGTGGATGAGTTTTTAGTTGATAGCGATGGGAAAACTATTCTAGTTATGCATGGACACAAGCTGTGCGAGACATTGAATTTCAATAAAAGCGATACTTTGATTATTGCGCACGAACATCCTGCTGTCAGTCTGCGGGAAAGCCCAGGCGCTGTCAGGGTCGAGAAGTACAAGTGCTTTCTGAAAGGAAAGTACAAAGGAAAAACACTGATAGTGCAGCCTTCTTTCTGCCTTGTAACAGAAGGAACAGATGTCATGAAAGAAGTACTATTGTCTCCCTATCTGCAGCAGAGTCTTGACGAGTTTGACTGCTGGGTCGTGAGCGATGAAGAAGTTTTGCATTTTGGAAAGTTAAAGAACATAGAATAACTTATTTCTTGCTTTTTGCTTTTCTCAAGTCTGTTTTTTCTGCTTTCTTGCTGATGATTGCGCTGTTTCCTGTCGGGTCCTCTATTATAAGCTTGGTCTTGTCTCTTCCTTCCTTGACGTCAAGAACCTTGTCCATTAATTTCCATAATTTCTTCTTTTTAGCTTTGTCTTCTTCTGTCTCTCTGTTGAATTCCAGCACTTTGTATATGTCATTCAGCATCTTTTCTACATTCGCGACAAAACCCTCTGCATTTATTCCAGGCTCAATCGTGAGCTTGAAGTCAGGCCATTTGACTATTGCCTGCGAAGACTTGACTACCCTGATGTTCAGGTCGTCCTTGCTTTCTATCTCTACCTCATATTTGCATGGGTCCTTTAATTCTGCTGCCTCTATGTCTGACTTCTTGAAACCGCAGCTATCGCACTGCATAGAGAATATAAAAGTAAGTCCGAAAAACGGAATGTCCAGCTCTTCCTGCAGCAAGGTGAGTGTTTTTGCCTTACAAGCAGGGCATTCTTGGCCTGGTAATTTTTCCATGCTCAACTGGAACTATTTTTTAGTTTAAAAATGTTTTGATAAATAAAGAAAAAAAAGAACTAATAATAAGATTCCATGTCTTCTTGTTGCTGCTGCTGTTGCTGTGATTTCTCTTGTCTTTCTGAGCTGGATCTGTGGACATAAGCAAATTCTGGAGTTGCTACTATATAGTCTTCTCCGAAACCTGCGATATCCCCTCTGATTGCGTCGCAAGTTTTCTTAAGCTTGTTGACTGCTCGCTTTAGTTCAACAATATCCTTTTCCTTCAGCGGCTGAATATTGATAAGCGCAATCGTCCTTCCTTTTCTCAAGTCGTCAAGAATTGGTTTAATGTCTTCAAAATCTTCCATTACAAACGGTTTTACTGTAATTTTTGGCCTGTCTTCTGGTGAAAGTTCCTGTGTCAATTCTAGGTATTCTTCTTGCATAGGTTCTTCTGCTTGTTCCTGGCCTCTATTACCTAGTCGTTTTGTAAAGTGGTTCTTTATATTAAGAAACGTATTTCTCATCTCCAAAACCTCCCTCAAGAGTAAGGAACAATAATCACATTAAATATATAAATCTTTTTGTTAGCCCTTATTCTTGTTTATAAAGTAAATGAAAATAAATGCTAAATGTCTAATTCTCGTCTTAGGCTCTCTGCAAACCAGTTAGCTACACAGTATCGCGTTTTTCCTGCAAGCACTTCGTGCTTAAGCTTGCCGGATGCTATTATTTTTCCGACTTGCTCATGCGTAAGGTTGTAAATTACCCTTAATTGGTTCTCTGTCAAAAAATGGCTGTTTTCAAGGATTCTTTCTATAGGTATTGGTCCGTTGTTGATTTCCACAGGAGCATAAAAATTGTTGTATACTATAGATTCATCGTTTGCAGGCTCTATTTTTTTTGGTGCGAGCTTTTCTGCAGGTTTAGGATTTGTTTCGATCGCAGTTGTGCTTCGTCTCTGCTTTTTTGCAGTCACATACTCTTCCAAAGATATAGGATCGAAGTGGATGATGACTGATTTTCCTCTTGTCTCTGCTGCATGCAGGATCTTACCCTCTTTAGCAGCTCTAATTAGTTCGCTGTATGTGATGCCTGTCTGTTCGCAAGCGATCTCTATGTGTACGTAGTTTTCAGGGACATCTGTCAAAGAAGGAACACTTTCCCTTTCTTCTGCTTCGAATTTTTTCTGGATAAAAGTCTGGACATCTGCTATCCTTGACTTCGATATCAAATAAAATGGGCTTCCTTTTCCTCTTAGACTGCCCAGGTTTATTGCACAGTCTCTCAATGCAGAAGATTTTTTGACAAATCTTAAATGACGTTTCACATCTTCCACAGGCCTATTTAGGTTTTTACCTATTTTTTCTGCAACTATGTGTGCTGGTTCGTATCTCTTTCTCAGGTCTAAATATCCAAGTGCGTCTTTTGCCAGCATCTTTTTCTGGTAAGAATTTGCAGAAAATCCAGGGTTGTATTTGATCATGGCATCGAAGTCTTCTTTTTGCAAGGAAGGATCCAAGAAGCTAAGCTCATCGTATGAGATATACACTTCAAGTATGCCATTGGTTGAATTCATCTTGTCCCATAGCTTTTGAATTATTCCGCAGTTCATCATTGTTGTTTTTATTCTTGCAACCAAATCGTCCCTGTCTGCTTCTTCTGCTGCGACAAGCAGCTTTGTAAGCTCTCCAGTAGTCGATCTAGGCGGTTTTTTCTCTGCAAAGCTTTCTCGCGCATCTGCCATGATTGATTCGATAGAATAAGGTATTTCCTCTATATTTATCTCAGGTCTCTCTACTGCTTCTTTCCCTTCATCCCCCATATTCGGGCGGAATTTGGGCGAATATATAAAAGTGAGGTAGCTTATTTATAAATGAATTTGTCCTTTTATAGTGGTGACAAAACGAAAGCTTTATAAAGTCACGGAATATTTTGATTTTCGAGGCACAAAATGTATAATGAAAAAGAAGACAGAGCAGTTGGCTGCATTATTGGGGCTGCAGTCGGTGATGCAATTGGTGCTCCTACTGAGTATATTTCTAGTGAAGATTTAAGCAAATATTATGGCGGAAGAGCTGACAAGTTTATGGGCCCATGCCCATCAAGCCCTTGCAAGCATCTTTCAGCAGGGCAGTATACAGATGATACACAGCAGCTTATAGCTCTTGCAGAATCCTTGGTCCGTAAAAGGGGATTCTCTATGGAAGATTTTGGCAAGAAATTGGCGTACTGGGGAAAAAGAAACCAAGACGATTTTAATTTCTGCAGATTTCCAGGCGGAACCAGCATGAGAGCTGCAGCGAAGCTTTTGCATGGAGGCGATCCAAGAAGAACAGGCAGCGAGTCTGCCAGAACGTGCGGCTCTGCAATGAGAGTGGCGCCAGTAGGTGTCATGTGGTATCAAGACTTGGAAAACCTTGTTAAAGTTGCAAGGCAGTCAAGCGTGCCTACACACAACAGCACAGTTACTAGAGAAAGCTGTGCAGCTGTTGCTGCAACTATTGGTTATTTGATGAACGGCTATAGTAAAGAAGAAGCTATTGAAAAGGCACTGGACCACGTTGAAGATAATGAATTATATGAAAGGATAAGACACGCAGTTTCGATAAAGGACAAAAGCATATCTGATGCAATAAAAGAGATTGGAACATATGAAGCTGCAATAGAAACTGTGCCTTTTGCATTTTATGCATTTGCAAAGGGAGCTGATTTTAGAGATGTAGTAGCTATAGGGGCCAGCGCTTGCCCTGGAGATACAGACAGCATTGCCTGCATTGCAGGTTCAATGGCAGGAGCATTTTATGGATACAGCGGAATTCCTGACGATCTCAAAGGCAGCAGATTAGAGGATCATGATTATTTGGTGCAATTAGGCGAGCAATTATTGAACCCGTTTGCTTGCAGGATAGAGATGCATTCGCATACAAGAAACGGTAAAGATTGTGCGATGACTAATGAGCAAGCAATAACTCGTGCAAAAGAAATAGGCCTTGACGGAATAGCTATTACAGAGCACATGAGCTTTGAGGCAAGCGAGTCTGCTGATAACGCTTCTGCTCTCTTGAGTTTTCCAGTCATCAGAGGAGCCGAATACCATACTGATAAAGGGCATTTCTTGATCTTTGGTATCGACAGCGATGAAGTTTTCAGAAAGTTTGGAAAATATGGTCCTGCACAAGAAATAATTGATTTTGTTGTAGAAAAAGGAGGGGTCGCTATTCCTTCCCATCCTTACAAAAAAGACTACACAAAGAAGTTGTGCGACGACATTTACAATATAAGAAATATTAGCGCGGTCGAAGTGCTTAACGGACAATTAAGTGATGAGGACAATAAAAAAGGGCAGGAAGCTGCTGCTAAATTAGACCTGCCAGGGACAGGAGGAAGCGATGCGCACTGTCCTGGAGAAGTTGGTGTGTTTTTCACAGAATTTGAAAATCCTGTCAGAACAATAGAAGAATTAGTCGCTGAAATAAAGAAAGGCAAATTCAAAGCAAGAAATGGAAGAGTTCTTTTATCTCCTTAATTCTGTTATGACTGCTGCAAGCGGGCCTTCGCAAGTTTCTAGATTGCCACTAATGTCTGTTAGATAAGTCCTGCTGAAAGCACCTCTATTATAAGTGCATTTCATGCTTAGCCCAAGGAAAAGATCTTTTACTTCTTTTGGTTCCTTTTCCCCAAGCCTTGTTATCTGTTTTGTTATTGAGCAATCGTCTCCTATTAGATAACTGAGTTCAGTGGTGTCTACCATGTTTTTGAATCTTGCAG
This sequence comes from Candidatus Woesearchaeota archaeon, assembly GCA_019323495.1. GTDB lineage: Archaea > Nanobdellota > Nanobdellia > Woesearchaeales > WJKV01 > WJKV01. The sequence continues at coordinate 1,395 of JAHWHE010000060.1, read as the reverse complement.
GTTCGCAGGCATTCGCCTTTTCAATCATGCAGGCTTCATTTGAACCGCAATTCTTGGTGCCGAATGAAAGAAGCATTAGTAATATGATCACCACTGCAACGCACGCAAGAATTATGATCAAAGGATGAAGGTACTTGCCTTGCGGAGCCCTAATCTTAGGCAATTTTGGCGGAGTTATGACCCTTGGCTGAGTTTTAGTCGCCATTATAATTGGTTTTGGTTTGAATATAGGCGCCTGTTTCTTAGGTATGAATTTTGGTTTTTGCGCTATTTTGGGCTGTTTCTTCTGCTTTAAGCCAATTTTAAGCTCTTTTTTGGCCTCTTTTATTATCCTTTTTGGGCATTCTGCCTTTAAAAGCGCCCTCTCTACAAAGCCAATGTCATGCCCTTTGCTTAAATACTCTCTAAAAATACTGACTACTGTCTCCTTGCTCACTCTTTTAAGGCTGTGTTTAACTGCCATTAGAATATGGATAGCCTGCACATTTAAAAACGTTTGTCACTACTTATAAGAGGCTACAGACCGAAAGGTTTAAATACTAGGGCTTACATTATATAGAATACGATGGAGCTTACTTACTACAACCCCAATGGACCAAGCGACGAGCTTGTAAAAAAGATTTCTGATGAATTAGGAGATGTAGAAAGAGATTTGGCTGACTTAGTTAGAAGGCCATTGGGCCAGGATAGGGTTAATGAACTAATTGATGAGATATTTGCAAACTTAAGAAGAAGCCATGTAACTGCGCAATGGGAAGATGGCTACAATCCAGAACTTCTTCGCGAAAGAAAAGCAGGCATGGGTAGATTCAAAATTGAAAGGGGCATAACAGAAGATGAATTTTATGAGACAGACTCAAGATACTTCCTTGTAGCAATAAAACCATATTTGAACGGCAAAAACGCAGATCTGGGTCTAGGAATGAAAGTTAAGAAATTGCTTGAATTCAAATACAATCTTTTGGAGAATCATCAATTCGGCCAGAGCCTTTTCGGCAGAGAGAAGCACGAAGGCGAGGCAGAGGATGTTGAAAAAAGAATCGAAAAAGCAATAGAATGCGTAGATCAGTTGATAGGACACTATATTGCATCTGCTCCTACTGAAAAGAAATCTGTCGCAGACAAATTGTATTTGAATAGTGAGAATATCGCAAGAATCGATAAATGGGCTAAGGAAAGAATTTATGACAGGAAAAGAGAGAATTTAGTTCTTGTAGCTTAGGTTTCTATCTCTGCTTTTTCACGTTCTTCTTCGATTGCAGCTGTTAGTTTTTCTTCTGTTTTAGTTTCTCTTTCAGCAGGCGGTATCAATAATTTTTCAGCTTCCTTGAGTTTTTTTCTCTTGTGCTCTACTGCCAGATTATGGGCCAATAAATCTGAAAGCATACTTCCGAT
>JAHWHE010000059.1 GCA_019323495.1 Candidatus Woesearchaeota archaeon | reverse complement strand
TGCCTTTGGACAATATCAAGAAAATCATTTCTGATGAAGGTTGCGAAGTATCAGCCGTTTCTTTTTCCTTGAAAGAATTCCCCGCAGGCCTCTCGAGGCACGGGATAGTAGCAAGAAAAAACAAAAATTAAACAGGATAAACTCTCTCTACAAGATATCCTCTTCTTTCGAATTCTTCAGAGACTCTTTGCGCGATATTTGCATCCTGTACAACCACGCCTGTGACTTGCGGCATGAAGTCTTCTGCAGCCTTGTCGCCAAGGAAAACTCTTCCGTCTTCTCTGAAATCAAAGCCCTTTGTTCTTAGAGCAGTATGCAATTCTGCACCAACATCAAAATCCGGTTTGCCAGATTCTGGTTGAACAATCTCGCCGCTAGCTTTTCGTCTTCTAAAAAGCTTGGCATTCCATTCGCCTCTTTCACTGTCAGGACTTACTGCCTTAAGAACTGCAACACAATCAAAACCGAAAACATCATATGGCAGGTCTCCTTTATCTACTTCAAACAGAAAACTCTTGCTTCCTTCATAATGAGGAGTTTCTGTGTAATCAACCTTAACTCTTTTTGTAAGATTCAATGCCATTTTAATTGCCTCCTATTTATATAGTATCTAAACGGGTGCTTTTTAAAGTTTATTATATTCTTTATATAGAAAATCTATTCTACATGGGCGCCGTCTGCAACATTCTCTGCGATGATGTCTTCCTTGTCTGTCTTCAGCATCTTGTCCTTGAACATGACCCTTCCCACCATGACTGCCATCTTCAGTTTCTCGAAGTCTTTTATGTCGACTATCTTAGCAGGCGCAGGTTTCAAGGCCTCTAGATAACATTGATCTCCTGGCTCGCTGTCTCTCGCAGTCAACAAGCCCACATGCTTTTCCTTGTCAACAGCTGCAAGAAGCATTCCTTCTGACTTCTCGCCTTTCAGTTCAGCCTCTTTCAGGTTCGCGATTATCACAATATTCTTTCCTTTCAGCTCTTCTGGCTTGTAATGTCCTTTGACACCCGCCACTATCTGCCTTTTCCCTAGTTTTCCAATGTCTATCTGAAGGATGTACAGTTTGTCTGCTCTTGGGTGGTCTTTCACTTCCAATACTTTTGCAACCCTCAAGTCAAGTTTCTTGAAACCGCCATAAAGACGTTTGTCTTGTATCTGTTTTTGTATCTTGTCGACATTGATCCTGTCGAACAGATGCACAGGTTCGCTGACTTTTTCCTTGAACTCTAGCAGTTTTCCAGGCTCTAAATCGTCCCATGATAATTTCTTCAGGTTAAACATAGTTTTAATCTTCTCGCTCGTGAACGGAAGATAAGGTTCTGAAAAGACCGCAAGCGCCTTGACTATCGCACTGCAGACTGCGAGACAATCCTTGTTCTCTTCCACTTTCCACGGCTCTTTTGACTGCAAGTATTCGTTTCCCACTCTTGACAATGCCATCAATGCATCCAATGGCTCTCTAATCTTCCCAAGTTCAAGACAGCTCTCAAAAGTCTTTTTGCATTTCTCGACAGCGTCAAACACTTCCTTGTCCTTGCTGTCCATGTTCTCTTTCACAGGCACTGCAGAATCGCACATCTTGTGCAACAGATTCACCACTCTGTTGACAAAGTTGCTGAAATTCTTGACTAATTCATTATTAATCTTGTCTTCGAAATCATTCCATGAAAAATCAGTGTCTTTTGATTCGGGAAATACCCTCAACAGGTAATATCTCCAGTAGTCAGGCTCAAGCAATCCAAAGACTTCGTCCAGCCAGATTCCTATTCCTCTTGTCTTGCTGAACTGTTTTCCTTCAAAGCCGATGTACTCATTCGAAACAATGATGTCAGGGAGGTTCATGTCGCCGTGCGCCATCAACAATGCAGGCAATATGATAGTATGGAACGGAATATTGTCTTTTCCCAGGCAGAAGTACGAATGCTCGATTGGATTCTCCCAGTACTGCCTGAATTTTTCAAGCATCACGACAGTGCTGCAGTATCCAAGAACAGCCTCTGCCCACACATAGATTGATTTATCCTCTAATCCAGGGAACGGGCAGGGAATTCCCCATTTCAAATCCCTTGTTATAGGTCTGTCATTCAATCCTTCTTCGAACCATCTCTCTGTGAAATTGACAACCCTTGACTGCCATACTGGCTTCTTCTCTTCCACATATTTTTTTAGCTGGTCAAGGAATTTTGACATCAAGAAATATCCTGTCTTTGTATTTTTTGTTGTAGGCGTTGTTCCGCACTGGCTGCACTTAGGCTCTACCAGCTGCAACGGATCAAGTACGCGTCCGCATTCATCGCACTGGTTTCCTAGGCACTTGTCATTCCCGCAGAAAGGGCATTTTCCAGTCACATACCTGTCAGGCAGGAACTGCTCGCACTTTGGACAATACGGCAGAGTCTCATCTTTTATCTCGACAAAGCCTTTTTCATAGACCCGCTTGTAAAAATCAGTGACAAACTGCTTGTGCGTCGGATGCGTTGTCTTGCTGTAGTTCGTGAAGCTCATGCCCCAGTCCTTGTTGAACTTCTCAACAATCGCATGGTTCTTGTCCACGAGTTGCTGCGGCGTGATGCCTAATTTCTTTGCCTCGAACTCCATCGCAGCTCCATGCTGGTCACTGCCGCTCACGAACTCTACTTCATAATTCTTCAGCTTATAGAATCGTGCGAGAACATCTGCTGAAAAAAACGGGATGACATTCCCTAGATGAGGCACTGCATGTACATAGGGCCACGCAGCACAGACAAGTACTCTTCTCGGAACTTTCTTTTCTTTTGCCATCTTATACTTCAAACTTATAGTCTTTTTTCATCTCTGTCCCGTCAACAGTAACAGAACGCTTTATCACGCCTTTTCTTAATGCATCTAATCTTGCTTTCAAAGGATCGCTCTTTGCCAATTTGTCATCAACTTTGATGTCAGTGATATTGTAAGTGTGTTTTATCGTGCATTCCTTGAAATCCCTTACATCAGTGTCGAACAGGAATTCGTCCACGAATTTCTTCAGGTCTTTTATATCTATAACAGCTGTCACGAACTTGTCAGTGGGAGAGCCTATCTTAGGCGTTTCTTTCTTCTTTACTTTCACGCTGTAATTGCCGCAGTTCAAGTCGAGCAAAAGATAGAACTCAAACAGGTTATCTATTAATTTCCTTGCCTTGTCAGCGCTTAATTTTGCATCAATCTCATACTTGCTCCCTGATTTCCCGAACCTTCTTTTTTCTTCAAAATCAACCCCCAATGCCTTAAGTTCAGAACCTACGTCTCTTGTAGTAGGAATCGTGCCTTTCAAGCTAATTTCTCCGCTGCACAGGGAAGCAACAAACTTCAGCAGGACATTGGTGTATTCAAAACCGCCCCATATCTTGATATTCTTGCCAGACTTCTTTGCGATGAAATCCTCTTTGACAAACTCGCCAGGACCATATCTGGTGAAAGCATGGTGCACTGTCTTGTCAACCTTGTTTTGCGCGATCAATCGTATGAAATTCATATAGGTCACCCCGTTCCCTTTGAAAACACTACCTTTCTTTTTAAATCTTACTCCTCTTCTTAAACACTATAAAGAAAATCAGTGCAACTACAGCCAATACCGCACCCATCAGCAGCAATGCAATCTGCAAAGAATACAGGTCAACAACATGTCCCAGCAATGGAGAGAATATTATGAACAACAAGCCGTATATCATATTTTTGATTGATAATATAGTCGCCCTCTTTGATGAAGGTATTCTTTTATTTATGTAATCATCAAGTACAGGACCGAAATATCCGCCTGCTACGGACTGCAGGAAAATGAACAAAAAGCCGAATAAAATCACGAACTGCGATTGCAGAATAAATGCCAATGCAAGTATCAACGGGATAAACAGCAGGGAATTGCGCATTCCTATTTTCCCTTCAACCTGGTGCGCTTTCTTTGATGCATAACCGCTTATCAATCTCTCCGCGGCATAAAAGAATCCGAAGAAAAATATGGGAATTGAAATCAATTTTAGATACGGCTGCCATAGCCAGAACCCCAAGCTGAAGAAAAGCCAGGTTATCGCTGCATATAGCACAAAATAAGCTGCGTCTCCCTTGAAAGACATTTTGAAGCTTCTGCCCAAATGCAAGAGATGTGATTCTTCTTCCGATTCTCTAAAAAATGGAGGTTCTTTCAATGATAGCCTTACAAACAGCGAAAGGACTGAAACAGCAACTGCACCCCACCATGCATAAGATAAATCAAATTGTGCAATCATTCCTCCTGCAATTCCCCCAATCGCTCCTGACACACCTCCATACCACCTCATCTTTCCGCCTATTTTCTTGAACATGTCTTCTTTTTTCAGGCCTTTCAAAGTATCATATAAAATCGCAATGTCTGTTCCAGAAACCAATGCGCCTGCAACACCGCCCAATGCCATCGCAATCAAAACCACATAAAACGAATTAGATAAAATAATTACAACTGTTACTGGAATTCCTATCAAAGATGAAATGACCAAACTCCATTTCCTACTCACTTTGTCGCTAAACATGCCAGTAGGAATCTCCATCAGCAAAGCCACAAGAAAGAATGCAGATTCTATGATAAAGAACTCTTTCATGCTGAATCCTTTGGACAGCAAGAATAAAGTGAAAACAACTATATGAAGACCTGAACTTTCAAGAAGATTAATCCAATAAATCTTCCCAATATTCTTTTCCAATGCTTTTCTGTCTGTTTTCATTCCAATCGCTTCACTTCAATACAAACTCCTTCGCAATCTGCCCTGATGTATCTTGGAAGCTGTGTGAATTCGTAATTATTCTCCTGGCAGTATTTCATTACCTGGTCCTTGTCATGCAGATCGCCTGTTTTCACCACCACATTTATCCCATGACTGTCAGGATGCAAAACTTCGAAGTCTTTCAGGTCCTCTTTTATCTTCTGGCAGTGCTCTTCAAACAGATTGTATCTGTCTTTTATCCTATTTAATAGGCGCAGGAGCATCTCTGCTTCACTCGCACCCGGCTTGAACAGATGCTTGTCCATCTGCAGCTTTGCTATGTCAACTATCTCATCACTATTAGTTGCAAAAAAACCGCCTTTTCCTAAATTAATAGGCTTCCACTTGCCAAAGCTTCCCACGATAATATCGGCCCTGCTGTTTTTCACGTCATCATTTCCGATGCTTCCGCTCGCATCAAGGATAAAGAAATCTGCTTTCTGCCTGATCATGCCTAATTTCTGCTGGACAAAATAACCGCCAGGGTGGCAGATGACGTATGCTTTATTCTTGGGATTCTTGAAACTTTCTTCTGTTACTTTTCCATAATCAGTAGGATATTCAACATATTTAAGATCTAATTTAGGAGGATAGTCTTTGTACGTAAGCCAACCGCCCTGGTCAGGGATCGAAAGCATAAGATTCTTTGTCTTCACAACATACAAAGCGAGAAAAATCGCACTGTTTCCTCTATCTAATAAGAATACATGCTTGCATCCTGTCATTTCCTTAAGCTTCTGGACAACCTTTTCTTTTGCATCCATGCCTGCCAGTAAGCTATCTACATATATAAATATATACAAAAATCACAAAAATTCGCAACATTTATATAGGAGTAACATCAGAAAAATAAGTGGGGGTAGATGGTAAATGTGGCATTTTGAATTCAGTAGAATAGTCAGGCGTACTGTTCTAACTGCAGGCATATTTTCAATACTGATATTTTCTTTATACATACTGGCAAAGTTCGTGATAAAGAATGATACACAGGCAATAGTGTTTGGCGGAATCTTCTTTGTCTGGATGTCAATCATATTCGTGATAGGACTGGCAACAACTTTGATCAGAATCAAAGGATACTTTGAACATTCGAAAGCCCTGAACACATTTTTCACAGTCACATACTATGCATCATTCGTTTTTATCTTCTTGATGATGTTCAGCTTTGTGTATGCAGCTGTTAGTTAGAACTATTTTTTCTTTATCTTTGCGACAAAGAAACCTTCTGTATCATTGTCTTGCGGCCATATCCTTAAACAGCTACTAACCTGTTTATCGTACTTCTGTCCTTCGAATTCCATTACAGCAGGACTTCGCACGATTCCTTTCAACTCTATCTTCTCTACAGTAGCATTGTCGACTGTCTCCAGAAGATGAGAAACAACAGCTTCGTTCTCCAATGGCTCGCAGCTGCATGTGCTGTACACCATTGTTCCGCCTTTTTTCAAAATATCGAATGCTTTCACTATCAACTGCTTTTGAATATGTGATAATCTGCGGATCATTCCAGGATTCCATATCTGTACTGTTTTCAAGCTCTTGCGTATTGTACCTGTTCCGCTGCAAGGAGCGTCAACTAAAATCTTGTCAAACAAAACATTCTTGAACGATTGTCCGTGCATCATTGTTATTATCAAATTTGTCACACCGCATCGTTGCAGATTCAAGCCGAGAGGTTTTGCCCGCGCAGCACTGATGTCGTTTGCAACCAAAACTCCTTTATTCTTCATGTACTGCGCAATCTGGCTCGTCTTGCTTCCAGGCGCAGCGCACATGTCCAAAACATGCTCGCCAGGTTTTGGATCCAGAACCAGTGGCGGAATCATTGAGGCTGCTTCCTGCACATAGACATAGCCTAAAGCATGCTCAACAAGATTGCCTACATCACGCCTGCCCTTCTTGTTCTCCAGCCAGAATCCTTCCTTGCACCACGGAACCTGCACCAGATCCCATTCAGGCAAAAGCCGTTTCCTTACTTCTGCAACAGTACTTTTCAAAGTGTTCACTCTAATACTCCGTCTTAGATAAGAAAGACTGTACTCCTTGAACTTGTCAAAATCAGTCAAAGCACTATACCTTTCAATAAAAGCAGGCTTAAACACTATTTCAGGGATGTTCTCCCACTTCCTCAGATCGTGCGATTCTATTGCCATGGCATACATTCTATAAGCCTTATTTATAAATAGTTCGGAAAATCTGCGTAAAATTTATAAATTACTCAAAATCTCACAAACAATGCTTATGAACGAGAAGCCCAACACTGAACTATCAGGCAGAGTTTTAGAATTCTTTTCAGCTGCTCTGTATTCTAGAAAATGGACTAAATTCTTTGCAGATTTTGAAGATGGCGGATTCGAACTTGAAGAAGTCTTGAGAGGAAGAAAGTTTGGCATGAAGAAAACAGAGCGCACATGGTTTGAAAGCAAATATGAAAATTATTTAAGAAGTAGAAAAGAAGACGCTAAATTATACTTGACAGGTGAAGGAAGAGATTTGCAGGACATTGCGAGATATTTCCTTATCAAAACAACTAACCAGCCTCAAGGATTAAGACTTTTCGATCTAATAGGAAGCAGGCCTACAAAAGCATCAGGTCTAGAGCGCACGCTTAATATTATCCATTTGATATACTCGCAACCTATAAGAGAGATGCGAGAATTATACGAGTATGTTCATCACAGTGCAGTCAATATCATAGTCAACAGGCTAGCAAAATTAGGTGTAATAAAAACAGATCATAAAAATATCAGAACCAGTTATGCAGGCGGAAGAATAAAAACCATTGAAAGAACAAGGCTAGGAACTTACCTTTACGAACAGATTCTGCTTCCAATGTGCGCCTATGCAGAAGCAGAGAATAAAAGAGAAACCACATTGGTAAGATGCGTAAGAAGAGAATGGCCTTTGGGAGCAAGAGTTAAGAGACGCCCGGCAACTGCAAAGCCTGCAACTGTCAAAAAAAATCACAGAGTAGGTTTGTATGTTCCTGACAACGCATACTCTGGCATGCTTATTGAAAAATTAAGAAGAACCTTGTTCACGAACAGGCCTGTAGAATTCAGAACTCACGATAACAACTTAGACACTACTGCTACACAATATAACATTGTAGTTTTTGATGCAGACCAGATGCCTTTAAGCAATGTAGCAACTATCACAAATTATGTTGCCAGGACAAGAGTCAAAGATGGCAGGACAAAGATTATTGCATTGACAGACAGCCCGAAAAGATCTGAAATTCTGAGCGAACGCGGCTGCGATATCGTTCTTCAAAAAGAATGGCTGGATGACAGGAATGGTTTCGAGGAAGAGAGCGACAGGTTCCTGCAAAAATATGCTGCAAAGATAACAAGCAAAACCAGCAACGGCCTTAATGGGGCAATAATGGGAACAGAACAGTTCTTGATGTAGAATTCTCTATTATTTCAATTTCTTTATCATATACGGTCCTTCTAGTTTGTATCCGAGCTTCTTGTAATATTCTCGCGCACCGATTCCGCTGATAACAACTATCTTGTTCTTCTTATTCTGCAAACAAATTTTCTCTGCGAAATCAAGCAATTGCTTTCCCAGACCTTTATGCTGGACGTCTTCTCTTTTGTTTTTGCTCTCTTTACTATCAACCTTCAACGCGCTTCCATATACATGCAGCTCGCGGACCAGTGCACTATTTTTTGTTATTTCCTTCCGCAAGCTTGTAGAAGGGAATCTTAGCCTGCAGAAACCATAAATAAAACAATCATCTTCGATACTGATGAAAAACTCTTTTCCAAGACTGGCATCATATTCGATCAACTTGATTTGTTTTTTCCCAGAACCTTTTCCTTTCGGCTCTCTGCACCTGATGCACTTGCATTTGATTCCTTTTGTCTCCATTATTCGCGCAATATACTGGCGCAAATTAGTCCTGTGCACACCAGCATCTATCTGGTATGAAGGAATGTCTCTCTGCACCCTCATTATCCTGCAGTAAGGAGGAACGAATTTCTTGAAAGAGGCGATCAGGTTCGCAGCTTCAGAAGTCGACAATGGATTGTATCCCCCTTTTTTCCATTGATCATACAATTTAGTGCCCCTAACAACCATGCACGGATATATCTTCAGCATGTCAGGCCTGAAACGGTCATCAGAAAACATCATCTTCATTCCTTCAAAATCTTTTTTCCTATCAACAGAAGGCAAGCCAGGCATGTAATGCGCATTTATCTTGAAACCAAGATCCTTCAATATCTGGAAGCTTGCGACAGTAGTTGCTACATCATGCCCTCTTTCAATCAGCTGCAATGGCTCGTCATAGACAGACTGCACGCCGACTTCAACCCGGGTTGCACCCAAACGAAGCATTTCATTTGCATGCTTCAGCAAGGCATAATCAGGCCTTGTCTCGATTGTCAGACCCACACATCTGACCTGAGCTGTCTCGTTTCTTTTCTGTTCTTTCTGCAAAGAACTTTTTCCTTTAATCTTCAATAATCGTTCATGTATCCTCTCTACCCTGCTAGGATCCTTCATATTGCCAGGCATCTCAAAGAATTTCTTGAACTTAGAAATATCAAGTAGCCCATTCTTATAGAAAATCTCGCTGAAATCATTCATTGCTTTCAATGCATAAAGAACGAATTCTTCCCTGTACTTTTTAGGGAAACTGATGAATGTTCCGCCCATGATTATCAATTCGACCTTTTCAGGGAAATGCTCCATAACAACATACTGCTCAAGACGGTTCATTACCTGAAGATAAGCATCATATTTATTTCGTATCCCTCTCAAGGTAGCAGGCTCTGAACCTGTATAAGATTGAGGCACAGTGCCGAAAACACTCTTCAAACCGCCGGGGCAATAAGAGCATTTTCCATGCGGGCATTCAAAAGGCTCTGTCATCACTGCAATGACTGCGACACCGCTTCCTGTCCTTCCTGGCTTTGTCCTTAATTTAGTCTTTAATTTAGATGTTTCTTCTATATTCAAAAGAATCTGTATGTCTGTAGGCACATTAATTACTTTATGCTTGCTGCACAATCTGATTTTCAATTTGCTAAGATCAAGTTTTGATAATTTCTTCTTGCGCAGTATCTCTTCTATTTCCTGGTAAAATGTTTTCTCAGACATATAAGGAGAAAATCCTGAAGGTTATTTAAAAAGCTAATGTTTGCTGAACAGCTTCCACACTTCCCTAATAACAAACACAGACAAGCTGATTAAAATAACAAAACCCCAATCATATACGCTTAATGGAACACAATGGAAGATCTTGTTCAACGGCGAATAAATAACCATTAATTGCAATAATAAAGAAGATCCTATCGCAGCCCACAGCCATCTGTTCTTGAACACACCGACAGTAAAAAGGCTCTTTGTTAGGCTTCTCGTATTCAACACTTGGAACAGCTGGAACATCACCAAAGTAGTGAACGCCATTGTCTGTGCATGCTCCAGGTTATCGTAAAACGAGATGAACACGACAAGAGTGCCTGCCGCCATTATTGCGCCCAGAATAAACATGCGTATAAAACCGTTGCGCGAGACAATCTTGTTGCCTTTCTCTCGCGGAAGCCTGTCCATCACACCTGGTTCTTCTGGATCAACACCCAAAGCAAGCGCAGGCAGTCCGTCAGTGACAAGATTCATCCACAATATCTGCAAAGGCAGAAGAGGCAGTTTCAATCCTGCGAGTATCGCGCTGAATATGACAAGAACCTCGCCCATATTGCATGATAAAAGATATTCAACAAATTTCTGTATATTATCGAAAATAGTCCTTCCTTCTTCAACAGCAGCGACCAATGAACTGAAATTATCATCCAGCAATATCATGTCACTTGCTTCTTTCGCAACATCTGTCCCTGAAATTCCCATTGCAACGCCGATGTCTGCTCTCTTCAATGCAGGCGCGTCATTCACACCGTCTCCTGTCATTGCAGTTACATGGCCGTGTTTTTCAAGTGCTTTCACGATCTTTGTCTTATGGGCAGGATTCACCCTCGCGAAAATGCTGATCTTTTCAACATCACGCGCAAACTCTTCATCGCTTATTTTATCCAATTCCTCGCCAGTTATCGCCCTGCCCATTATCCCCAGCTGTTTTGCAACAGCCTGCGCAGTGACTTTATGGTCGCCTGTGATCATTACAACCCTGATGCCTGCTTTCCTGCACAATGCAACACTCGATATCGCCTCTTTCCTAGGAGGATCTATCATTGCCTGCAGTCCTACAAATATCAGGCTTTCCTCGCTTACCTTTTCGTATTTTATTTCCTTGCATGCAAAACCAAGAACGCGCAGAGCTTCTCTTGCAAACTGCTCATTGGCAGCAAGTATGTTGTCTTTGTCTTTCTTTGTTATTATCCTTACTTTTCCGTTCTCCAATATCCTGTTGCATTTTGAAAGTATGACATCCGGTGCTCCTTTTGTGAAAGCGTATTTGCTGTTGTTCACTTTATTGATGGTTGTCATCATCTTTCTTTCAGAATCAAAAGGAATCTCGTCAGCCCTTGGATTCAATTTATCCATCTCCTCTTTTCTCAGGCCGAGTTTTGCAGCGCTCACTAATAATGCTGCTTCTGTCGGATCGCCGATTACCTCTTTTTCTCGCAGTTTCGCATCATTGCACAGAACTCCAATCTTAAGCAACTGCTTCAGATCTTCTGTCTGCTTTGCAAAATGCCCTTTTGTGCTATATCCTTCACCGCTGACTTCGATTACTTGGCTGTCGCAATAGACTTTTGTGACCGTCATCTGATTGTGGGTCAAGGTTCCGGTCTTATCAGAACAAATGACAGTAGTGCACCCTAATGTCTCGACACTCGGCAGTTTACGGATCAATGCGTTCCGTTTCACCATCTTCTGCACGCCGAGAGACAATGTGATTGTGACAACAGCAGGCAGCCCTTCTGGAACAGCTGCCACTGCAAGGCTAACTGCTGCAAGGAACATTGTCAAGACATCATATCCTCTGAATATTCCTGCAAGAAATATAAATACACAGACAGCAAGCACGACCCCGCCCAACACTTTTCCGAAATGCGCAAGCTTCATCTGCAATGGTGTTTTCGGGGATTCTTCTTTTTGTATCATTCCGGCGATCTTTCCTATTTCACTGCTCATTCCAGTCGATACAACAATTGCCCTTCCGTGGCCCCTTGTTATGATTGTTCCATTAAATACCATGTTGCTCCTGTCAGCCACAGCAGTCCCTTGCTTTACAACACCTGCCTTCTTGTCAACAGGAAGGCTTTCTCCTGTGAGTGCAGCTTCCTCGCATTCAAGGACAGTTGCTTCTATCAATCGCGCATCAGCAGGCACCTTCTCTCCAACTTCAAGGCTAATTATGTCGCCAGGAACCAATAATGTAGCATCTATCTTTTGCTCTGCACCATCTCTTCTTGCGACTGCTTTCAAAGAAGTCATCTTTTTCAGGGCTTCTATGCTCTTCTCTGCCCTATACTCCTTGACAAAACCAAGGAATGCGTTCAATACAAGTATTATAATAATGACAATCGCATCAATCCATTCCTCCATCTTTCCGCTGTAAATGCCGAGAACAATGCTGACAATCGCAGCAGCAATCAATATCCAGATGATAAAGTCAGTGAACTGCGACAGGAATATCATGAACGGCTTGATTTCTTTTTCCCTTACGATCTCGTTCCTTCCATGCTTTGCTATTCTTTCTTCTGCTTCTTTGTTCGTAAGGCCATTTGGACTAGAATCTAGCTCATGGTAAACATCATCTATTGTCTGCGAATAGTACTCCATATAACACCCGTTTATTACTGTAAAGGATAGAATAGAATTTTGTATATAAATATGTTTCGGATTGCGTATAGCTCCAAGCATATAGTGTCTAGCGTAGCTATAAAGATAACAGTCTAATAACAAAGAATCGTAAACACAGTCAAATACAGAATTTGGCGAAGCACACTATATGCATTAAGTTTCAATCGCTTTTGAAATCTTTTAGCTTCTTTTGCTCGATTCCGTGCTTGTCAAAGATGTTTTTGAGTATTTCCTTGTCAGCGCCTGACAATCCTTTCCATTCAAGCACAGCCAGTCTTGTTTTAGGCAGTGTTTTCTCAAATGCCTGCAAAATAGTCTTCTCGTCAACGCCTTCTATATTGTATTTTGGCAGGAAATGGGCAATCGCCACATTCTCCACGTATTCATCGCGCGAGAATACAGGCGCGTAATGCGGTCCGCCGAAACCCACTGCAACAGGAACTTCTTCCCCTTTGCTGTTCTTATTACTATCATTTGCAGTAAGTATGCATCTGCACACAAAACGGACAGCGTCCATGTCATTCCATTCTTCTTCGCTTCCCCCTACTTCGACAAACATAGTAGGCGCATTCATGTCAGAAGGGCCGTGATGAGTGACTTCATAGCATTTTTCATATCTTTCATCTGGATACTTTTTCAGTTCAATCAGCATGTTTCGTAAAAAATGCGCATTCCCTAAACAAAGTTCTTTAGGTTTTCCGCCCAAGTCAGCATTCTGCCAGTTACCAGGTGTATGGCAAGTCAAGGTTTTCATTGCAGTTGTTGACTTATGGCTGCTCGCAACAATATAGATTTCAGGCAGATTCTTTTTGAACTCAGGAAAATCGCAGACATGCTCAATAGGAATCACGTTTCCATTGGAAGTGACAAGAACAAAATCATCTTTCTTATATACAGGATTTTCATCGAACTTCTTCTTCGTCTTCTCGAATCCTAATTCTTCTGTAAAGATCTTGAACATGTTCATTGACGCTGTATTTTCTTTTGCAGTGATAATGACTTTCATAATACATAAAGAATCGCTAGCCTGTTTTTATTGCTTTTGCTTATCTTTTCAATCTCGCACTGATAGCTTCTTTCTCTTCTTCTGTGAAATACATCTGTTCGTAGCTCAATTCATCAGGTTCGAACTGGTTTACCGCCATGACAGGAATCATTCCTGTCATATTGACTTCTGTCATGTTCGCCATTGTCTCGTTCAGTCCCATACTCTTGCCGAACTCGTACAAAGTATAGCACGTATTGCAGTATTCAGGATTGTCTGTCAGATAGCTGCCGACATAGCTTATGCCTTCTACTGTCTGATGGTCCAGACCTACAAGGCCGCTCTCGATCAAGACAAATGTCTTATCTGCATTGATTCCTTCTTGCAAACATGCGCCAAGATACTGCTTGACAAATGCAGCAGAGCATTCTGTCATGTTCCACGCCTCGCACTTGATTCCTGTCAATGTCATGATCTTGTAGATGCTCGCATTTGCCCCTGTCAGTTCAAGCAGCGCAGCTGCGTGCAGGTCTGCGTGGGAACTGAAAGAAGACAGATTGTCATAATCTGATGCTATAAACACGATCACCAGTTCAGGTTCTTCTACAACATTTATTGCTGCGCAAAGAGGGACTCCTGTCGAATAGATTCCTACATCTTCTATTTCTGCAATTGCATATCCTTCTCTTATCTCTGTTTCTAGTTTTATCCATTCCTGTCCTTCTAATTTATAGATATTAGCATCTTTATCTTTTGTCTGCAAAAACAATGTTCCTTTGTCAAACT
>JAHWHE010000006.1 GCA_019323495.1 Candidatus Woesearchaeota archaeon | reverse complement strand
TTGGTTGGATTGTATTTGATCGTGTACATGTAAAATGGAATTCACTTAAGCCTTGTTCTCGTACAAACCGTCAACTCTTACCAATTGTTCATAGATGTTCTCTATAAGGTCAAAACCCTTTGCCTCGTCCAATGAAACCCATGCATATTCTGTCAGCTCATCGTTTGCCAGCTTTATCTCTCCGTCTGCATAGTCTGCGAACAAGCTTACTATGATTGTCGAATATCCGTTTGGTCTGATAAAGACAAGGCTTGAGCAATATCCAATGTCTTTTATCTCAAGGTTTGTCTCTTCTTTTATCTCTTTTCGCAGAACTTTCTCAAAGATGTCTAGCCAGTGGTCTTTTGTGTCTTTTGGAAGAGAAACAAAATCAGAATGCTCTATCTTTCCTCCTGGGACGCACCATTTGTTAGGGAACGCCTTTTCATTAGGGCTCCTCTTGCAGATAAGATATTTGCCGTTCTTTCGTATAATGCCTGTTATAGAAACATAGTGGACTTTTTCAGTTACCATCAACATCACCCCGTTTTCAAGAATCTGTAGAAAATATTTAAATAATTCCTCGAATTAGTTCGAGTAAAATGAAGTATTCAGGGGGTTTGGTCAAGAAAGAACGGGAGCAGATATTCAAGCTCTTTACGCAGAACACCAGACTAAAATTCAATGAGATAGAGAAGGCCATCAAGATCCGGTCTAACATGGTTTCTTATCATCTTGAGCAGATGCAGAAAGAAGGATTGCTAGAGAAAAAAGGAGACTATTATTATCTTACAAAAGAGTCTGAGAAATATCTCCCTATAATTCCGCAGGTCACAGGAGAAAGCATGAGCCCTGTGCCGGTTGTTCTTGTTGCGCTGATGAACAAAAACAAAATCCTTCTGATAAAAAGAAACAACAGGCCGTACAAGGGCTATTGGTGCATGATCGGGGGAAAGATGCTGCTCGAAGAGAGTTTTGCGCAAGCAAGCAAGCGATTGGTCAAAGAAAAGTCCAATCTGGATGCAGAATATGTTTCCATAAACAATGTTCTTCATGAACAAGTAGAGGGGGATGACATGGTGAAGCACAGTTTCATTCTATTTTTCACTAAAATGAAGACAGAAGAGACAAGATTCAGAAGAACAGAGTACGGAGATCTGCAATGGTTTGACTTGAATGAATTAGACAAGTTGAAAATAGTTCCGTCTGATTTGTGGCTGATAAAAAATAAACTGGATAGCACAATAGATGTAAAAGAAGCTTACATGAAGGAGAAAGAAGGCCAGCTTAATTCTTTTGAAATGAAATAACCGCAAGATTTTTAGTCGATTTTCCTCGAGGAATCCTATAAATAGTTCTTTTCATAATAAAAATTCACAATGATGAATGGAACAATAGAACCTGAAAGGAAATCAATGGACCAGATAATGGAAGAGATGCAGTTCCGGAGAAATGACGGAACTTTTGACAAGGTCAGCATGCACTATGTGCTGGAACAATTAGAGTTCTGCTATACTACCTGGAGATACATCCACGGAAAAAGGCAGGGAATAGAGCAAGTCGACGGGCTGATAAGAGAGAGTGTTGATCCAAAACTGAAAAGTTTGTACTACAAAAACCAGCAATTAATGGATGTCATGCGAAGAATACTTGCGATTGCAATGGTCAGCGGCGAACAGATACATGAATACGCAGAAGGAAGGCTGGAGCGAGACAAGCTTAAGGATGTAGACGGGAGCCCGTTGCTTGATTTCGATCTCGGACTTGTGATGGAGTTCAACAAGAAAATCTACATTGGAAAAAGAGATCCAATTTTTGAAGAGGAGGAGGCAGAAACGGACGAAGATGGAATTTAAATTAGACAGCGGAGGAACAGCCATTATCAGCGACAAGACTTTGATAAGGGCGATCAATGACGCATACTCTTCCTGGTATTTCTTTCATGACAGGGAAATAGAAGAGCCTGACAAGATAATGAGACTTGGCCTAGACGAAGCATTGCTGAGAGTTTACGAACAAAGCAGAGACATGAGAGAAAAAATGCAGTATATTATTGATTACACTGTCAATAAAAGCTACGAATTTGTTGCACTTGTAAGAGGAAGACCTGTCGTATCGGAATTAACAAATACAGACGGAACGCCTGTGACAAGAGAACAGTTCAGATTGATAAAAAGAATGAGCAGCTGGACAAGAAGTGATTTGTTTCCTTAAATTCCTCTTGCTAGAGCATATGTGATCCGCAATGTCCCTTCCCCGCCACCATAAGGCCCTGCAATGAGCCCCATTCTTTCCAGTTGAAGAAAAGAATGTAATGATATTTTCGCTTCGATTCTTTTCATTTGCTCGAACGGAACATCTGGAGGGAACATTTTTGCACCCATGCAATATCTTATACTGTCATCAACCTCGAGAGAAACAATAACACCCAGATTCACAGGAGAACTATTGCCGTTTATTCTGTGCAATTCTGCTTCTAGTCTTTGTTTTTCATCTGGCAACTCTTCGGTTCCCTGAACACCATCCATAAAACGGTCTTTTTTGTCAACCAAACGATATAGCTCAGACACAGTAGATATCTTAATATGGATGTTGATTCCTGCAATTGCTGTGTCCATTGCAGACATGTGCAGAAAATTTTGAATATTTAAGCTTTGCCATAAACTTAAATACTAGCTTTTTTCCCTCTGTTTTTATGACAGTGGATGAACGCGCAGTAAAAATGGCACGAATAGTTGTTGATTATTCTGTGAACATACAGCCAGATGATGTTCTTCTAATCCATACTGAAAAAGAGTTCAAGGAATTCGCAGAAATCATCGAGAAATTAGCAAAAGAAAAAGGCGCAAAAGTAATCTATAGGTATAGGGATCTTGCAAGGAGAAAAGCATTGATAGAAAGAAACGACATAGAAGAACTGAAAAGAGAAGCTAAAATACTTTGCGAATTGGCTGAAAAGATCACTGCGGAAGTCTCTATAGACGCAACAACAGATCCGTATTATCTTAAAGGAGTCGAGCCGAAGAAAATAGCAGACTACAATATTATAGTTGTCAAGCCTGTCCACGACATAATCGGCGGAGACGGGAAAAAACACAAAGGAAAGAAATGGAACTGCGTCGGTTATCCTTGTGAAGCAGACGCAAAGAATGCAAATATGAGTATGAAAGAATACAGTGACACACTATATGAGTCCTCATTGGTTGACTGGGGAAAACAAAAAGAACAGATGAAAAAGATCAAAAGGATCTTTGACAATGCAGAAGAAATCCACATCCTTGTTCCTGGCCTCACTGATCTTCGTCTAAGCCTGAAAGGCAGGGGCGGGCAATTGTGCTGCGGAGAATACAACTTGCCTGACGGCGAATTGATGTACGGGCCTGTTGAAGACAGTGCGAACGGCCACATTAGTTTTTCATATCCTGCAATCAGAGACGGACAGATAGTTGCAGGGATCAAACTCACATTCAAAGATGGAGAGGTTGTTGATTTTTCAGCAGAAGAGAATCAAGAATTTCTCGCTGCGATGATGGACCTGGAAGGTTCAAAAAGGATAGGAGAATTTGCACTTGGCTTCAATTACAAGATATTGAAAGTGATGAATAATCTCATTTTCGATGAAAAGATAGGCGGAACATTCCATCTTGCCATGGGTGAATCCTACCCAGAGCCATTGGACAACGGCGGCGGCTTGAACGAAGCAAAGATCCACTGGGACCTTGTATGCGACCTGAGGAAAGTCAACGGCCTGCCAGGCGGAGAGATATATGTAGACGGCAAACTGGTGCAGAAGGATGGCAGGTGGGTTGTTGACTAGACATTTCCACCAAAACCTTTATAAATAGGCCCTTTTTCTGGCTATGTACTGACCGACACGCCATATACACGATATGGCTGGGTGCTTTGAGGGGCATCTATACGGAAACGGTGTTTAATAATGGCAGAAGCTGATTTTAATCAATTAGTAAGGATCGTGAATGTTGACCTAGATGGCAATAAATCTATTTTCTATGCTTTGACAAGGATCAGAGGGTTAAGCTATAGCTTTTCTAATATTGTTTTGAAGCTCGCAGGCATTGAAAGGAGCAAGAAAACCGGTTACCTGACAGAGCAGGAAATCAAGAAGATAACAGAGATAATAGAAAATCCGCTACAGAGCGGGATCCCTCGCTGGATGCTTAACAGAAGAAAGGATTATGAAACAGGTGCAGACAGGCACATAATCACAGGCGATATCAAGTTCATACAAACTTCTGATATAAGAAGAATGCAGAAGATCAAGTCAAGAAGAGGTATGAGACACCAAGCAGGACTGCCTGTAAGAGGACAGAGAACAAGAAGCAACTTCAGGACAGGAACCACTATCGGCGTAAAGAGAAAAACAGGCGCAAAGAAGGGCGGTAAGACTTAAAGATGGGAGATCCAAGAAAACAAAGGAAGAAGTACACGACTCCAATGCATCCTTGGCAAAAGGAACGTCTAGATGCTGAAGCAGAGATAAGAAAGAAGTACGGCACCAAGAACAAGCGAGAGATATGGAAGATGAACAGCAAGCTAAAGACATTTTTCGTTGGTGCAAAAAAAGCAAACAGCGCACGAACAGAACAGGACAAGAAAGAAGCAGAACAATTATTGACAAGATTAAGAAAATTGGGCCTTATCACTGAGACAGACGGACCAGATACAATCCTTAGCCTAACACTGCCGCACATCATGGAAAGAAGACTGCAGACATTGGTTGTAAAGAAAGGTCTCGCAAAAACAGTAAAGCAGGCAAGACAATACATCACCCACGAGCACATTCTTATAGGAGACAGAAAAATCACATCTCCTTCTTATCTGGTAACGCTAGAGGAAGAAGGCTTAATCACATTCGATCCTAAATCAGCATTCAATGATCCTATGCATCCTGAAAGAGAAAAGTTGATTGAGAAAGAAAAAGAAGAGCTTAAGAAAGAACTGAAAAAGGAGAAGGTAGCAAAGACTGCTGAGAAAAAAGAAGAGATTGCTGAAAAGGAAGCTGAAGAGCCTAAAGAAGAAGAGGCTGCAATTGCAGGTTGAAAATGGCAAAGAAAGAAGAATTCGTTGACGAAAAAGTCGTAAGGAAGGCAAAAGGACCTGACAGGTGGGGAATTGCCCACATTTACAGCAGTTATAATAATACTATAATTCATGTTACTGATATCACTGGCACAGAGACCATAACAAGATGCAGCGGCGGAATGGTAGTCAAATCGCACAGGCTTGAATCAAGCCCGACAGCTGCGATGATGGCTGCAAAAGCTGTTGCAGAGAACTGCTTTGAAAAAGGAATCACTGCATTGAACATAAAGATAAGAGCTCCTGGAGGACATAACGGCCCGATGGCACCTGGACCAGGCGCACAAGCAGCAGTTAGAGGTTTATCCAGAAGAGGCTTGAGGATAGGCACTATAGAAGACATAACTGCATTGCCTCACGATAAATGTAGGAAAAAAGGCGGTAGGCGAGGTAGAAGGGTTTAAAATGGAACTAAAAATATTGGAAAAAAAAGGAAATAACTTGACTTTTGTTATTAGCAAAACCAATTCAGCTTTTGTAAACACTCTTAGAAGATTGATTATAGATGAAGTGCCGACCATGGCGATAGAAGATGTTGAATTCAAGAAGAACGACAGCGTGCTCTATGACGAGATGATTGCGCACAGGCTTGGCCTGATACCTTTGACAACGGATTTGAAAGGCTACAACCTGCCTGAAAAATGCACTTGCAAAGGAGAAGGCTGTGCAAAATGCGAAGTGCACCTGACATTGAAGACAAAGGCAAGCGGCGTCATAGACGCAAACAAGCTTAAATCAAAGGACCCGAAAATCGCGCCTGTTCACGAAGAGATGCCTATCACAAAGTTGCTTGAAGAGCAGGAACTGGAACTAGTCGCAACAGCCAAACTCGGCAAAGGAAAAGAGCATGCTAAGTGGAGCCCTGGACTGGCGTTTTTCAAGCAAAAACCAGTCATAGAAATAAAGGACGCAGACAAAGCAGTGGATGCTGTAAAATTATGTCCTGTTGATGTTTTTGAACTGAGAAAAGGAAAAGCAGCTGTCAACGCAGACAACGAAATGAACTGTCATCTGTGCATGGCCTGCGTCGACGCGTGCCCAAACGCCATCAGCGTTAAAGGCGACGATGAATCATACATATTCACGATTGAATCATGGGGCCAATTAAAACCTAAAGACATTGCTAAACAAGCTATTGTCGAACTCAATGAAAAAGTAGAAGAATTCAAACAGCTCATATCAAAGCTCTGAATCCTCTGATTTATGCGGGGGTGCCAGAGCGGTCAATTGGGCAAGGTTGAGGGCCTTGTGGCTTAGTGCCTGCGCGGGTTCGAACCCCGTCTCCCGCAGTTGAGGACAAATATGAAAAACAACCAACTAACAGAACTGATAAAGGAAATGAAGACACTTGCAATCAATCAGAAAAGCAAGTTCTGGAAAAGGATAGCGACAGAACTAGAGAAGCCTACAAGAAAAAGGCGGGTTGTCAATGTTGAAAGCATCAATAAAGCAATAAGAAAAGGAGAGATCGCAGTTGTCCCAGGAAAAGTTATTGGAACTGCAAAAACAGAAAATGAAATCGCAGCTCTGCAGTTCAGCGACAGAGTAGTGCAAAACAATAAAACAATCATGCTCGAAGATTTGATGAAAAAATGCCCAAAAGGGCAGAAATGCAGGATACTTGGTTAAAATGATATTAGACGCAACTAACCTGATTGTCGGAAGATTTGCAACAGTTGTTGCAAAGAAGGTTTTGCTAAATGAGAAAGTAGACATAGTCAACTGCGAAAACGCAGTTATTGCCGGCAGCAAACCTCAGATCCTTGCCAAATTCAAGCAAAGAGTAGAAAGAGGAAAGCCTCACTGGGGACCTTTTTTCCCTAAGATGCCGCACATGATTGTCAAGAGAATGATAAGAGGCATGCTGCAGCACAAGGAAGGAAGGCAAAGAGAAGCGTTTGATAGGATCAAATGCCATATCGGAGTTCCACCTGAACTGGAAGGCAAAAAGTTCGAAACAATAAAAGAAGCTAATGCTGATAAATTGCCAAATCTGAAATATATGACAATTGGCGAACTGGCAAACTTACTAAAACACAGGGAATATTAAAATGAAAGTCATACTAACAAGCGGAAAGAGAAAAAGAGCAATTGCAAGGGCAGTTGTAAAGAAAGGAACAGGCGAAATACGGGTAAACAGCAAGCCTTTAGAAATAGTCGAACCTAAATACTACAGATTAAAGATGCAAGAACCTCTTTTGCTGGGAGAAAAATACGCTAACAAAGTAGATATCAATATCAAAGTGAGTGGTGGCGGAATGAGTAGCCAGGCTGATGCATGCAGACTTGCAATCGCGCAAGGCTTGGTCGAATTCAGCAAGGACGATAAATTGAAAAAATCATTCCTTGAGTACGATAGGAGCCTATTGGTTGCGGATGTCAGAAGAAAAGAATCTTACAAGCCAGGAGACAGTAAGGCGCGTGACAAAAGGCAAAAGAGCTACAGGTAGAGAGGTTAAAAATGATAATACCTATGAGATGCTTCAGTTGCGGAAAACCCATAGCACATCTATGGGAAAAGTACAAAGAGAAAGTCAAGAAAGGAGTCGATCCAAAAAAAGCAATGGACGAGCTCGGCCTGGAAAGATACTGCTGCAGAGCTATGTTTATGGGCCAGAAAGACTTGATAGATGTCGCAGCAAGATTCAAGAAATTCTAATTTTTCTTTTATTTATTGCAAGCTCTCTTATTCCCAGCATAATGTTTATAAATGAAACTAGTTTTCAGTCACTATATGGCAGATAAGCTAGACTTTGTAAAAATTCAGGAAAAGTGGAAGAGAAAGTACAAAGAAAATAAGATTGGAGAAGTTGATTTAGATAAAAATAAAAAGAAATGGTTCATGATTTGGGCATATACTACTGCTTCTGGTTTCATACACATGGGGCACATGAGGGGATACAGCTATGCAGATGTAATCTGCAGATACAAGCGAATGAACGGTCACAATGTTTTATTGCCTGCGGGCGGGCACGCAACAGGCAACGGCGCAATCACAAAAGCTTACAGGCTGCAGCAGAAGGATCCTAAGCTGATTGCAGAGTTCAAGGAAAACGGAGTCCCTGAAAAAGATCTGAAAAGACTAGAGGATCCTGATGAATTTGTGAATTTTTTCTGCAAGCAGTACATTGACAATTTCAGGACATTCGGTTTTATAGGCGATTGGGAAAGAAGATTCGTGAGCACTATTTCTCCTGAATATCAAAAATTCATTACATGGCAGTTCATGAAACTAAAAGAGCTTGGCCTGCTGACGCAAAAACCATATTTCGCAACTGCTTGTGTCAAGTGCGGCCCTGTCGCAGTTGATCCTAGCGAGATGGACCTTCAGAAAGGAGGTAATGCAGAACAGCAGGAATTCACATTAATCAAACTAAGATATGAAGAAGATGACCAATTCATCATGTGCGCGACTTTAAGGCCAGAAACAATGTACGGCCAGACAAATATCTGGATAGATCCCGATACTACTTATGCTAAGATCAAGGTTCCTGTTGAGATAAAAAAGAAAAAGAAAACAGAGACCTGGATAGTCAGCAAGGAATGCGCAGAAAAGTTAAAGTTCCAGATAGACGGCATCAAGGACGCCGGCGAAATCCACGCGAAAGAGATGCTTGGAAATTACTGCCATGCGCCTGCTGTTGACAGGGAAATCATCATCCTTCCCTCGAGCTTCTGTGATCCTAATATTGGAAGCGGGATTGTCACAAGCGTTCCTAGCGACGCGCCGCACGATTACATGGGCCTAGAGGACCTGAAGACGACGAAGAGCTTATGGGAAAAATACGGATTGAATCACGGCGATCTGATGAAGATAGAACTGATACCTATAATAAAGACGCCAGGCTACGGAGATTTTCCTGCAAAAGAAATCTGCGAAAGACTGGGCATAAAATCACAGCACGATCATGCAAAACTAGAGCAGGCAAAAAAAGAAATCTACAAGCTTGGCTTTCATACAGGAGTGATGAACGAGAACTGCGGGCCATACGCAGGAATGAAAGTAACAGAAGCAAAAGACAAGATGAAGCAGGACCTGATTGAAAATGGTGATGCAGACATTATGTATGATTTGTCAGAAGAAGTAATCTGCAGATGCGGAGAACATGTAATTATCAAAAGGTATGATGACCAATGGTTCATCAGGTACAGTGACAAGAAATTAACAGAAACATCGAAAAAGCACGCTAAAACAATGAACATCTTTCCTGACAGCTATAGGGACAATATGCAGGCGACGCTGGACTGGTTCGAAGACAGGGCGTGCGCACGGCAAGGAAAATGGATGGGAACTGTGTTTCCATTTGATGAAAAATACATCATAGAAGCAATAAGCGACAGCACGCTGTATCCTATCTATTATCTGGTTTCTTTATACGTCAATGAAGGAAAATTAAAAGAAGAAAATCTTACAGAAGAATTTTTTGACTTTGTATACCTAGGAAAAGGAAAAATAGAAGATGTAAGCAAGAAATGCAAGACAGACAAAGAACTTCTTAAAAAAATACAAGCAGACGTACAATACTGGTATCCGTTGGACATCAACCTGGGCGGAAAAGAGCACCAAAGAGTTCATTTCCCTCCTTTTGTGATGAACCACGTAGCCATCCTGCCAAAAGATTTCTGGCCTAGAGGAATTTTTGTAAATTATTGGATCGTAGGAAAAGAAGGAGGCAAACTGAGCAAGTCAAAAGGCGGAACACTTCCTATCCCTGGAGTCGCGCAGGAGTTTGGAGTGGACAATATGAGATTGTATTATACAAACTCAGGCAGCCCTTTCGCAGATGTAGAGTTCGAAGACAGTTCTGTCAGAAACTATAGCGCAAGACTTGAAAAAACATGGGCATTATTCTCTGATTTCCTCGAATATGACAGCGCGAAAGCTTCAGAAGAAAACAAGACAATGGACAAGTGGATAGAAAGCAAGTTCAACAGCAGGCTAAAGAACATAACAGAAAAGATGGAAGAATTTGATTTCAAGCTGAGCACTGATGAAATTTATTTCAATATGTATAAAGACTTGATGCTGTACAAGAACAGGGGCGGGAACAATAAAAAAATCATTTCATCCATACTGAACAAATGGACAAGGATCATGGGCGTCTTCACGCCGTTCATCGCAGAAGAGATGTGGGAAAAATTAGGCAATAAGGATCTTGCAGCAGAACAAGAATGGCCGAAAGTCGAAAAAGCAAAGATAGACAAAGCAATAGAAGCTGCAGAAGAGATGTTCATGCAGACAAGAGACGATATTAACCACGTATTGAAGCTCGCAAAAATAGAAAAGCCAAAAGAGATCAAACTGTATATCGCGCCCAATTGGAAATATGAACTGGTCACAAAACTAGAGCCAATAATAGAGAAAACAAAGAACCAAGGCCAGATCATACAAGAGATAATGAAGGACGCAGAACTTAAAAAACACGGAAAAGATGTTGCTGCAATAGTGCAGAGGATAATCAAAAGCGGAAAGGTCCCTGTCAAAGCAGAGCAAAAAACAGAACTAGATTTGCTGAACGATGCGAAATCAAATCTTGAAACAGAATTCAAATGCAAGGTCACGATCATAAAGGCAGAGGAAAGCAAGGAGCCTAAAGCGCAGCAGGCCATGCCCGGAAAACCTGCCATTCTGGCTGCTTGATTTGCGAAATGCTTTTATATGCATAATCCTTTTCTTATTACCAGCATATATGCAAATATAGTGCTAAAAGAGGTGATAATATGGCTAAGAAAAAAACAACTGCATCAACCTGCGGCTGCATGAAATGCGGGTGCGGAAAAAGCATGGTTGCTTTATGCGGAATAATAGTGCTAATTCTAGGTATAATTTTCTTGCTAGTCGACCTGGGAAAATGGGATTTCTGGGGCATCCATTGGTGGACAGTAGCATTCATACTAGTCGGCCTTGCTAAATTGTGCTGGTCGATGAAGAACTAAATTTCTTTATTTTTCTTTTTATTTTCGCTTGCACTCAAAGAATTTAGCCTGCGATACCTTTTTGCAGTATGACTGCTGCGAGTATGCTGAAGACCATCATCGTGAATGCAGCTATCAAACAGTACATAAGAGTGCCTTTAACCATGTTCCTTCCAAGCTCATACTGCTCATTCAATTTATCTTCCCCGTTCTCAATCTTATTGCTCAAAGTCGTCAGGATGTAAATCAATTGCACAACATATATTCCGACAATTATCTGGAAGAAATAAGTAGGGATTGTATCTCCTGAAAATATATTGGCAAGGCCGCCGACTTCTCCTATGCCCCCTGTCGCCTGCGCAAGGTTAAGCCTGCCGAGAATAAAAGTGATCATGCTGGTGATACCGACAACAACACCGCTTATCGCAGGAGCCAGGAATCTTACCTGTGTCTTCATGTCGCTGATGATTTCTGCCATCAAATCCTTCAGTCTTTCATCGACATTGTGTATTTCCTTGATGTATCTGCTGACATTCATCAATGCCTGTGCAGCTATCCTTGGCCCTTTCTTGCTCGCCTCAACAAGAACTTTCATGCTGCTCTCGATGACTGCAGAAGGAAAGAACAGCAAGGCTCCTATTTTCCTATTGAAGATAGCGTCGCTCACGCTCATGCCCAATCTGGTGATGTTTTCAACGACTATTGAAAAGAACTTGCCTGTTTCTGTGCCTTCCAAAGTCTGTGACACTTTGCCAAGTGCAATCTCTGTAGGAAGGCCGTCTGCCAGCCTGTTGCCCAATAAGAACAAGCCGTTGGTGAATTCAGATTCCAGCTTTTTTGTCTTGTTCCTAATATCGATGACCCCCCTGCTTTTTATTGCAAAATATATTCCAAAAGCCAGGCCAAAACCAAGCACTACGAAAACAGAGAATAAACTCGCTCCCAAGCCAAACGGCCCTATCAATACGTCTTTTTTGGTCGTAGAAGGCCTATAGTCAAGAAGGCAGGCAAGAGGTTTTGCTTCAAGATTCACAGCAGGATTGAAAGATTTGAAATTTTGCGTGATGCAGATGTCAGAAGGAATGTCTGATCCTGGAATCTGGGGAAGAGTGCTTCCAAGATACACTGGCGCCAATCCTATGATTACGAAAACTACAGCAAGGATTACGCACAGATAGATAGGACTGATCCTTTTCTCTGTAAACGGAAGTTTTATTTTCTTTAATTTTTTCAATTCGGGATTTATTTCGCTTATATCGGTGTCTCCATAACCTGTAGGCCTTTCTGCAAGAATGTTTCTGCCCATCAAATAAACTGCGATCGGGAGCACTATGTTGTAGAGCGTTGCAATGTAATACCATCTTATGCCCTCCATAATGCTTACCATCAGCGGCAAGATAACCAAACCAAGAATGGGCATTATGATTCCCAGCATGTGCAGCATTGTCAAAGGGCTGTGTAAATCATGTGCATATCTGAGCATCTTTTCATATGTCTCGCTCAAGATGGCATCCAATGACTTGTCTATTAATTCAAGCCTTCTCGCTTCTTCTGATTCCAAAAGACTGCTTTGTATAAGATTGAAGGCTTCTACAAACTCGCTGTTCGTTTCCCGCCACTGCACAAGATAAACATCCAGACTTTCCCTTACGCTTTCGTACCTTTCTGTCTCGACATCCCACAATATCTTTTTCATGTCAAGCGCCAGGGGCCCAACCAAGTGTTCTGCTGCAAAATCAATCGCATTCTCCAAATTGCTAGTATGCCGCATATAGGTAACAATAAAGAAAATGCATTGGATCATCTGATTGCTTGCTGCAAGC
Source organism: Candidatus Woesearchaeota archaeon (assembly GCA_019323495.1). Taxonomy (GTDB): domain Archaea; phylum Nanobdellota; class Nanobdellia; order Woesearchaeales; family WJKV01; genus WJKV01. The sequence goes on along the minus strand of JAHWHE010000006.1, from coordinate 2,322 downwards.
CTCCAGCTCTTTGCAAGGAAGAACGGCAGTTTGCCTGCAAGATAGAAAAAAATCAAGCCTACAAGCAAAAAGAAAACAACAAAAAAGATGGTGGGCTCTCCTCCAAGCAAGATAGGAAGAACATAACCCAGCAACCCTCCAACCACCATCACCAATAAAGGAAACAAGATAGAAAATGCGAGCACTCCGTCAGGTGTTACATCTAAATGGCAAGTCTGTATTGCCTCTATCACAAGGCCTGATTTTTTAGGGTCTGCTTTTATCTTCAATAACTTCTCTGCCCACTGGCAGCCCTTTTCGTAATAGGATAATTTCTTGGGCAGCAGCTCTTTCTTAAACTCAGTGTATTGTCTGCTTTCGATCTCCTCAAACTCGCTGACCTTATCTGCTGCCTGCTCTGTCAGACCTTTCTTTATCCTGTCAAGGTAATGTCTCCTCAAATCTTCTTTGTCGTTTGCCATGTTTTGATTAATATTTCATTTTTTAAATTTGATTTCCTTATGCAGTATGAAAAATAAAGTGAAAAGCAAAACTTTTCCTATAATCGCCATAATTATGAAAAAATTTATTTGCTTTGCTCTTTTTCCTGCTTTTTCAAACTCGAGCTTGATGAGCTCTGCCCTCTCCTTCTCTTCAAGCTTCAGCTGGGTTATTCTCTTCTCAAGCGAGGACATGTAATCTGGATCGCAGTCGTAGGGGCAATTAATTGCATTCTCATAACCCGCACATTCTGTATCAAAGTCGCATAATTTTCTCAGATCGTAAGATAATTTCAATTCTCCGTTCTTATAAATATTCAATGTTCCTATATCCCCTAAAAAAGGCAGCTTTTTCGTGACCAATTTCTGGTTCATGATAGTAGGAAGATCTGTTAGCCTATAAGACGACTCATCAAAAGGAAGATAGTATCTTGTTTGGTTGTTCTCAACTAGCTCTATATAATGGGCGGCTGAAAAATTCGCGACTTCGAAAGTGCCCCTGCTATTCTTGATATTGATGAGATTAACTTCCCCCTCATCTGTGAGCATAAAGTCGATCCTCATTATGTTTGTCTCTGCAGAAACAATCGTCGCAAGAACTGCTACAATCAATATAGATAGAGGTATCATAAACAAAAAGCACGCAGCATATTTTCTTGATTCGATTTTTGTTTTTCTCATTCTAGCAGACTCCGAAATGCTTGCAAACAAATGAATTGATGACTGTCTTTGATTCAAAATTGATTTCTCTTTCGGGCGGCATGTTCGCGCTACCCATCATATTGAAACCATGAACGCTGTACTTTCCGAAACAGCACGCAACATCCTGATTGCAGCAGACATCCCCGCAGTTGGAATTGTATTTGTCAGGCTTAGTATTAACACACTTCATCTGAGCATTTGTATCGTCCCAGACACAAGTGTCGTATTCGTCGCACAAGCCAAAAGTATGCCCGAACTCGTGCGCAACAATGTGCGAAAGCTTGCCGCATTCATTCCCGCCCAAGTAAACACTGTCCCCCATAAGGTATGTGAACCCGCAGCCGCATTCTGAAATCTCCTGCTCCTGCTTATTTATTCCAATAACCCTGTGATTGTAGATGTATTTCCCATTTTCAACATAGGGCGCAGGCAATGACAAGCCAAAGTTTTGCTTGTGCCATTCGTCGGCAAAAATTGCGAGCTCGCTCACTTCAAAATCGCAAGTCCTGTTTGTCTTCAATGTCTTGTCGATTATAAGGAAGCTTTCATCTGGAATCGCGGTCTGTTCTTTGATAAAATCTATTGCCTTTCCGACCCTGTCTAAAAAGTCAGGATCTGTAGGCCTGTAATTCATAGGGACAAAAAGAACAATGAATGGTCTTGGCTGGGTGTTATTAATCAGCTCGCATTTTGCTCCGTTGCAAGTGTACCCTTCTGGACAGCCGCAAATAAAACAATCCGAAGTCACCTCGTTCTCACAGATAAACCCAGAGCTGAATTCTTCTGCTGCAGGGAACTCTTCGAGAAACACAGAAGGTTTTTCGATGAAGACCGATTGTCTTAATTTTTGCTCTTCATAATATAAATTGTTATAGTACAAAAGAATTCCAAGGACCACTAATATAATCATTCCTATTATTATGTAAAGCGTTATCGCGCCTTTTCTTTGCATTTTTAATTGGTTCATATTTCAACATTTCTAAACAGTTCTAGTTCAACATCCTTCAATAACAGATTGAACAAACTTGTCTTCTGCGCACCTGGCATAGTAATCAGGCAGCACTGCTGAAAAAGCAGCAGAACAGTAAGGGGTTTTTATGTCTCTGCACGTTTCTATGTCAGTCACAAAGTGGGGCAATAA
>JAHWHE010000058.1 GCA_019323495.1 Candidatus Woesearchaeota archaeon | reverse complement strand
GGCGAAACAGAAATCCAAAAATTCATGAGAACTGCAACTAAGACTTTTGGAGAACCTTTCAGGCGTGGAGCAACAAACGAAGACCAGCCGCCTAAATTCTTGACAGACATTGCTGCTAAGGACAGATATGGCTTTGAACTGGGCAACAGGATTGCTAAATGGTGGGTTGGATTTGATGACATAAGCTCTATAGAATTGTATGGAACAGTTGCATTGAAGGACAATAAGCAGGTGATTCTGCCTGTCAAGACTACTGGCAATCTATTGTTCAAGAGCAGCGAACCGTGCGTTGGAAACCCTAACTGCGGAGACATACCTTTTGCTTATCAATGGGACAAAGGCGAAATTACTTTCCTTTACTGCCCGTTGAGCTGGGAGATCTGCAAGAGCGCGAAAGTAAGATTTGTTGACAGATACTCATAGAAATAATTTCTTTTTTATTTATTTTCTTTTAATCTTTATCTAATTCTTTCTAAATATCTTGTTCAGAATGTCTATTGTGAGCAATATCGTGGCATGAGCCTGCTCTTTCGACGGCTTGAAAACTGTGTTCTGCCTGTGGACAGAACTTACTCTTACTTTGTTTATCAAGTGTATCTGTTCGTTTATTCCTGGCCCTAATTCGATATTGTTCTCAGAAAGTTTTGCAACTATTTTGCCTAATCCTATTCCCGGGCTTGTTTCCATCAAGTCTTTGCCTGTGATTTCATAATAAGCCCTGTGGAGAGAAGTCTCAAGGATCTTTGCAGACAAGATGACCGCTGCCTTGTAGCAACCGCTGTCAAAGCAAAGCTGCATCTCTTCTAGATCAGAGATTAATTCAGATTTGATTGGCGCAGGAAATGGAGGAGGTTCGAACTTTATTTTCTTTTCTGCCTCTATGTTAACTGTATCGAACAATCGCTCTAATTCATCCAGATTCTTATCCAATTTCTCCGAGTCTGGGCTGTTTGAATATATGTCTGCTATCTCGAGCAAGAGTTTTGTGATTTCCAGCACCGCGCTCGTCTTGTCTAGCTTGTTTGTAATGGCAAGCAATTCATTCAATTTGGTTTTTCCAATGCTCTGATAATACTGCGCTCTTGTTTTGTTGAAATCGTGCAAAGGTCCGCCTTTTATCCCAAGATGCTTGATGCTCTTTCTTAATTCTGCTATATTGTTCTGTATCGCGTTTTTCATGCTTGGTGGAAGACTTATTTCTAATATAAATATATTGCACAAGCTTTATATACAAACGGCAACTGGAAAAACTGCATGGAAAAACAACTGGTAGGGGGTCAGGCTGTAATCGAAGGCGTGATGATGAAGGGCAAGAATAAGATTGCCATTGCAGTCAGAAAACCCAATAAGAAAATAGTTGTAAAGAAGCAGAAACTTGATTCTAAATTCTATAAAAGCAGGTTACTGAATAGTTTCTTGATAAGAGGCATATTTGTGCTGATCGATACATTGATTATAGGGATATCTGCCCTGAGTTTTAGTGCGAACGAGGCAGTGGATAAGAAAGAAGAAAAATTAGGAAAAGGCGCGATTGCATTGACAATTGGAGTGGCTGTTCTCTTGGCTGTTGGTTTGTTTATAGTGCTTCCTTTGTTCCTGACAAGACTTGTTACGGAATCGCACGGTTTTATGTTCAATTTTGTTGACGGCGTTATCAGGATAGGGGTTTTCCTGGTTTATATAGGAGGAATAAGTTTTATGAAAGATGTGAAAAGATTGTTCCAATACCATGGGGCAGAGCACAAGAGTGTGTTCTGCTATGAGAGCGGAAAAGAATTGACAGTGAAGAATGCAAAAGGCTTTAGCTGCCTGCATCCGCGCTGCGGAACTACTTTCATAATCATAGTCTTGGTTATTTCAATCCTGCTGTTTTCTATTTTAACAAGCCCTAGCTGGATAGCAAAGTTTTTAATTAGATTAGCATTTATTCCAGTTATAGCTGCTGTTTCGTATGAATTCATCAGGTGGGGCGCAAAACACTATGACAATCCTTTGGTAAAGATGGTGATTGCGCCTGGACTTGCGATGCAGTTGCTGACAACGCGCGAGCCTGATGACAAACAACTGGAGGTTGCTATTAGTGCATTGAAAGCTTGCTTAAGGTGATGTTATGAAGATTGAATTTCATGGCGCTGGCCAGGAAGTAGGAAGAAGCTGTGTGGAAATTGATGATACTTATCTTCTTGACAGCGGCATTAAGATCGGTGAAATTGTAGAATACCCTGACAATATTGCGCGCAGAGAGGACCAGATGATACAGATGCCTGCAAAGATTGACCTGAAAAAAATAAAAGCTGTTTTTCTTTCTCACGCGCACTTGGACCATTCAGGCGCGCTTCCTTTGTTTGATCATTTTGGATTGAACTGTCCTATTTTCTGTACAACCGAGACAAGAGCGATAACAGAGATTTTACTGAAAGATGCATTGAAGATACAGTCTTTCAAGCAACAGCACACAGCTTATAGCGAATACGACATAGAAAGAGTTGACAGCATGATGAAACTAATGCAGATGCACAGGAAAGGAACAGTTGGCAGTGTTGAATTTGAATTATTTGATGCAGGGCACATACCTGGCAGTAGCTGCATCTTCCTGAAGATTGACGGCAAGACATTGATCTATACTGGCGATATAAACACTATCGATACACAATTATTGCACAAAATGGAAAATCTTCCAAAGGCAGATATACTGATCTGCGAGAGCACTTACGGAGATCGAGATCATCCTCCAAGAGAGGAAACAGAAAATGATTTTTTAGATAAGGTGCAGGAAGTCATAGACAGGGGAGGACGGGTATTGATCGCTGCATTTGCAGTAGGAAGGGCACAGGAGATCATGCTTTTGCTGAATAAGAGAGAGTTCAATGTACCTATTTACCTAGATGGAATGGCAAAAGAAGTCACTAACAGATTTCTTGAAGATCCGCACTGCATAAGAGACCCAGAAGAATTATTGGCAGCTGTCGATAAAATCCAATATGTAGATGCAAAAGACAGAAAAAAGATTGTGCAGAAGCAAGGAATATTCATCACAACCAGCGGCATGGTGACAGGAGGGCCTATAATGCAGTATTTGAAATTTGTTTATGATGACCCTGACAGCGCAATCCTGCTGACAGGATATCAGGCAGAAGGCACTAATGGAAGAATGCTGAAAGAACAAGCAAAATGCATAATAGAGAAAAAAATGTATTCTGTGGAATGCGAAGTAGGTTTCTTTGATTTCAGCGCCCATGCAGGTAAGCAGGGATTGATAGATTTGATTAAACAAGTAAATCCTTCTACATTGATTTTGAACCATGGAGATCCTGAATCTGTAGCTGCTCTTGCAGAAACATTTAAAGACAGGACCGTTTTCACTCCTAAAACAGGAGACATAATCGAGGTTTAATATGATTGAGGATCTGGAAAACTGGAAAAAAGCAGGACAGATCGCTGCCCAAGCGCTTGACTATGGAAGAAAATTAGTCAAACCAGGTGTAAAGTTATTAGATGTTGCAGAGAAAATAGAGCAGAAAATAATTGATCTTAATGGTTTTCCTGCATTTCCTGTGAACATAGGGCTGAATGATATTGCAGCTCATTATACTCCAACAAGAAATGATGAAACGGTTTTTTCTGACCAGCTGGTTAAGCTGGATGTTGGAGCGCATGTTGACGGAGCAATAGGAGACACTGCGTGCACAGTTGATCTAAGCGGAAATTATGGTGATTTAATAAAAGCGAGCGAGGAAGCATTAGAAGCTGCAATTAAGATTGTCAGAGCAGGAGCGACCCTTGGCGAGATTGGAAAAGCAATCCAGGATGCTATCAAGGCAAAAGGATTTTTGCCGATTGTCAATCTATCCGGCCACGGAATTGATTTTTATGAAACACATGTTCCTCCTACAATCCCTAATGTGTCGACAGGGGACGATACAGAACTTGAAGAAGACGAGATTATCGCTATCGAGCCTTTCGCAACCAATGGCCAGGGCGCAATCAAGGAAAGCCATCATGCTGAAATCTTATCAATAGAAAAAGAAAGAAATGTGAGGAGCATGTTTGCGCGCGATGTCCTGCGAGAAGCACTGAAATTCAACGGCTTGCCTTTTGCAAAAAGATGGATAAATGCAAAAGGGCTTGATTTCGGGTTGCGGGAACTTGTCAGGTCGGGCATTGCAAAAGAATATCCTCCTCTTCCAGAAGTCAGCGGGGGAGTGATCAGCCAGGCAGAGCACACCCTTCTTGTCCAGAAAAAAGGCTGCTTGATTCTTACAAAGATAAAAGAATAGAATGCTGGAGAAAATCAATTAGCAAATAATCACTTCTTTATCATCTTTTTTATGTCTTCGATCTTTACTAATTGCTCTTTGCCGCTTTTCATGTCCTTAAGCTTGACTTTCTTGTTTTTCAGTTCTTCTTCACCAATGAAGATGACATAAGGAATATTGTAGCTGTTGGCATAATTAAGATTCTTGCTTATTCCTCTATTGCATAGATCCATGTCAACATTGAATCCCTGCTTCCTTATTTTTAATGCGATTCCAAAGGACTCTTTTTGGGTGCCGATTGGGATTATGTAAATCTGCGTGACTGTTTTCTTGACGCTGGCTTTCTTCATTTTTTCTTTTTCTAAAACAACACTTATCGGCTCGAGTCCGAAACTAATTCCTGTTGCAGGGTATGCTTCTTCATCTTTTGTTTTTAAGAAGTCTCCTATCATCTTGTCATATCTTCCTCCGCCTGCCAATGAACTGCCGAATTCCTTGATGTCTTTCAAATATACTTCGAAGACAGGGCCTGTATAATATGCAAGGCCTCGTGCAAGTGTTAGATCGAATTCAATATTCTTTTTATTAGGTAAATACGAAAGGATTTCTTCTACATCTTTTATTCCTTCAATCCCTTCTTCATCTTTTGTTAGCCCTTTCAGAAACCGCAATTTTTCTTCATTAGTTCCTTTCATCAATATTATGCCTTTTAATTTTGCAATGCTTTCGTCGCTAATCCCTTTTTCTTTAAGCTCGTCTTCTACTCCGTCAATCCCTATCTTGTTAAGCTTGTCGATTGTTAGAATAGCATCCATTGGTTTCTTGACACCTGCATATTTCATCAAACTGTTCAAGATCTTTCTTGTACTGAACTTGATTGTCACATCCAGTTCCAGCTCTTCGAAAACAGCCTGCGCAATAGCGATGCATTCTGCATCTGCGATCATTGATTTGGTTCCTACAACATCAACATCGCATTGCCAGAACTCTCTCATCCTTCCTGATTTGATAGGTCCGTCCCTGAAAACCCTGCCAATCTGATAACGTTTGAAAGGCATCTTCAAGGTCTTGTTCATCCCTACAAAACGGCAGAACGGTACAGTAAGATCGTATCTCAATCCAAGTTCTCTTCCTCCTTGGTCTGCGAATTTGAAAGTTTCTTTCAAAATCTCTGTGCCGCCCGCGTATTTAGAAGCAAGAACATTGTATCTTTCAATAATCGGAGTTTCTAATGGAGAAAAACCGAACTGCTCGAATATTCTTTTTAGTTTGTCAACTATCTGTTGCTTTAGGATCTTCTTCTCTGGCGGAACATCTTTTACTCCGCGCGCCAGCATCAAGCCGTTCTCTTCTTTTTCCTTTGCCATTTTCTTGTTTTTGAACAATTGTTAGTATTTATTTGTTTTGTTTATGAAAAGGGTGCAAAGCGGGAGTCGAACCCGCTCCTGGAGATCCACAGTCTCCCATGCTGCCGTTACACCACATGCACCATGATAGTTTTCACTAGCAAAATTTTTTTATTTTTTGTTTCAAAAATTTTATTTTATCGACGGTAAAATTAGACTTTATTCTCGGATTAGCCGCCTGTAAATGTTTGGATTTAGAATATACGCTAGCAACAGCTAGCTATGAAATCTGTTAGCAAGAATAAGAGAATTAACACTAGATAAAACCAGATTCTGTTTCTGTTTTTGAATTAATGTTGGTTTTTCCATTTTATTTCTCTATTATATTTCATGTTTTAGCTGTATTTAAAGCTTATGTTTTAGAAAGATTTATAACAGATCGTGGTTTCTCCTAGGACGAGGTGGTGAGGATACAAAAAAGGGGAATAATAATCATATTTGCTCTGACAGCAGTCTTATTGTCTTCTTCAATTTGCAGTGCATTGTCTACCACAACTACTTTTTTCGTTCAAAGAGGGGACAGTGAATTCGTCAATTTAGGGGACAAGACTTATACTTTCAGCCTGAAATACCTCAACAAGGATTTTGCATACTTTAATTTAGATGGGATGAGCGACAGCATCGATCTGAAGCAGTCTAAAATATACAAATTACAGGAAGATGAATACAAGACAATTGTATCTTTTTTATCCCAAAGAAGGGCAGAAGGCGGTCCGATAGGAAGATTTTCAATAACGCGGGAATACACACAAGAATATGGGAGCGGAATAACGCATTCTATTGACTATGAGAACCAGCCCCAAAGACTGATCGACAGCTTGAGGACAGGGGAAACTGCAGTGTACAAGGCAGGCCCTTATAATTACAAGATTGAAATATTGTATGCTGACACACAGCACGTGGCTATCCGGGTGAACAGGGAATTTGATATTGCGAAGAAGAGCGAGGATAAGTTCTATGGAAAGAACAGGGGCTTGCTGAGATTCAGGGTGACTGATGTCAGGAAAAGAAATATCGGACACGAAATAGGGGTTGAGTTACTCAATGAGAATTATCAGGTTGAGAAAAAAAGAAGCTATATTATTGAAGAATGAGAATTCTTGCTTTTGACCGGTCATTTATAAATGGCGCGCGCATTAAGGACAATATTTAAATATGAGTTTTCTATATTCTGGCTTGAAAACGCGGTTTTCAACAAACTATACAAAAAATAGAGGTGATGCGCATGACCAAAATCGGACATTACGCGTTTCTAATAGGAGTGATCCTAGCAATTATAACAGGATTTTTTCCAGATACTGTAATGTATTCTGCATTAGTGCTGGTAATCCTTGGTTTGGTTGTAGGATTCATAAACATAACAGCTAAAGAAACACACGGCTTCCTAGTGGCTTCAATCGCACTAATGGTGGCTGGTGGAGCAGGTCTAGGTGTAATTCCTTGGAACGTAGGAGGATACCTGGTAAGCATCCTGACAAATATCGTAATATTTGTAGCGCCTGCCGCAATTGTAGTCGCTCTAAAGACAGTTGTCGCTTTGGCTACAGAATAAATAAACTGATTATTTTTCTTTTTTATTTTATTTTTAAGGTGCGTTTCTAAAATTTTTTATATAGGTAGTCAATCTCTAATTATTGAAAGAAGCTCAACCATAACCTTTATAAATCGCTTGCAATAGCGAAAGATATCTTAGTTCAAAGGAGGGGTATTAAGATGGCTAAAGAAATTCAACCTATTTTTATTTTACCAGAAGGAAGCACCAGAACTACTGGCAGGGACGCTCAAAGAAACAATATTATGGCGGCTAAATTGGTGGCTGAGACTGTCAGGACAACTCTTGGTCCTAGAGGAATGGACAAGATGATTGTAGATTCTCTTGGAGATGTTGTCATAACAAATGACGGAGTTACGATTCTTGAAGAAATGAGCATTGAACATCCTAGTGCAAAAATGATTGTTGAGATCGCAAAGACACAGGATGACGAGGTAGGAGACGGCACTACAACTGCTGTTGTTCTTGCAGGGGAACTGCTGAAGAACGCAGAACATCTGCTTGACAAAAACATCCATCCTACTGTTGTGGCAAAAGGCTATCAGATCGCAGCTGAAAAAGCACAGGAAATCCTGCAGGAGATTGGGGAGCCTATATCTGTGGATGACAAAGAGACATTGATGAAGGTTGCAATGACTGCAATGGTCGGAAAAAGCGCAGAAGTGGCGAAAGAGAAATTAGCAATCCTGGCAGTTGATGCTGTTACCCAAATAATTGATGAGGATGGCAATATAGATGCTGATAATATCAAAATAGAAAAGAAAGTAGGGGATAGTGTGGAAAACACTGTCCTGATAAAAGGAATATTGCTTGATAAAGAAAAAGTGCATTATTCAATGCCTAAGAAAATAAAAGATGTCAAGGTCTTGCTTTTGAACAGCGCTCTTGAAGCGAGAGAAACAGAAACAGACACAAAGATACAGATAACTGACCCTAATCAAATGCAGGCATTCCTTGACCAGGAAGAAAGAATGCTTAAGAAACTTGCTGATGATGTGATACAGACTGGTGCGAATGTCGTATTCTGCCAGAAAGGGATTGATGATGTTGTGCAGCACTATCTTGCGAAAGCAGGCATCTTTGCAGCTAGAAGAGTCAAGAAAAGTGATATGGAGAAATTGTCAAAGGCGACAGGTGCAAAATTACTGACAACATTGAAAGGCGTGAGCGAAGAAGATCTTGGCGGTGCAGGAGCTGTGCACGAGGAAAAGATAGGCGATGAAGAAATGATTTATGTTGAAGACTGCCAGAATCCTAAGGCTGTAACTATTTTGGCCAGGGGAGGAACAGAGCATGTCGTTGCAGAAGTGAAGAGAGCGATTGATGACGCAATAGGCGGGATCGTCGCTGCTTTGAGAGACAAGAAGATAGTCGGCGGCGCAGGAGCGCCTGAGATCCTGCTCAACAAAAGATTGAGGGAATTTGCAAACAGCTTGAGCGGCAGGGAACAGCTGGCTGTAACTGCTTTTGCAGAAAGTTTGGAGATTATTCCGAAAACCCTTGCAGAGAATGCAGGTTTGGATCCTATTGATGTTCTTACTGAGTTGAGGAACATGCACGACAACGGCAAGAAATGGGCCGGAGTAAATGTCATAACTGGAAAAGCAATGGACAGCTTTGCAGAAGGCGTCATCGAGCCCCTGAAAATAAAGACACAGGCAATCAAGAGCGCTTCAGAAGTTTCAGTGATGATATTGAGGATAGACGATGTCATTGCAGGCGGAAAAGGCGGAAGCCATGAGCAAGGTGCAGGCGGTATGGGCGGCATGCCTCCGGGAATGATGTGATTTTTTTAGTTAATTTTATATATTCAATTTCTGGATTGAGGTTATAATGGCGACTTTAAGTTTATGCATGATTGCGAAGGATGAAGAAGGTTTTATCCAGAACTGTCTGTCTTCTGCAAGAGCTTATGTTGATGAAATAATCATCATAGATACAGGAAGCACTGACAACACTGTGAAGGTAGCAAAAGAATTTGATGCAAAAGTCCTCCACAGGAAATGGGTCAATGATTTCAGCGCGTCAAAGAACGAGGCAATCAAGCAGGCAAGATGCGACTGGATTATCGTGCTGGATGCTGACGAAGTTATTGCTGAAAAGGACTGGAAGATTATCAGAAAACTGATAACTGATGCTGACAAGACATTGGGCAAGGGCAAGCAGGAGATTGCTGCTTTTATCCTTGACCAGATAAATTATACTGATAATAAGAATTTCTTTGGCTGGAGAAGCGTGAGCACAGGCAATAAGTTTGCAAAAGGCGCGATAGGCTATTTTCCTAATCCGTTAATAAGATTATTCAGGAACGGGAAAAACTACAAGTTCAGGTACAAGATTCATGAGACGATTTTTGATTCGATTGCCAGTAAGGGGGGCAGAATAATAAGAACCAATATCCCCATCCATCATTATCAGTTCCAAAAAAGCAAAGAGTTTGACAAAGAAAAAATAAAGAAGTACAGCAAATTGATGAAAGAACAGCTGAAATTGACTCCTGATGTTCCTAAAATTCATTACCAGTCCGCTCTCATGTACCTATCAGAGGGGATGCACAAGGAAGCTGAAAACGAATTAAACAAAGTCATTGAACTTCAACCTGATTTTGAGATGCCGTACATACATCTTGCGGACATGAGGCTCGGGCAGGACAAAAAAGATGAAGCAATAGAATTCCTGCAAAAAGCTATTGAAAAGCAGCCAAAAAAAGAGACTGCTTATGTAAAGCTTGGAGCGATACACACAAAAGCAGGAAGATTCCAGAGTGCGTACGATGTCATGAAGAAAGCATTTGAGAGCGATATAAAGAGTCCTGCGATATATAATAATCTTGGTTTTATTCTTGAAAAGAGCGGCAAGGCAGAAGAAGCAGTAAAAATTTATAAATCAGGCGTAAACAGTGTAAAAAACAGCAATGATCCGTACTATTATATTTTGATGAACAAGCTCGTCAAACTTTTTGTAAAGATGGGCAAGAAAAAAGAAGCAATTTCGATCCTGGAGCGGGCGATCGAGCTGAAGCCTGGCAATGTCGAGGATTTCAAGGAAAAACTTGCAAAGCTCAAAAAATAAATCAAATTAGCAGGGCCCTTGGTCTAGTAGCTATGACGTCGCCTTGACTCGGCGAAGGTCCCCGGTGCAAGTCCGGGAGGGCCCATTTTCTCTATAAACGTTTTACAGAAACCTTTATATATGGGTATTGCTTGTTTTT
>JAHWHE010000057.1 GCA_019323495.1 Candidatus Woesearchaeota archaeon | reverse complement strand
GCTTTTCCTGCCATTCGATTCTTTTTTCATCACAGTTTTCCTTTGTCAGAATGTTCAAATCAATCAAGCCTGCATACCTTCTCATTCGTTCGTAGTGTTCTGCAACTCTTTCATTTGTGCTTGCCACATTTTGGATAGGCTCTTCTTGCTCTTCAACTTCTTCTTCCCCTGTTTCTTCTTCGACCTCTACTGCATCTTCTTTCTTTTCTTCAGTTTGTATTTCTTCTTTGACAGGCTCTGTTACAGCGGAACCAGTAATCCCCTGCAAACTATTGTAGAATTCGTCGTGCGTAAATTCTTCTCCTGTATTTTTGTCAATAATAATTGCACTATTCTTTTGTTTTGGAACACAACCAACAACAGAAATAATCAATATGACTAGCAAGCAAAATAACATCAACTTTTTCATTTACATCAACCTCCTGTTATCCACCACCCCCTTTTTACCTAAGGCCTAATTCCTTTGCTTTCTTGTGCAAAGTCTCGTACCGTATACCTATTTCCTTTGCAGCAACTTTGATATTTTTAAACTTTTCTAATGCCGCTTTTATATACTCTCTTTCAAACATGTCGATTGCTTCATCAAACGTAAGCCTCACATCAGGGATCTTCTTGCTGATATTCTTCGCAGTTTCTTCGTCAACCTTGTCTGCATACTCTTTTGTGATGTCGTATCTTCCCAAGGTTTCTTCAACAACTTCTTTTACGTACATCTCTTTCTTTTCTTCTCTGAAGTAATACGGCTCTTTTCTTAATTTTGTTATGTCTATTTTGAACCTTGAAATCAGCCTGTGTATGCTTCTTCTGTCGACGCCCGCTATCCTTGCGGCTTCGCTGATATTGCCGTTTGTAAATTGCAATAGTTTGATCAGATACGCGTGCTTGAACTGTTCTTTTGCTTTCTTGAACTTAACGCTGAGATCTATGTCAAAGTCGATAAAGCCTTCTATCAGCCTGTTGCTTATGTCTTCGTTGACCTGCTTGACAGTCGCGCCTAAGAACTTCTCCATGGCTTTCTCTACCACAGGATCTATCTTCTCTTTTCTGTCTGTTATCTTTTCAAGCGTGCTCGCCATTTTCTCTATTAATTTGCGCCTCCTGGATTTATAAATCTTGTGTTAAATCCCCCAGGAAGACTGGTGAAGATATTTCTGAACAGTTGCCTGCTCATATTCAGCTTGAATAGTTCATACGCCTGGTGGCATTCCTTGATGAACTCTTCTTTCTTGATTGCCGGAACGCCTGCCAGCCTGCTGAAACCTTCATCTGTATTCTGTACATATTCTCTCCATAATGTATTGATATTAGGCCCATAATATTCATTTCCCCAGAAAGTTTCTTCTATCAAATCATCTATGTGTCCTCTGCTTTCAACTACTCTTGTCAATTGATTAATCTGGTCTACTATTGCTTTCCTCGCAACTTTTCTTACTTTTTCACCTTCTGTCGCTTCCACAAACGGAATCTTCTCAATGACTCTATCCTTTCTTCCTCTGATTGTCAATATCCTTGGAACATAGATGCCCAATCCTGCAAGATCCCTAACAAATTCATCAAGAGTATTATTGCTTCTATGGAGTTCAAACCTCTTCAATGCGTCAACAGCAATTAATTTCAATAAATCGCCAAGATGCTTTTTTTGGAGCTCAGGAACGCAGCTAAGCAACTCCCTTTTGATTGCACAATATTCTATCTCGTGCGCTCTAAGATCTGCTTTGTATTCGAGGTTCGTCTTTCTGCTTCCCATGTCTCTATCTTCATTCTCCAGTTGAGTTTTTCTAACAAAGAAACCTAATTCATTGCCGCCAGTTCGAGGAAATTCCTTCAACACATCATCTTCTCTTGAAAGATAAAACAGACTGCTTCCAGGATCTCCTTGCCTTCCTATTCTTCCTTGCTTCTGCTCGTCAACCCTTCTTATCCTGTGCCTTTCTACAAATATTCCGTGCATTCCTCCGTTTCTCCGCGCGACGTCATCTAATTTAATATCAATACCTCTGCCCGCCATGTTTGCTGCGATCGTAATCATTCCTATTTCTCTTCCACCATCAACTCGCACTGTTCCTGCGTTTGCAATCAATTCATTCTCTCTTTTCAGGCCGTCTGCATCTTTTGCTTCATCTGCATAAGTAGCATTGTTTTTCAGGACTTGGTATTGTATTAAGTTGCCGTCTCTCATCAAGCCTTTTCTATATTCAACCAGATCAACAATCTCCTGCAGTTTTTTCTCGTCTAGAACAGTCATCAATACGGGTCTTCCTCCCAGAGCAGTATCAAGCGCGTCGATCACTGCAATGTGATTTCTTCTAATTGAGTCATCAAACAATAAATCGGGAAGATCTTCTCTTATGCGTGGCTTGTTTGTCGGAACAACACAGACATCTTTCTTATAGATTTTCTTGAACTCTTGTCCTGCACCTAATGCTGTTCCTGACATTCCTGAGAAATCTGCGTACTGGCTTAATATGTAATCCTGTACAGTTATCTTTGCGATTGTTTCTGTTCTCGGCGTAATCTCTAAATCCTGTCCTGTTTCCCGTCTTGCTTTTGCTTCTATTGCCTGCTGCATCCCCTCGCTGTACTTTGAATCTGGCTTGTCCCTTCCTGTCATTGTATCCATTAGGACAATCCTGTTTCCAGCAACCCTATAGTGTTCTCCTTCCTTGTAAAGGATTCTTGCTTTGAGCGCGTTCATTGCTTTCTGATAAAGATCAAAATATCTCTGCGCAATTTCTGATTCTGCAGGAGAAAGTCCAGTATCTTCATTCTTCTCTTTCTGCTCAAGCATCCTTATCGCGTCCTGATCAAGCTTGCCGATTCTTGTCAGAATTCTTTCCAGCTTTTTCTCTCCTTTATCTGTTAATCTGAATGTCTTCTTGCTTCCTTCCTTGATATAGATTACATCAACATTTTTTTCCTTCTCTCTAATATAATTATTTTTGGTCCATACAAATCGTATGTCTTTTTTATCTATCTGTTCTATTGCGTTGTTAGGGGTCCTTCCTCGATTCTCTAACCTTATATACAAATTTTTATCAAAATCTAGTTCCACTGTCGAGAACCTGTTGATTATTTTTTCGATTGTATCATATTCAGTTGTCTGGTCAGGCTCGTCTGCGCTCTCAGATAAAATTACAGGAATCCTTGCCTCGTCAATGCATATCTCGTCTATCTCGTCAAGGATCAAATATTTTTTCCTAGACATCTTCTGCAGTTTCTTTGTCGGATCTTCTTCGATGAAGCCGTCCTGAATGTAGGCTCTTCCACCGACTACATCATTGTTGAGATCGTGCGCTAACTGGTAGAAAGGGCTGAACAGGATGTCTGCTTCATATGCTTCCTGTTTCTTTATGATTTGAAGAATAACATTGTTAACATCAGGATCTGCCTTCTCTGCAGGCGTCAGCATGTCTCTTTTGTTCAGGCCGACTGTCATGCCGAGTTCTTCAAAAACAGGAGCCAGCATGTCATGGTCTCTTTCTGACAGATATTCAGTAACAGTCGCAAGATGCACTTGTCCCTGCAGTGCTTTGTAATATGCGTCAAGTGCGCCGACAAGTGTTTTTCCTTCTCCTGTCTTCATGTCAACTATCTTTCCCTTGCTCATTGCAACAGCTGCCAATAGCTGGCAGTCATAAGGCCTCATGCCCCATTCAAAATCCTTGCCGAGAACTTTCCATTTTCGTTCCTGTTCCCTGAACCGCTTCATCACTTCATAGATGTTTGCATACGCTTCTGCAAGGACATCATCCATGTCCCTCTTTCCTTTTGCAATATCTGTCCTTAATCTTCTGGTTCTTGCCTTCAAATCTGCACTGCTTTCGCGCGAGAAATCGTACTGCTTGATTCTGTTTATGATAGGAACATACTGCCCTAATTTGCTGTCAATTGAGCCAAGTCCATTAACAACAGTATTGTTGTCTTCGAATTCAGCATCTCCTATAGGGGTGTGATAGTCTTTAGTAGCAGGAATATCCATCCATAACCCGTCAATATACACGCGCACCATTACTGTGACATATAATTCATTTTATTTATAAAGCTTATCTATATACACTACTGGAAGGGGACAATCAGTCCGAAAAGCGGTCCTCTATGTCTCTAAGCCTTCTTTGAGCTTCTCTTCTTTGCTCTTCTCTTTCCCTGATTCTTTCTTTTGCTTCATAAGTGACAGTAGATTCGCAATCGCTGCAGTATTGTGGAGGATGATACCCGTCCCTGCTGTAAACCCAGTCTGTTAGGTAAACTCCGCATCTCTGGCATTCAATGACGTGCTTTGTTTCTCCTCCCCTGTTTCTTTCGATTCTGTCGATCAGTTTGCTTGCTTCTTCTTCTGCTTGCACAGAACCTTTTTCATACAATGTCCCGAATTCTTTGGACGCAAGTCTTCTTGCTTCTGTTAATTTATCAGAGTGCTTTGATCTGCAGGATTCGCACCATAGGCTTCCTCCTACGAATCTTGGATCTTCAGCAAAACTACAGCCGCATTCCTTGCATCTAACATTTCCCATTTTTACCTCCGTTTGACAAAAATTCTTCTCTCTTTATGTCTTCAATTAGGTAGTGTATTTCCTTTTCCTGAATACACACTTCCCTGCCCAAGTCTTCAAGAAAGTCATCCAGTTCCTTGATGCTCCTATGTACGGTTTCTATTATGAAATCCCAGCCTCCGTTAATCCTGTAGATTGAATTCACATTATCAGCAAAAATTAGCAAATTTTTCAATCTTTCTTTGTCCTGTTTTTCAACCCTAATAAAGATCTGTGCCCTGGTGTGATAGCCAAGTTTTGAAAAGTCAATCAGAACTGTATTCTTTGTGATGACATTTTCCTGCATTTCCTGGAGCATATCGAAAACAGTTGAGACAGGGATTCTTGATTTCTTGCTTATCTCTGTCAGTTTGCACCTGCCATTCTCTCTTAGATTCGCAAGAAGCTTCAATTCCCTGGGAGAAAATTTCATTGCCATTTTAGCTCAAAAATTCCTCTTTTTTTACATTGTCAATTATGCTGTGCACATATAAATCCTCGATCGGAAAGCATTCTTTTAACTGATCGAAAAAATCCTGCGCTTCTTTAAGGTTGTAAAAAACAACTTCAACCAAAAAATCAAACTTGTCATTTACTTGATATACTGTGTTGCTGTATCTTGAACTCTTGAGGAACTCTTTAAGTTCATTCCTCTTTTCTCTCTTTGTCTTCAAGGACAAGAAAAAATGGGAAAAATAACCGAGCTCCTTGAAATTCAATAGCGTGGTATGCTTCTCGATTATATTCCCTTCAAATCGCCTGACTTTATCATGGACTGTGCTTGAAGGAAGACCCAATCTTTCTGCAATCTCTTTCAAGCTAGCTCTGCTGTTTTTTCTTAGTTCCCTGATGATCTGCGAATCTTTTTCAGATATCATTTTGGAATCTGTTTGTTTTTCCTTGCAGCCATGTAGTAGTTCTTCACATGCTTTGCAATTGCAAGAGAAGAGGTCAAACCTGGGGAATCTATGGAAACCAGATTGTAAAAATTAGGATGCCTCTTGTCAGCTTCAATTACAAAATCCTTTGTCTCTGCTGTCTTTGCCAGGATTCCTGCCTGATGCAATTCTATGTCCTCAAGCCTTAATCCGCTGAAGAAACGTTCTACCTGTTCAAGATAATGGCTCTCAGGATGAAGATTATTGCTGTAGTTTGTCTTGCTCACGCCTGTTGTCAATGCAGGACCGATGGTTACTGTTGAACCTATGTTGCCGTCAAAATCCCCGAATGTTGGCGTAAGATGAACACCTACTGTCAATGTTTTGTCTTTTACTTTGTCTTCATGCTTCTTTGGAATCCGTTCTCCTGTTTTGTTGTCAAAGAAATACGGCGTAGGATAAACATTCAAGCCATTCATCCAAAGATTAGGCCTTTTTGTCTTGTAGAACTTTGCAGCTTCCCCTCTAAGCGGCACCACATTATAAGGACTGTCAGGGTTGACCATCCTTGCAATGATGTCTGAATTTAGGCCTGCTGCATTTACAACAAACTTTGCATCTATTGTCTCTGTTTTGCCGTTTCTTTCTGCAGTGATCTGGAAGTAATCCTTCTTAGGCCTGACGTCAATCACTCTTGAACTAATCGCGAAATAGGCGCCATTTATTGAAGCTAGGTCCCTCAGTTTGGTCACCAATCCGGTTGCGTCTACAATTCCTGATGTAGGCAAATGCAGCGCAGACACAGCAGTCACATTAGGTTCGTATTGATTTGCTTTCTTTCCATCTATCTTATCCACTGGAACTCCATTCTGTTTGCATTTTTTTTCGTATTCATCCAATGTCTGATCTTCTTCTTGGTTCACAGCAACGATCAATTTTCCTGTCTGTTTTGCAGGAACGCCGTGCGTTTTACAGAAGTCATACATCATTCTGTTTCCTTCAACACAGAATTTGGCTTTCTTTGTGCCAGGTGTGTAGTATACTCCTGCGTGCACAACGCCTGAGTTCCTTGAGGATTGGTTCTCTCCTCTAATG
>JAHWHE010000056.1 GCA_019323495.1 Candidatus Woesearchaeota archaeon | reverse complement strand
GGCAGACCCTGTTTTGCGTACTGTTCGCCGTTTTTGTCAAAAGAAATAACTTGCTTTGTCTCGTCTTTAAGTTTGACAACTCCTTTGTTCTGCAGCCATTGCAGCGCGCGCATAACCTCTACATCTTTCAGCCCAGAATGCTTGATAAGTTCGCTGAAACTGCTAGTTTTAGCCAGGACCGGCAACACTTTCCTCTCCAGCGGATGCAGTGTTTCTGCGAGTTTTTTTATGTCCATAATACTCTACCTAAAACTCGAAAGCATATATAAACTTTACTAGTAGCATATAGTGTCTAGCGTAGCAATTAAGATAACAGTTGTATAATAAAGAATCGTGGACACAGTCAAATTAAGAAGCTAGCAAAGCACACTATGTGCTTCAAAATATTCTGTTTGTGCATAATTTAGATAAATAAAAAGAAAGAGAAGACTTTATTTGGTTGTCTTCAATACTTTTTCAGCAGGAGTCATGTCTTTCCATGCAAGATTAAACATTCCTTCAAGCGCTTGTGCAAAGAAAGGCGTGTTCACCCAGATTCCTATGTCATAGGTTGGATGTACTTCTGCATCATTCAAGACCATGAAAGTCAATTCTTTTCCATCGACTATGCAGAATCTTGCATTGATGTTCTTTGTGCTCTTGACCTCTGCCATATTTCCAATCTCTTTGATTGCATCTGAGCATTCTTTTGTAATGGGTGCTGCGATCTTGATCTTGACCCCTCTCTTTTTCAGTTTTTCAAATATAGGTTTCAAAGCATCCACTTTTCTCATCAAGCCTTCAGATGTTGTCATCAATGTCACAGACTCTTCTGCATTCTTGATAGTCAGTTCAAGATGGTCGTAAAGATTGTGCCTTCCTTTCAGGCTGCCTGACAAGTCAGTAGGTTCAACCAATTCAATGCCTTGGGTATGCAAAAGATTCAATTCATTCAGTGTCTCGCTTCCTTTCAAGTCATTCAATCTCTTAATCTTAGTATCAGCATCGGATTTAAGATTCTTCTTTACTCTTTCTACAACTTCTTTAGGAGGTATCGCAATGTATTTGATAGGTTTGCCCAGCTTATTAACGACAAAGCCTTTTTTCTCCAAACTGTCGAGAACATCATAGCTTCTGCTCCTAGGTACGTTTGCAATATCTGAAAGTTCACCAGCTGTGCTCACTCCTCGAGAAAGTAATGCTGTCCAGATCTTTACTTCGTAAAGATTCAAACAGAAGAATCTACGTAGCTTGCTTAAAAATTCATCTTTTACTATCATTTAAAATCAACCCCCTCGTTTTTTAGTTTTCGTCAACCAACAGTGGTTTTTATACTTTTTGGTTTTTAGTACCAACCAGTTACTTAACAAAAACCCCCAAATTATAATTTCTAAACAGTAGTCACCAGTGAGTTTAAAGTATTATTTAAACGTATCGAATCGAAATAAATTTAAAGTTTAATTATAAAATAAAAGTCTTTTTGCCGCAGTAGTAACAAATTACAATAGAAAAAGAAACTAAGAAAAATCAATCCAATTTATATCTTAATAACGCCCCGATTCCGCCCAGCCCGTGAAGTTTTTTTCCTCCGTCGTGCTCTGTGCTGATAATATATACGTCTCCCTGCATTTGTTCAACCTTCTCCATCATTTTGTCTATGTCCTCGAATTGATTCTTTTCTTTTTTATCGTACAAAAACTTGTCTGTCAGCAGCAAGATTTTAACAGCCCCTGCTTCCACACATTCCCTGACATGATCATAACCATAACTGACTTTTCCCTGCTTGCTGATTTCAGCCAGCAAGTCTTCTACAAGCTTGAGCTCAACAGCAGTCCTGTCTTCCTTAAGCACTTCTTTCAGCTCATCGCTTTTCAGTGCTTCATTTATTCCTTTCTCTCCTCCTGTGCTGCACGTTGCAAACACGCAGACCTTGTTCAGTTTATCATTCAATTTGCTCTTGATTTTCTCTCTCCACATGCTTGGGCTTGCTATTATTGCCTTCTTGATCTTGTATCTGTCAATATATTCTTCCAGCTGTTTAACCGCCTGCGCAAAGAAGTCTTTGGTTTCAGTTGCAAATGCCTTTTTCTCTACCTCGCCCTCTATAGAAGAAAGTATCGAAAATCCCTTGGGCTTCAGCAAGGCAAAGCTTGCATCTTCCCTGTCAATTGCCAGTATCAGGACCTCTGCCTTTTCCTTGACAGCATCGTCCAATTTCTTCAATTGGTGCTTATACCATTTGGTTTTCTGTATTGTAACTTCGCTATTAAGCTCGAGGCTGAATGATTGATGGGCGCCTCTCTCTACTTCTTCTGGCCCCTCTACGATTATCCCGCCCACACGCAGAACAGTTGGATTATATTCTATTTTTTCAACTTTAATTTTCATGAAATAGGTTTTCTTCACTGCTTTTTCTTTATCACCGATCTTTATCTTTCTGGTAGTCTGCCCTTTAATCAAATCTCCTGATTCAATGATGTGGCTTAGGTACCATAGATCATCATTGTTCGTGATCCTTAGCTTTACTTTTCCTTCCTTCAGACTCTTGTTCAGTATTTTCATTTTATCAATAGGCTTTTTTCATGCTTTATATAGCTTTTGCGTCTATTAATTAAAACAGTAGGATTTATATATAGAAAGGTATTTTTATTTAAAAAGGAAGGTGGCTAGAGTGTATTTGAAATCGCATAAAAATAAGAGAGGAACAGTCACTGGCTCAGGCGCAGCTGCGTTTGTTGCACTATTAGCGGCAGTTATTATTCTATACGTGCTTTTGGTTCCACCAGAATACAGGGAAGAGATACTTGGTCCAGTAGTTCCTGGTGCAGATGACACAGATGTAATAACTCCTGGCGGCGAGCCTGTAACAGAGGTTGGACTCTTGTCAAAAGTTCCTGGAAGGCTGGACAGATTGGCCACTCCGAGTTTGACTATCCCGTTAGACTCAGTTGTTTTATTTTCTGATATTGAAAGCAAAAAACTAGGAGAAGCAACAACCATATTCACACAGAACAGCATTTTGAGCGAAGAAGTGGACGCAATCCGGTTTAATATTATAGACCCTATCAACACTCAAAATGTTTTGTTGACATTCAATGCAAAAAGATACAAAGGAAGATTGGTGATAAAACTAAACGGAAATATTATCTTTAATGACATAGTATTACAGCCAACAATCACACCAATCCCGGTTCCTACTGTTTATCTTCAAAAGCAGAACCTGATGGAATTCAGGGTTGCGGGCGCCGGCTGGAAATTCTGGAAAACAAATGAATACATTCTAGAAAATGTAAAGATTGTCGGGGATGTCAGGGATGTGAGTCATCTCGAAGCGAACGCGCGATTCATAATAGATTCAGAGGATCTGCTGAATACTAAGACAGCTAAATTGCAATTCGTTCCAGACTGCGCACCTGGAAATGTTGGTCCGCTGGAGATTTTTATAAATGACCAAGCAATAACTAAGGCGACTCCTATGTGCGGAGACATACAAAGAACCGAATTCCTGCCGCAGAAATTGCTGACAGGAGAAAATACTCTTGCTTTCAAGACAGACACAGGTTCGTACATCATCGACAGGATACTATTGGTTTTGTTGTTTAGGGAGCCTGTAATGCCTACTTATTATTTTGATATTGAAGAAGAAGACTTAGATGAAATCCTGGACGACGACGAAAAATATGTCAACCTTGAATTGAAATTTGTCAGTCCTGAATTCAAGAATCTAGATGTTTACATCAACGGCCACACTATACACATAGACGAAAAAGGCACGAGTTTCGAAATGAATATAGAAGAGTTTATGATTTATGGAACAAACGCAATAAAATTATTCCCAAGATCAAGAAACATAGATGTTACATCAATGAAGATCAAAGTCATTACCGAATAAAAGAGGTATAGAAGTCCATGGTCCAATTAGATCCTTTATCTATTTCATTAATCGATTTTATATTCGGCGCAGAAACAATGAGCGTCCAGGCAGCGTTCCTGGTCTTCTTAGTTATTTTTAAGATCATCATGCATGTTATCACCACTCCTCCCGGTGCCGGAAAAGAAGAAGGTGAAGAAGCAAAAGCTGGCCAAAAAACGTCTTTGGGTTCTATAGACAATGTGATGATCTACATTGCAGTGATATTCTTCCTGCCCTTGTGGACATTGATCCCTATCTTGTTGTTTCAGTTATTAAGGATGAACAATTTGATCCCAAGAGTCATCATGGGGCCTCTGAACGCGCTGTCATCCAAGATACCAATAGAGGAGCACGACCCAAGGCATTTCAGCTTGTTCATCTTTGGCAGCATAGCTGCGATGGTCATAATGAAGGTTCCTTTCCTGTTCAATGCAATAAATGCATACTCCGGCTTTTCAGCAAATCTGGGCAATGCAGCATGGGGCATCAATATAATTTTGTTACTATTCATGTTTTTATTTTTCTCACACAAAAAAGCAACTATTACTGGAAATTTGTCACAATTGTTGATGTCATTCGTAGCGATCAGCCTGGTCGCAGGATTCCAGTGGGTTGTCTTCTATCTTTTCATGCTTGC
>JAHWHE010000055.1 GCA_019323495.1 Candidatus Woesearchaeota archaeon | reverse complement strand
CTCTTACAATCAAGTCTCCTAATCTGTCCTTGTTTTCTAATAGTAATTGTGCTGCCTTGAACAGAATTTCGCCTCTTTTTGGAGCAGGTGTCAAACGCCAGGTCTCAAGTGCTTTTCGTGCGGCTGCCACTGCATTGTCAACATCCTTTTTCCCGCTTCTAGGAATGATTGCAACTATGTCTTTTGTGTTTGCAGGATTTGTAGATTTTATTGTCTTTTTAGAAACAGAATCCATCCATTTGCCACTGATGTAGTTCTTGACTTTGATTGATTGAGCCAGTATAATTCACCTCTTTATCCTTGTTTATAATATAGAGATATATAAACATTTTCCATATTATATAGGCTAAACTTTTTAAATAGCTCGAATTGATATATATACATGGACTTCGATGAAATTAAAAGGATTCAGCACAATCTTTGGTTTTACCTATATCCCCAAGAAGACAACGTTATCTTAAGGGAAGGTGTTCCAAGAACTTCTGATATAATTAAAGCAACGCTTCCAAAAAAGCAGGTCGCTGACCTGATTATGCAGATTCTGGATAAGGAAGTAAGAAGCACTATCGTACATAAAAGCAAAATTCAATTATCAGCAAAAGAACTTAGAATACTGCTTGGAAAACTTGATTACGATCATCCAACAATGCAATATCTTATTGAGGGTTTTGATTCTCTTACACTTGGAGATCTGGATTTTATTTTAGGGGTGAGAGAAATCGGAGTTAGGCGCTTCAAAAAAGGATTGGAAGGCGAAGTGAAAGAAAAGTTTGAAAGGATGGAAGCAGATTTCGAAAGATTAGGCATCAAATTAAAAACCTTGGAAAAAGATCACGAAAGAACTGCGGGTGTTCTATACGATGTCTTGAACGAGGCAAATGCAAAGAGCATTACAGAAGTTGAGCGTGTGCCTTTAAGTCTTATTCTTTCAAATTTCGTAGACGGAACAGACCTAAAGGATTATATGGGGCTTGTCTGGGCTTGCGCAGCATCAAGAAATCCTGCAAAAAACTATGCATTGCAGTATGCAAGATTGCCTGGCTATCGTCTTGGAAATGTAGAATTAGTTATTGCAGAAGCCCGAAAAAAAGAAGGCGATTCGCCTGTGATAGAAAGAATTGCTATTGCTAGAGGGACCCCTGCAATCCAGCCCTATGAAGGAACTAATAATGAAAAATTAAGCTGGGCATTGGCTGGAGATGCGCTCGATAGCTTAAGAGTACTAAAAGGACTTGCTATAGATGACAAAGAACATGAAGAAGAATTAGAAAGAGCAAGAGTAGAACTAGAAAGAAAAGAAAGGGATTGGGAAAAAGAAAAGAGAGAGAGAGACTCTGCTTACAACAATATAAATGCGCAGTACGAAGCTGTAAAAAGCGAACTGGCCAAACTGAAAGAAGAAGCTTCAAAACCTGTTTTAGAAGCTGAGAAAAAACAAGCAGAAGCAGCAGTCAGAATCTTAGAATTAGAAGGAAGAATTTTGGGATTAGAAGCTGAAAATGCAGAATGCTTTGATCTCGCAGATGAAGAAGCTGGAAAAGCAGAAGAATATGCAGAGCAATTGATTGCTGCCAGAAGAGAAATCGCAGAATTAAGAGAAAGGCTTCCTGCTGACAAGCAGGCTGTTGAGCAAAAACCATATTACATCATAGACAATCCTGGAGTGCAAAGACATCTTGAAAGAAAAGGGCTGAACTATGAGGTGGTCTGCATTGTACTCGGACCTGCTTTCAGACTGCCGGTGCTTTCTAAAGAAAGCATAAGGAAAAACGCAAGAGGAAAGTTGAACAGCAAAATAAAGAATTTTGACGACGAGTTTGAAAGGGTTTTTAACGATCTCGTAAAGAACGATGTTATTCTTGAGAATGGCGGCTGCAAACGAAGCAAGGCGGAAAATATAAAAGATCCTCATTACAGGCAATTAGTTGAAGCGTATATAGCAGCAAGAAGAGAAGCAGAAGGCTAAGGTTCTGCGATCTTCCAGAAGAATTCGAACTGTTTTCTGTAAGTGTCTGCTACTTGCTTGTTTTCTATTGTTATTGCATGGTATGGATTTCCCATAATAAAGATGACAACCTTGCTGTTGTAGATTATCTGCGTGGTGTTTCCAATGTATTCTGCTGCCAGTTCTTTGTACTGCAAATTTTTGTGTTCTACTTTTTTGGCACCTTTCTTGATTATGATTCTTTCTTTTATCTGTTTACTCTTTATGAAATTCAGATATCTCTTCAAATATAACGGCTCAACTTCTGTTGACAAGATGTCTTCATCAATTCCTAACAATAATACTTCTTGTTTTTGTTTAAGGATCGATAAGATGTCCTTGATTATTGTCCTGTAGACAAAGCGTCCTTTGTGCAGCTCTATTTTTGTATCTTCTTTTTCTATCTTCATTAATTTCTTCAAGTCAGGAACTATCTTTTCAACAGTCTCAAGTTTGATGCGCAGTATCTCAACAAGATTGGCAGGATCGGTTGCTTGGAAATACTTCTTATTTGCCTTCAGCACAGAGGAAACAACGCCCTTTTCCTGCAATCGCTCAAGGCTGTCATAGATATAGCCCCTGTGAAGACCTGTCTTGTCAGACAGTTCATAAGGATTCATCATTCCATGCTTTATAAGGGCCAAATAGATCCTTACTTCGTTGTCTGTGAGGCCTAATTCCTTCAGTTGCTCTTCGTACATGAAATAAAGCAAGCCAGCCTTCTATTTAAATCTTTCGTCGTTTAAAGTACGACATAATTTTTTATCCTCCAAATCACGAATATTAACTATAAAGAGGAGGTAACAAAATGAAAAAATTCATGCTTATATTCATCATGATTGCCTTATTCGTGTCTGGCTGCGCTTCACAAGAAGTTGAGCCGATCAAGATCGGCTGGATAGGCGCTCTGTCTGGAGATGTTGCGTCCATCGGTGTTGCCAACATAAGAGGCATAGAGATTGCAGTGGATGAGATAAACGCAAACGGCGGAATAGAAGGAAGGCCTGTAAAGCTCATCATAGAGGACGATCAGTTCGATGAAAGACTGGCAAGGTCTGCTTTCCATAAGATCGTTTCAGTCAATGATGTTGACGTGGTTATGTCTATGAGCTATGGAGCAATAATCGGTCTTGCAGACGAAGCTGAAAGACAAGATGTTGTCATTGTCGACAGCATGGACAGTAGCGAGGAACTGGCAAGTGCCGGCGATTATGTTTTCGCAATAGGCGTCTACAACGAAGGCATTGGTTATGCAGTTGCAGAACATGCAGCAGAAATCGGTGCAAAAGAAGCAGGCATCATATTCAACAACGCAGACCCGTTCATAACATTAGTAAAAGATTCGTTCAAGGAAAAGTTCGAAGAAAAAGGCGGCAAGGTTGTTGTTGAGGAAGCATATCTTCCAGAAGCTGCAGATTTCAGAGCTCAGATGGCAAAGATCAAGGCTGCTGAAGTGCCTGTTTTGTTCATCATTGGATGGGATGAAAGCGGTATTGCAGTCAGGCAGGCGAAACAATTAGGTGTTGAGGCCAAGATCCTTGGTATTGACACTTTTGCGAGCGAAGCGTTCCAGAGAAATGCTGGTGAAGCAGCAGAAGGCGTGGCTTTCGCTTTCTTTAGAGCTGCAGAGTCGCCTGAAATAGAAGGATTTGTCCAGAAGTTCGAAAACAAATTCAACCAAGAACCTGACCAAATCATGTTCTCTGTAATAGGACATGATGCAGCAAAGGTGATTGCAGAAGCCATGAAGCAGGCAATCGCAGAAGGAAAGGAGCCAAGAGGAGCTGCTTTGAAAGATGCAATGCACAATGCCAAGGATTACAACGGATTGGCAGGAAACTTATCCATAGACCCTGACGGCGCAGTAAGAAGCATCAGAGAAGAGATGTTCCAGTTACAAAAAGGAGAGATCGTGAAAATTTAATTTTTCTTTCTTTTTATTTGCAAATATTTATAAAGAATACGATAATCATATGTCTGCAGAGGTGGCTGCAATGAAAAAACTTACTCTTATGATGTTATTTTTGCTTGTTCTTTGTATTTTCGGGTGCAAAACGCCTGAAGTTACAGTAGAACCCATCAAGATAGGCTACAGCACTCCGCTTACAGGCGATCTCGCTTCTTTAGGAGAGGCCAATCATCAAGGCATAGAACTTGCGCTAGAAGAGATTAATGCTGCAGGCGGCATCGCAGGAAGACCTGTCAAACTGATAGTTGAAGATGACAGGTTTGAAGGATCACTAACTTTGAAAGCATACCACAAGCTGGTAGATATCGATAATGTAGATGTTATGTTGACTGCGACTTACGGCGGAATATTGACTACTGCTAATCTGGCAGATGCTGCAGAAGTAGTTGTCATCAACACTGTGGATACTGCAGAAGAGCTTGCGCAGGCAGGCGAATATGTCTTTGCAATAGGCATCTATGACGAAGGCATAGGTTATGCACTAGCTGACTTTGCAAACGAGCAAGATAAAACAACAGGTGTAATGTATCTTACTACAGATCCGTTCATTGCATTAGTCAAAGATTCTTTCTTGGAAAGATTTGAGGGAGATGTCGTTATCAATGAAGGCTATGGTCCTTTGGATACAGATTTCAGGGCACAGTTGATGAAAGCAAAAGACAAGGGTGTTGAATTGCTTGTTGTGCTTGGTTTTGAAGAAGCAGGCCGCGTATTGAAACAAGCAAGGGAAATGGGTATTGAAGCTGATTTCGCAGGCATTGACATCTTCGGAACAAATGAATTGTTTGAGAACAGCGTAGGTACTGCAAAAGGAGCTTACTTTACTTCATGGGAGGCACAGGATGAAGAAAAGTATTCTGCATTCCTATCAAAGTATGTGACAAAGTACGGGCAAGAACCTGAACAGGCGATGTTTACTGTGCTCGGTTACGACGCAATGAACATTGTTGCAAATGCAATGGAGCAAGTGATTGCAGAAGGAAAAGAGCCGAGAGGAGCTGCATTGAAGCAGGCGATTGAACAAGTCAAAGACTACGACGGAATCGCAGGCCAGATCACAATGGGCAAGGACGGCATTGTCAGAAGCATCAGAGAAGAGATGTTCCAGATCATCGACAAAGGAGAATTCGAGAAAATTTGATTTTTCTTTATTTTTAAACTTCGATCTTGAAACCCGCATTTCTTAGATAATTTATTTCCAGGCGGCATTTTTCCCTAAGCCCTGGTTTTAACCTTCCGAAACATTCTTTTATAAATAAATCAACTTTATTAGGGGCATCATCCATCATTTGTTGATATTCTTTAGGCCCTATTTTTTGCTCACGCAAGTAAACACATATGTAATAACGGGCAAAGAGTTCTGCTTCTTCTGCTACGGGCAATTTGAAACCCATTCTTTCTGGCATCCTTATCAATTTTGTTTTGGGAAAGGAAGCTGAACCCCCTACTAGCAGTTTTCCTGTCAAGCCCATCTTTTCTATAAATGCACTTTGCTTCTTTCTCATTCTATCTTTGAATTCTTCAGTTCTCCTCTCTTGCTGCTCTCTGAATCTAGCAAAATCTGCTTCCCAATTTGCCACTGCGCCCGCATATCTTTGTAATTGTGCAAGCGCTTTACCAAATCTCTCTAATAAGGAAGCAGGAACTTTTCTATCTTCATATGCTTGGCTTAAATCCGGTCGCAAATAATAATTAAAAGGATCAACATATTTTCTGAATCTTTTCTCTGATCCTGCCACTGTTACCTCGCGATAAAGCAAGTTTCTTTCGTCGAAGGAAATTTCATCAGAAATCGAAAAGAGACTACTTTCTTCTGGCCTTTCTTCTGCAATGGTTATATCCTCTTTATATGTACAGGCATCGATGCTAAGTCTCAGAAAAGTAGAATGTTCTTTAAATTGCACACATCCAGATCGTGTTAAAATATCTGGAAATTCTTTCTTTAATTGGCATAATCGTTTCCCGCCTAATGCTGAAAATACTTTTTCAGCAACACGATGTATTTTTTCATTATCTTTATGTCTTAAATTATCAATTTCATCCCTGACTTCGCTTGCAAAGTTGTATGCTTCAGCAATAAGATTCACAGCAGTTTCAACATCTTCAAGCCCTGGAAGTTTACGCCGTCT
The DNA here is from genome assembly GCA_019323495.1 of Candidatus Woesearchaeota archaeon. GTDB lineage: Archaea > Nanobdellota > Nanobdellia > Woesearchaeales > WJKV01 > WJKV01. The sequence goes on along the minus strand of JAHWHE010000055.1, from coordinate 4,256 downwards.
AAAGATAACAGCAGAATATAGAGTCATTGTTTTGACTAGTTCGCGGAGTAATTCACCTTCTTTACTATTCCTTAGCAGAGTTTCAATATCCTCGTTAGCGCCATTTGCCATTTATACCCCCTATTTTACAGTATAAATCAAACGAATTTATAAAATTTATTTTATTTTTTCTCTATTTTCCTTTTATAACTTCTTTTATCTCGTCTGCGCTGAGCTCGTGCTCGTCTGTTTTTCCTGTTGCTGCGTGATAAATAACGTCGAAGTATCTTGTCTGGCTTCTATGGGTTACTGTCGTCCTGAACACGATGTTCTCTCCCTTGTCCATCAGTTTTAGCTCGTAGATTCTTGATTCGAAACTATAGCCGAGCAGTTTTATAAGAAAGCCGGGTAATATGCGCAAGGTCCCGCGCGTCGGTGTCAGGCAGATATTCTGGCCTTCTGTTCGCGTTGAAAAGTGTATGTTTTCAGAGGCTTCGAAATATACAGGCAAAGGAGGGCCTGGCAGTGCTTCTGATACATCGTCATTATAGAACTTCAATATCCCGTATTCCTTGATCATCTCCTCGAGCTCGCTGAACGGAAAGAATGATTTCAAATTGTGCTTTTCAAAGAACTGCTGCAGCTCCTGCTTGTTCACGACATAATTCCTGCCCGTCTTTTCAAGATGATAAATAATCATGAAGAAATGATCATATAATTCTGGGAATTTATGATCAGGAGGGAACAGATTGTCCAAGGAAACTCTCTGCAGCCTTCCTTCTTCAATATGTTTGCTTATCCTCTGCACTTCAACCTGAGGGATCTCGTAAGTAGAACAGCCAATAAAAGCCAGTCCTGCAAACGCGAGTGCTAATAATCTCATCTTATGTGCCGATATCCTTTATTTTCCTCAAAAAGATTGTCAGGGACAATCTCGTCTTCTTTTTCAGGCTCTTCTGCTTCATCTGTAATTTCAGCCCCCTCTCCATTCGTTCTTTTTTTATCGGGCTTGCTTCCCGCAGGAGGCTCTGCAGAAGAAGGCTCTCTTTTTAGATAATAATCTACTACCAAGCAAGTGACCAATTCATACATCTTGCAAGACATCAAGGATTGACGGACCTTTGGGAATTTCTTCCTGAGGAAGTCAAAAAAACAGCTTCCACTTGGATTCTGCACCCTTGCGAGCGCGTCTAGTTTCTCGTCTTCTTCTACAGCGTCGAACTCTTCTATTATACTCTCAAGAACATCCTTCACTGTTCTTTCTTCGTCACTATAAACATCGCGCAGCAATGCCTGTCTTATTTCAGTGTCTACCTTGTACGTTGTTTTCCTGCCTCTTTTTCTGACAACTATCGCACCTGCTTTCTTGAACCTCGCAACCAAGTCAGGATCCCTTCTGTTTAATTTCTCGTAAACAGTTCTTGGCGACATCTCTGTGTCAAAATATGTTATCTGCCTGTTCTCTATCCTGTGCTTTAATTTCTCCATGTAGTACTGCACAAGATTTTCATAATTTTTCTTATCTATTTGGATAGAGGTTTGAGTTAGATAGCGCACTATCCCGCAGTTTTCAAACTCTCCGAAAATACTGGCAGAAAGAGGCTCTGGAAATTCTTTCTTAAGAATGTTTTTTAATTGCCTGTCTGATATTTCTTTTGGCTTGATAGGCGGCTCGAATTTTGCTTTTCCTTCTTCTGCTCTCTTTATTATTCTATCTATAAAATCAAGATCCAAGACGTAAAGCCCTTTGCCGCATCTTCCTGGTTCTCTTTCATCATACTCTCCTAAATCCGATTCAATCACCATTCAAATCACTTCCTTATCTCTTTCACTACCAATTGTTTTTTGCCATTATAGCTGTCTATCTCTCCTATGATCTCGACTGCATCTCCTGTCTGTATCTGGTCCAGGTCCATGCCTTCGAATACAACTGCAGGTATTGTCTCTCTGCTAGAAATCCTTAATATTGTTATTCCGCCTAATTTTTCGATCTCATCTATTGTTCCTTTTACCTTGACAACTCCTTCATCGATGTATTTTGCACCAAAGATGCTTGTCTGCTCTATATCAGAAGTTGTTGAGATTAGATAGATCAAAAATATCCCTACTAGTGCACAAATTAAAGCTATCTTGAACAAGGTTTTTTGTTTCATCCTGTATATATTCTAAAAGCGCGAATATTTAAATCTAACACAAACCTTTTTAAATACCTAAAATTGTTAGGCAATTGGGAAGATAATGGCAAAGACGCCTGATTTTAAAACAACAAAAGACATCAAAGTAGAGAATAGAATAATTGACCAGGTTATTGGGCAGGACGAAGCAGTCGATGTGATGAGAAAGGCTGCAAGGCAGAGAAGGCACGTTCTATTGATAGGTCAGCCAGGAACTGGAAAATCTATGCTTGGCATGGGGCTGGCAGAATTGCTGCCAAAATCAGAGCTAAAGGATGTCGTAAGTTTTGCGAATCCAAATGACGAAAACATGCCGTTGATAAGAGAGATCCCTGCTGGCGAAGGAAGAAAATTGGTTGCACAGGCAAGGTTCAAGGCAGGCAGTTTTTTCAGCGGCAAAAACCTGTTCTTTTTCATACTTGTTATTATCGCGATGATCGCGCCATGGTGGGTGCTTGAGAAGTACCAGTCAGAAATTATGTTCGCTGCATTCTTTATAGGCGGCATGCTGTTTCTCGCAGCATTCATAATATTCCTTAACCTAGGGGTAAGAAGGATGGGGGGCAGCACAAATCTTGCGCCAAAAGTCATTGTCGACAATTTCAACAGGAGCATTGCGCCGTTCAATGACGCAACAGGCGCGCACGCAGGCGCATTATTAGGAGATGTTTTGCACGATCCGTTCCAGTCAGGAGGATTAGGCACTCCTGCGCATGAAAGGATTGTTGCAGGAATGATTCACAAATCACACTTAGGAGTCTTGTTTGTTGACGAAATCGCGACACTGGCGCCGCATACGCAGCAGGAATTATTGACATCCCTGCAGGAAAAAAAGCATCCTATTACAGGACAGTCAGAAAGAAGCGCAGGCGCAATGGTAAGGACAGAACCTGTTCCTTGCGACTTTATCCTTGTTGCTGCTGGCAATGTGGAGACTGTGAAGAACATGCATCCTGCACTGAGAAGCAGGATAAGAGGATATGGTTACGAAATATACATGAACGATACTTTTGAGGACACTCCTGAGAACAGGTTCAAGATCGCGCAGTTTGTTGCGCAGGAAGTCAACAAGGACAAGAAGATCCCTCACTTTTCAAAAGAAGCAATCGACATGATTATCAAGGAAGCAAGAAAGAGGGCGAGCAGAAAGGGCCATCTTACATTAAGACTTAGAGAATTAGGTGGATTGGTGAGGACTGCAGGAGACATCGCAGTCGAGAAAGGGGAAAAGACAGTCGAGCCAAAGCACATACTTCTTGCAAAGAAAGGCGCAAGAGCATTGGAAGAACAGATGGCTGACAGGTTTTTGGAACGAAAAAAGGAATACAATATTTTAGTCATAGAAGGTTCGAAAGTAGGAAGGGTCAATGGCCTTGCAGTGATCGGCGTGACAGCGCATAGCGGAATCATCCTGCCGATTGAAGCAGAAGTCACTCCTGGCGGAAAAAAAGGAGAAGTTACTGCGACAGGAAAATTGGGCGAGATAGCCAAAGAAGCGATTCAAAATGTGAGCGCGATAATAAAGAAGTATTATGGAGAAGACATAAAGGAAAAGAAAGACATCTTTGTACAGTTTTTGCAGACATATGAAGGTGTTGAAGGAGACAGCGCGAGCATCGCAGTTGCGACCGCAATAATCAGTTCACTCAAAGGAATCCCTGTCAAACAGAATTATGCAATGACGGGCTCGTTGTCTGTTCTCGGCGAGGTTTTGCCTGTGGGCGGAGTCACAAGCAAGGTAGAAGCTGCAATTGACGCAGGAATACCTAATGTCATCGTGCCTAAGAGCAATCTGCAGGACATTGTGCTGGACAAGGAGCAATTTAAAAAAATAAACATAATCCCTGTTGAAACAATAGGGGAAGTGCTCAGAACAGTGCTTGACTATAAAGGAAAGAACAAGATTATCAGTGATATAATATAATTCCATAAAACATATAAACCCTGCATTAGATTATGAAAGAAAGGTGATGTGATAATGAAGATTATGAATAAAGCGGTTGTTATCGGGCTCATGTTTTTACTTCTTATAAGCATCAGTGCATGCCAGAAGACTCCAGAAGAAAATTACAGGGAATTCTCAAAAGAAATTATTGAAGAATT
>JAHWHE010000005.1 GCA_019323495.1 Candidatus Woesearchaeota archaeon | reverse complement strand
TTTTCACAAAAAATAAATGAGTTTCTCAAGGAACCGCAGACTAAATATTATATACAGTTAGCAGGAGATAAAGTTCAGGAATATTTGCTAAATTATGGAGGATCGTTTATCTTCAAGATCCCAGGAAGGATAGTAGACCTCTTTATCTTCATCATAATGCTTTTCTTTTTTCTGATTGATGGACGAAAATTATTGGGTTTTATAAAAGAATTGTTGCCTTTAGACAAGAGGCATCAAGATCACTTGTACAATCAGACAAAGGACACGATTTATGCAGTATTATACGGTCATTTCCTAACTGCATTTGTCCAAGGCATAATCGGCGGGTTAATATTCTATTTCTTAGGTATAAGCAACCCTGTATTTTGGGGCGCTGCGATGACCTTGTTCGCTATAATCCCGATAGGTACTTGGGTTGTGTGGGCGCCTGCTGCAATAGGTTTGATTTTCGCAGGAATCGCATCTGGGAACACTGTATTGATTTGGAAGGGCATTATCTTGTTTATCCTGGGAATAGGCTTCATTAGCTTGATCGACAACATAATAAAGCCTTACTTGATAGGCACTAAAACAAAGATCCACATGGGCATAATCATTCTTGGTTTATTCGGAGGACTTGTCTGGTTTGGTTTGATAGGCATTTTCCTAGGACCATTAATTCTGATGCTGATGCTTGCAATGGTAAATATCTATAAGGAGATGAAAGACCAGGCAGAGGCCCAGGAAAAGAGAAAAAGGAAATAGACAATAAAATGAAATTCAAAGTCAGACCAATAAGCATCAAAACAGGAGACCTGATTGCTCTCGTCCATATTAATGACGCGATATCTCTTGATATTTATCCGCAAGACAGAATCCTTATCAGAAAAGGTAGTAAAAAGATTACTGCGATTGTTGATGTTGCAAGAGATAAGGAATTAGTCAAGCCTGGAGAGGTCGGCCTTTTCAAAGAGGTAAGCGATCTTCTCGGAGTCAAGAAAGGAAGTGCTGTCAATATCAAGGTTGGTGAAAAACCTGTTTCTGTTGGATTTATCAAGCAAAAATTAGAAGGCAAGGAATTGTCTGAAATAAAGATGAGAAACATTATCAATGACATAGGTGCGAACAAGTTAAGCAAAGCTGAAATCACTTATTTTGTTGCTTCTTGCTATCTAAATGGTTTGTCTCTCAAGGAGACAGTTGCTTTGACAAAGAGCATGTACGAGAGCGGGAATACTTTGAAGCCAAAGAGCAAGAGGGTATTTGACAAGCATTGCATAGGGGGCTTGCCTGGAAACAGAACTACCCCTTTGGTGGTGCCGATTTGCGCAGCTGCAGGATTGACAATCCCGAAAACTAGCAGCAGAAGCATCACTTCCCCTGCTGGAACAGCCGATACAATGGAAGTCTTGGCAAATGTAACTATCCCTATTAAAAAAATGAAAAAAATTGTTGACAAGGTAAATGCGTGCATAGTATGGGGCGGTGCGCTCAACCTGGCGCCTGCGGACGATGAGATCATCGAGGTTGAACATCCATTATCATTGGATGCAGAAGGACAATTGCTGGCAAGCATCATGGCAAAGAAGCTGTCTGTAAGTTCTACTGATATTTTGATAGACATCCCTGTTGCGAACGATGCAAAAGTTGACAAGAAAACAGGATTGCGGCTAAAGAAAAAATTCCTTGACCTGGCAAAGAAATTCAAGGTTAATATGAGAGTGATAATAACAGACGGGAGACAGCCGATTGGCAACGGCATTGGCCCTGCGCTGGAAGCAAGAGACATCTTATGGATTTATGAAAAAGATCTGCGGGCTCCTGAAGATTTGAAGCAAAAAGCATTGCAGGTCGCAGGAGAGCTGCTGGAGATGGCAGGGACTGCTCCCAAAGGTAATGGACATATTTTGGCAGGACAGATTTTGAACAGCGGCAAGGCTTACAAGAAATTTCTGCAGATCATAAAAGAGCAGGGGGCTAAAATAACCAAGTCCAGTGAGATTCCTATTGCCAAATTTAAGTTCAATTACAAATCAGATAACGCTGGAAAGGTTTTTGACATAGACAACAATCTGGTTTCAGCAATCGCAAAGGGTGCAGGCGCTCCTATTGACAAGAGTGCGGGAATGTATTTGAGAAAGCACATAGGAGACAATGTTGAACAGGGGGATATACTTTTTACAATCTACAGCAACAGCAAAAGAAAATTGAAATATGCAAGAAACCTGCTACAAAAGAATCCTGTCTTCATAAGGACAAAGAAACAGAAACCTAGAAAGCCGAAAAAATTAAAGAGAGAAGAAACATTCACCAGATATATTGCAGACTGGAAAGCGGGAGTCACAGACTAAATAATAAAATTATGCTCATTTAGCTAATTCTGAAAACTTGATTATTTTTTAGAGCTAGAAATAAAACGCCGCGGCCCGGACATTCATCGAAACTCCGTTTCGTTGAGGATTAAAGCGTAGCTTCAATTTTGAACCGGGATACCCCGAAGGGAACCAGCTCTCAAGGCTGGCGCAATGCCAGATTATGCGACCGCGGCATGATTTGGAAAACCAGGAGTTTATTTATAAACCTTTGT
>JAHWHE010000054.1 GCA_019323495.1 Candidatus Woesearchaeota archaeon | reverse complement strand
TCAACTATCAAAGGAACATCGCAAGCACCGAAACAAGAACCAAGCCAAATAAAAACAGAAGCACCTGTCTTTTGTTCAAGTTCATCCTTGATCTGCTCTGCTTTTGGTTTCAGGCCGACAGGCAGCTGGATACAGACTCTCTTGATCTTCTTCTTTTTAATCTTGTCTATTACCTTCTCAAGCTCCAGTTTGTATTCCATGCTCTTATTATTTTGGGCTAGCTTAAAAAGATTTACGTATATACGTATATTTTAATGTATATACTAACAGGAGAAATTCTAAATCTGAGTTTTGACATTATATAATTGAAGAAAAATTAACAAAAGAGGTGCCTACTATGCTAAAAAGCAAAGACAGGAAAATTATCGCATACCTGAGAAAGAATGCAAAAGTCAAATTAACAAAAGTGGCAAACGAGTTGAAGATCCCCACAAGCACTGTTTACGAGAAAGTGAACAATAGTCAGGGATTAATACAGAAGTTTACGTGCCTTGTTGATTTCAAGAAGCTGGGTTATCTTGCAAGAATAATATTTGTCCTCAAAGTATGGAAAGAAGACAAAGAAAAGCTAAGGGAATTTCTAATGCATAGCAAAAATGTAAATACCCTGAGCAAGATAAACAATGGCAATGATTTTTTAGTGGAAGCTGTCTTTGAAGACATGAGAGAAGCAGAGAATTTCAAAGAGCAAATGAACAAGTCGTATAAGATAGAGGATTCTTATGAGTTCTATATTTTATACGACCTTAAAAAAGAGAGCTTTTTGGAACTAGCTGAACAAGTGCAGCAAGAATAATTTTATTTTTTGGGAAAAAGTCACATTCACAAGGTTTATTTCAAATTTTTCTTCTTGTTCATATTCTTTCCCGTTGATGTCTTTGTACTTGAACAAGATTTCGAACTGGTTCTTCCCTGGTTTAAGCTTGCTTCCCGGAATGCGCAGGATGAATCTTTGCTTTCCTATTTTCTTGAAATCTGCTATGTTTGTCTGCTGCAGAATCTTTTTGTCTAGTATGACTTTTACATCAACATCCCTGACTTCTGTGGTCAACTCGCTGATGCTGAAGTTTATTATTGCCTGCTTGTTATACTCTGTATTCTCGTCGAAATTTAATTCCATTTTGATGCCGGGAACCGCCAGCACATTTATCGGGATGATGCTTGTCTTGAACACCTGATCGCTAATGACTGTAAACTTAAGATCCTTTTTCTCTGCTTTGCCTGAGTTGTAATCGAATGTCTTTGTTATCTTCTGGCCGGGCGGCAAGTCATAAACAGTGCAATTGATATTGATGAAACAGAATTCCATGTTTTTCATTTCTTTGCTGCCTTTGTTTTCTATTTCGCAGGAAACTTCTTGTTTTTCGTATGTGTAGAACTCGTCGTCAGATACAGAACACCGAAGCGCGATATTTTCTGAGTATGACAATCTTTCTGTTTTTTCTGCCTCGATGATGTGCGATTTGATTTCTTCAAGAGAAAAAATCCTGTCCTGCTCGACTGATTCAAACTTGGCTGTGTTTTCTGTGCCAAGAACTATGATATTGAAAAAAGAAGTGTACTTGAAATTAGGATCCAAATCTTCTTTTGTCTTGAACAGCCAGTAGACAGTCTTTTCTTCCAATGGTTTGAGCAAGAGCAGTTTGTGATTTTTTTCCAACAATTCGATGGAATCGCTTATTGTAACCCGCGCCTCAACAGGAAGATAATAGCCCTTGTTATTCTTTATCCTGGCTTCTATCAGATTATAACTGCCGAAACCCGTCTGCTTTTTCAAGACATTTGTTTCCAGAGAGAATCTGTCTTCTTTTTTTTCAGAATATTCATTTACTGAGACATCTATGTTTATTGTCCCTGCGTCAATGTCGCTCCCTGCCCATTTGTATTGTATGCTCGGCTCAAGAGGATCAATGGATTTCTTCAGGCTTATATGGCTAGTATCCAGCCAGCCGACCTGTCTATAAGTGACATCGACAGGCACCCAGCCATAATTAGGAAAATATACTTCTGCCCATCCGTGAGGGCCGAAACCTGCTGCGAATTTTGCATTAGTGGTGTGGGCTGTGCCGCTCACAAAACGAGCAGGTATGTCGAGCGAACGGGCCAATGCGATGAATAGATTTGTCAGTTCGTCACAGACGCCTTTCCTGTTCTCTAGCACCCAGCTCGCCGGCTTTGAAGATTTTTCAGTAACGGTCTCGAGAGAATAATCAACATTCTGTTCAACCCAAGATGCCAGTTTATGCACCACATCATAAAGATCATCTTCTCCTGCTGCCAGATTAGAAGCAAGCTCTGTTATTGCGGGATTATTGCTGTCTATTGATTTAGAGCTGTATGTGTATTCAAGATTTTCTTGGTTTTGGACTGGAAATTTTATTTTTTTTGGAATAACCTTGAACTCGTTGATTGTCCTGACATCTGCCTGAAGGCTGTATTCTATCTTATCATCTGCTGGTTTTTTCCATGTGAATATGAAGTCTTCTGCCACAGGAGGATTTGTTTCTATATTTCTCACTTCCTGCCTGTATGAGTTTTCAGGATACAGTGTCAATTCTGCGCTTATGTCCCTGACATCGCTTCCCCTGTAGAAAAAAGTGTTGACATTGACGGTCAGGTCTGCTTTATCTGCCTTGTAGATCCAGCTGAAATCCTCTTGCGCAAGAGCAAAAGAACTGAGCAGCAAAAGAATAACAAGTAAAAACAATGCAAACGATACTCTCTTTCCCATTCTATTCAATTTATTTTGAGCACTATATAAAATTTGCTCAAAAAAGATGCATTTTACCGTAAACCTTATAAAACACATACCTCCCAGTAAGAATTTATAGCGGGGTGGAGCAGTCTGGAGTGCTCGTCGGGCTCATAACCCGAAGGTCAGAGGTTCAAATCCTCTCCCCGCTAGTTTTTCTTGAAAAAATAAAAAAAGAAAGAGCCAAAACCAATAAGGTTTTGGTGTAGGGGTTGAGTTTGTGAGGAAATGTATTATTAGAGGTTTTGTCACAGGAGCTATTTTTTCGGATAATGTGAGTATCAAAAATCTGCATCCAATTCATCAAGCAGATCTTTCTTTTTTCTGTTGGACGCCAAAGACATGTGGCGCTTTATCAGTTTCAATTGGTACAGGTCTTCAATATCCATGTAATTCAATTGGGTGAGGATCCGGTTTTTGGCAACCTTGAAGTGTTTCATTTTGCTGTACCTCTTTATGATTATAGTAAGGCCAATAACCTATTTAAATGGTATGAAAGGACAATCGCGATAAAATATCCACAAAGCTTATAAAGGGTCAAAGCAGGTTTATACATAAAATGGCAATTGGGGAGAGGATTCCAGCATGGTTCTTAGGGATTGATGCTTTTTTTGAACTATTGTCAATAATCGCAATAATCCTTTTAGTTTGGATCAGCTACAAATCATACAAGTTGATCGGAGAAAAGAAGTATTTCTGGTTCAGCGCAGCATTCGGCATAATCTTTCTGGCTTTTGTCTCACGAATGTTCATGCACGCCTGTCTGTTCTTTGGGCGGACAGATGTGATAGGAAAGGTATTGAGCGTGCTCAGCTGGTCCACTTTCATTTATGTGGTATTCTTTCTGCTCGCATACATCATCCTATTTGCGATTGCAATGGAGATACACGACAAGAAATTGATGGCTGTCATCTTTCTGTTGGTTGCATTGATCTTGTATTACAGCGGGAATTATCTGCAGATATTCCAGTACATTGCAATGGTCTTGCTGTTTGTTATAAGCTGGAAATATTTCGAACAGTATTTGAAAAGAAAGAACAAGAATACTTTGCTGATAAGTTTTGCATTTTCATTCTTGTGCCTGAGCCATATCGCCTTCGGCCTGATTGCAGTGACAGACTACCTGTACGCAGCAGGGCATCTGTTTCAATTGATAGCATATCTTATCTTTTTGTATTTCATAATCCGCGTGTGGAAAAAATGAGTGAAAGAAGAAGCAAGTTTGAAATCATATTTGATATTCTCAAAGCTATTCAGGACAGGGGCGGAAGAATAAAGCCGACGCATTTATTGTACAAATCCAATCTTTCCTACAAGCGGCTGCAGGGCTATATGGACAGCCTCCTGAAGAAAGGCCTTGTCGAAAAGGCAGAAGAAGGAAGAAAAATAAAGAAAAGTGTGATTGTGCTGACTGACAAAGGATACGAATTTCTTGCGAACTACAATAAGGTCAGAGAATTCACAGAAGCGTTTGGGCTGTAAGAGTTATAGATTTTTATTTTATAGATTTATGATATTATTTCTTAGACTTGGGCTGTCTTGGCCGTTTCTCGCCTATTCCTTTGTCATCTGTTCTTTTTCTTCTCAAGACTTCCCTGTTAAGATACTTGAAGGTCTTGTGTAGGACCCTGCTCAAATCCCAGTCTGCTAGGTGCGATGAAAATGATCTATCGGCTGCAACAACAGTCAAAATGACTGAGAATTTTCTTTTCCCGCCCTCTTCGTGCGTTTTGAGGTGCACTTTAATGGAAGTATCTTTGCCCAAAGAGCGTTGTATCTTCCTATGATAATCTGTGCAAATCTTTTCTACATTAGCCTGCTCGATATTGCTTAATTTCTTCAAGCCATAGTATTGTATGATTGGCTGGGCAAGTCTCATACTGAAAATAATAGATGCTCTTGTTTATATACTTTGCGCATGGCGCGCAACGTGCAATACACACAATCTGCATAGAAAAAATTTATATAGTTAGTTTTAATCTTTGAAATGGATGGTTCTTATTGCTGGAATTGACGAGGCAGGAAGAGGACCTTGCATAGGTCCTATGGTTATATCAGGAGTAAGTATCGATGAAACAAAGCTCTCAGAATTGTCCAGACTGGGTGTGAAAGACAGCAAACTGCTGACTGCTGAAAGAAGAGAAGAGCTTGCAAAAGAAATAAGGAAACTGGCAAGCGATTACAAAACAATACTGATTGAACCTGAAGAGATAGACAGGGCTTTGATGCATCCTTCTATGAACCTGAACAAGCTTGAAGCAGTGAAGACCGCAGAAATCATTGCTTTTCTTAATCCTGCGCAGGTGATCATCGATTGTCCGCAAGTCAATACAAAGGCTTACAAGTTTGAGATAAGAAATTATTTAGACAGCCACATAAATCCTGCGATGCTTGCTGAAAATAAGGCTGACGAGAATTATGTGATTGTTGGTGCTGCTTCGATACTTGCCAAAGTGACCAGGGACGAGATGATTGAGAAGATCAAGAAAGAATTGGGTGTAGATTTCGGAAGCGGTTATTCCTCTGACCCGAAAACAATCATATTTTTGGAAGAAAATTGGGAGAACGAGCAGTATGGCAGAATATTTAGAAAGAGCTGGGACAGTTTTAAAAAACAACAGCTTGCAAAGTCCCAAACAAAACTGGCAGAATGGTAACTTTTGAAAAAGTAAAAAAAAATGAGGCATTGAAATTAACAGACCATGGTTTTTCTTCTGTCAAGACTAAAAACGAATACGAGCTTCTTAGGATGAAAGGGCCCGTCACTGTTGTTTTGTTCAATTCTAATAAATTATTGCTGCAAGGGGCAGAAGACAAGGTTGCACAGGCCAGGGATTTGCTGCTGAAACTAAAGATAGGCAAACTAGTGCAGAAAGAAAAGCTGCAATTCAAGCAGGAAAGCGGCACAATCATAGGAAGCGACGAGGCATTAAAGGGAGATACTTTTGGGGGATTGGTTGTTGCGGCTGTCATTGCAGACAGCATAGAAAGGCAAAAACTCAAAGAACTAGGAGTGGCTGACAGCAAGCAGTTGAATGACAAAGAAATAAGCATAATCGCAGAGCAGTTGAAGAAGATTGTAAAATACCATGTGATAAGCCTTGCGCCTGATAAGTACAATAAATTGAGACAGAAGTATAATATGACTGGGTTATTGAATCTGCTTCACATGGAATGCGCTTCCAAACTAAAGATAGACAGCAATACAAAACACATAGTGGATCAATTTCCTGGATGCAAGACAGGAGATGTAATAGAGACAAAAGCAGAGAGTAAGTATATTGAGGTGGCAGCTGCGTCCATATTGGCGCGTGCAGAAGGTATAAAGCAGATAGACGGCCTGAGCAGGAAACTTAAGATAGAGGTGCCCATGGGAAGCACGCATGTGAAGGAGGCATTGAATCATTTAAAAAGGAAGAGGCTGCCTTTTGAACTATTCGTAAAGCTAGATTTCAAAAATGTACAGCAAGTCCTGAAACAATCTTGAAACAACAAGCTTTATAAAGGGATTCCAGCTCTCATTCAAAATCGAAAAAGGGAATGACGATGACTAGGATAAACAAACTGGTTTGTAGGGGTTTCAAATCATTCGCAAAGAAGACAGAGCTGATTTTTGGTCCGGATTTTAACTGTGTCGTAGGACCTAATGGATCTGGAAAAAGCAATATTCTCGATGCACTGACGTTTGTTCTCGGAAGACGAAGTTCAAAAGCCATGAGAGCTGAAAAATCAGCCAATCTTATATACAATGGCGGAAAAAAGAAGACCCCTGCTAAAGAAGCAGAAGTAACAATACATTTCGATAATCAGAATAAGGTTTTTCCAGTAGATTCTACAGAAGTTGCTATTTCCAGGATAGTTAAGCATGACGGCGCCAGTGTTTACAAACTGAATAACAAAAAGTGCAACAGGAACGATATTTTGGATCTGCTGAGCAGGGCTAGGATAGATCCTGACGGATACAACATAATTCTTCAAGGCGACATAATTAAATTTGTAGAGATGGCAACGATTGAGCGAAGACAGATCATTGAAGAGATTGCAGGCATAGGTGCGTATGAAGAAAAAAAACAGAAAAGCCTTCGGGAATTGGAGAGGGTGGAAAACAGGCTGAACGAAGCTGACATTGTCCTTACTGAAAGAAATGCGTATTTGAAGGAACTGAAAAAAGACAGGGACCAGGCATTGGAGTACAAGGATCTGAACGATAATATCATGAAGAATAAGGCTACTTTTTTGAAACTTCAGATAGACAAGAAAACCTCTGTTGTTGGCGGGCAGGAAAAGCAGCTTGGCGATTACAATGAAAGAATTCAAAAGATAATTCAGGAAATAAACAGTCTTAAAGAAAAAATAAAGAAAGAAAAAGAGAATGTCGAAAATATAAATTCTGAGATCGAAAGAAAAGGAGAGAAAGAACAGGTAGCTTTGAACAAGCAAATAGAGCAGTTAAAGGTTGATTTGGCAACCAACAAGACAAAGATAGATTCTTTCAAGAATGAGATAACCAGAATACAACAGAGAAGAGAAGAGCTAGAGCAGAACAATAAGGAAGTCAACGGCAGGATAAAGTCTTTGGAAAATGAAAAGATTGCGATTGAGAAAGATACTGCGCAGAAAAACAAATTATTAAAACAGCTGGAGCAAGACATCGACCGCTTCAGGAAGAAGAACAAGTTCGATCAGGATGTTGCGGCGATCGAGAAGGAGATTTCAGAGCTAGACAAAAAGAGCGAAGAAAAACAAGAAGAGATACAAAAGATAAGGCAGGCCCAGCAGGATGCTTTGAGAGAGAAAGACCAGCTCGAGTTCAAGCTGCAGTCTTTGGAAGAACAAATGGAAAAAGTTCTTCTGCTGGAGAAAGATAACAAGGATGCGCTGATCAAGCTGAAAAATCTTAGAGCAGAATTTGACAGGCTGACAAAGAAGCTGAACCAGTTATTGGATGAGGACAGCGGCCTCACAGTAAAAGTAAGTGAGAGCAGGGAAAGATTAGAAAAAGCCAGCGCTCAATTAGCCAAACTTGAAGCAAAGAATCTTCATATCAAGGAAAGCGCAGCCGGCGACCAGGCGATAAGCTCGATACTGCAGCAGAAGAATAAGATAAAAGGCATATATGGTCTTGTTTCTGACCTCGGCAAGGTCAATAATAAATACAGTCTGGCTTTAGAGATCGCAGGCGGAGCGCGAATCAAGAGCGTTGTTGTTGAAACAGATGCTGTGGCTGCGCAGTGTATTGCATATTTGAAGAAAAACAAGCTTGGGACTGCAACTTTCCTGCCTCTGAACAAATTAAAAGCGAAAGTCATTCCCCAAGCTGCCCGAGACATGGCCAAAAAGCAAGGCTGCCATGGCTTGGCAATAGATCTGGTAGAGTACGACAGCAAGTTCAAGAATGTATTCAACTATGTTCTTGCAGACACGATTGTGGTGGAGAATATCGAGATTTCTAGAAAACTAGGCATCGGTACTGCGAGAATGGTCACATTAGACGGAGATCTGGTTGAGCTGAGCGGTGCGATGAGGGGCGGCTACCAGCAAAGAAAGAAAGGCATAGGTTTCCAAGAAAAAGAGCTCTCTGCAGGAATAGAAGAATTTGAAACAGAGATTTTCGAGCTACAGAGCAAGATAAAGATGTTCCAAAAAAGAAAATTGGAACTAGAAGATGAGATTTCCAAGCTAAGAACAGAGAAAGCAGATGCAGAAGGAGAGATAATCAAGCTGGAAAAGACACTGCACATACAGGGCGGGGACTTGGGCGATTTCAAGGGCAAGAAACAAAACCTGAAAGAGCAGATCAAGTTAGTTGACAAAAATATAGAGCAGTTCGTTGAAAAGATAAGCAGCCAAAACAAGGATCTCGCAGAACTAAAGATCAAAAGGCAGGATTTGAGGAACAAGATTAATCAGATGCAGAATCCTGCTGTTCTTGCGCAATTAAGCGCTTTCGAAGAAAAAAGAACCGAGCTGAGGGAAAGCATAATCAAACTAGAGAGCGCAAGAGGAAGTTTTGATACCCAGATAAAAACAATCCTTGGTCCTGACGTAAAGAGGGCCATGACTATCCTTGAGCAGAACAAGAAAGAAGAAGAGGATTTCAAGCAGGAAATTCAAAAACTTACAGAGGCAATCAAGAAGCAATCACAGGATCTTAAGGTAAAGGAAAAGGATGCTGCACAATTTTACCAGAAATTCAAGGAGCTGTTTGAGCAAAGAGACAAGTGCTCAAAGAATGTGCAGAAGCTTGAAAAACAAGTGGATGAGAAAGACATCACGATCAAGGGCATAGAGCAGAAGTCCAACACATTGAATCTTGAGAAAACAAAATATAAGGCAGAGTTGGCAGGCCTTGAAAAGGAATTCGAGCAATATGTCAATATAGAGACTTTCAAGAGCAAGACAGACCTGCAAGAATTGCAGAAAACAATAAGCAGGCTAGAGGCAAAGAAAGAAAACATAGGAAATGTCAATCTAAGGGCGCTGGAAGTATATGAAAACGTGTTTTCAGAGTACGAGAAACTGCTCGAGAAAAAAGACATATTGGGCAAGGAAAAGGAAGACGTCCTTAAACTGATCGAGGAAATAGAATCTAGCAAAAAGAACATTTACATGAAGACTTTTGCAGTTGTCAATGACATCTTCAAAGAATTCTTCAGCAAACTAACAGGCAAAGGACAGGCTTATCTTGAATTGGAGAATCCAGATTCTCCTTTTGATGCTGGTGTCGAGATCAAGGTCAAGCTGAGCGCCAAAAAATTCATGGACATCAAGAGCTTGAGCGGCGGTGAGAAAACATTGACTGCTTTGGCATTCATATTCGCGATACAGGAGCACGATCCTGCGTCTTTCTACATAATGGATGAAGTCGACGCAGCTTTAGACAAGCACAACAGCGAGAAACTGGCACAATTGGTGAGAAGCTACTGCAATAGGGCACAGTACATCGTCATCACGCACAACGATGCTGTGATTTCAGAAGCCAGCAACTTGTACGGCATCAGCATGAATGAAGACGGAATAAGCAATGTCACGTCTTTAGAATTATAGGGCTATTCTATAATTAATAGTTATTCTGTTTCTATATTTTTCAATTATATCTTTTCAAATTCTTTATTTATCAGGTCTGCTGTGGTCTTCCAGTCAAGAGATTTCATAGAAAGATGCGCGTTATTACCCAATTCCGCGCACAGATCCTTATTGAAAATCATCAAACACAACTTGCCCACCAGATCATTCACATTGTTTTTTTCAAAAAAAACTCCGTTGTGAAGATCTTTGATGTAAGAAGGGATGCTGCCGACCCTTGATGTCACTACAGGCAGTCCGCAGGCCATTGCTTCCATTGTCGCCAAAGAACTCGTCTCTGTCAATGAAGGAAGCACGAAGATGTCGATGGCTTTCAGATATTCTGTGACATCACTGACATTTCCTGTGATGACTGCATCATTTTTAAGAAGTTTTTTGTGTTTTTTCGGGCCGTCGCCGATCAACAACAACGCAATATCCTTTTTCAGCTCGCTCTTGAGAATGTTGAATGCTTCATATAAAGTCTTCAGATTCTTTTCGCGCGCAATCCTTCCTGCATAACCTAGAACGAATTTATTCTCCAGATTTAATTTTTGTTTCGCAGCGGCCTTTTCCTTTTCTGTGAATGGCCTGAATTTTCCAAGATCTATGCCAGGAGGAATTACTATTTTTTCAGTGACAAAACCAAGGTCAGACATTCTGTCTTTTATTGCTGCAGAAGGAACCATTATTGCGTTAAATCTTTTGAAATAGTGCTTGAGACCAAACAGAGTGATTCGTTTGAACAATAAGCCGATGTATTTTGGCACTCTTATGCTTTGATGAACAAGCTCCCAGTCTTGGCAGTGAGTGTAGACGTATGTGGGTTTTCTGTATTTTTTTGCATAATGCATGGAAAGCACACCTATGACTCCGCTGCTGTTTATCCATACTATCTCTGCACCCTTCACTGCTTTTTTAATCAGGTTGAATCTCGGTATTGACGGAAAATAATCTGCAATCTTCAATCCAAAAGTGGGAATCTTGATCGTCTTTACATTCCCATTGCCTATCTTGAATTCTGTCTTCCTGCTTCTATTTGGGACAAGGAGAGAAACATTATATTTATTCTCTATCAAAGGAACTATTTCTTCTAGAAATCTTACCAACCCATTTCTTTCTGGCAAAAACCTGTCGCTCGCAATCAACAAATTCTTCATCTTCTTCTCTCCCCCAACTATCTACTGCCTGCTTGCTTACTGTATCTTGTAGAATCTTTCTGCATATTTGCATTGATTGAAAATGCCATGAATGATCGCTCTTACATACACGCTCCACAACAATGGGATGATCGCATTGATGAACTGGCTCTCGAAGCAGTTCAATGCTTTAATTTTCAAGCTGAAAGTGTCTGATATGTCAACATACAGTCTAGGGAGACCTCTTTTTCTGATATTCCAGAAGTTCCAAACATCAAATACATAGACTTCTCCTTTATACTTTGTCTTGTCAATTATCTCTGTTGTGATCTTATACACGTCCCTGTGGCAGACGTGCGGGTCGTCAGGGTTGTGCGTGAAAATCTTGTTAGGTTTGTATTTATTTATCAGCTTTACAATCTTCTGCCTGATTTTCTTTTTGCCTGCCTCTTCATAGGTTCTGCTTTCTGGCAATCCGAAAAATACCACATCCCCGCCCCCAATGACTTTGTTCGCTTCAAGTGTTTCCTTCATCCTCATCTCTGCAACAACCCGTTTCTTGTAGTGCGGATGGCTGCTTTCGCCTATCGTAAAGATCAAAGTGACTATGTTATGGCCTTGTTTCGCATATTTGGCCAGTGTGCCGCCTGTGCCGAATATCTGATCATCTGAATGCGCGCAAAATACCATTACGGTTTCTTTTTCCATTTTCAACTTAATTTGAAAGCTATTTTATATATAAAACCTATTGTATTTATGCTGCATTTCCGTTATATTTATATATCCCTAATTCTTTTAAGCAGGACAAGGAATGAGGTGAGGGAAAATAAGCAAAAAGAGGTTGTGCTTACTGGCTTTAGTTTTACTTTCTATATTATTCAGCATAGGGTTGGCAGAAGCGACATCTGTTAGTTTTGAACCCCACACATTCTATGAAGCAAATACTATAAATTTTACTGTTGATGTTAATAACCTGTTCAGTTCAAAAATCATAAATGAAGTTGAATTAACAATGCCTGAGTTTACAATAGTTGCTGTTGAGCAATTCGCAGGCTGGACAGAGAATCACACCGCAGTTCACGTGGAATGGAGGGGCGGAACGATAGAGGGAAATGTGCGAAGCGCCTTGTTCATGTTTAATGCGACAGTGCCTGTCATTGATTCTGACAGGTCAAAGAACATAAGTATCGATACAAGATTCACAGACGGCAACGACATAACTTTTGTCATCCCTATTAATATCATCAATGATGTAACAGGTCCTGTTATTTCTAATACAATCCCTGCAGATGGCGGTTATTTGAGAGCGAACAATCCAAACCAATTGGTGCATGCTAATGTCAATGATCCTGAAACAGGTATCGGCAGTGCGAATTTCAAATGGAATGCGTGCTCAAATTCAAGCAACAACCAGATAAATCTTGCCTGCAACGGCAATGATTGCAATGGAACTATTGATGTGAGCTCTTTTGATGAGGGAGAACAAATCTGTTTTACATTCACAGTGGTTAACAAGGGCGGAGAAAGCAGCCAGGTCAGCGGAACTGCTGGCTTTGACGGCACTGCACCCACAGTGAGCCTGGTGAGTCCTGCAAACAATGCATACCTTGGCACAAGCGGACAATTTTCATTTACTGCATCAGACAATGTAGCGCCTATAATGAGCTGCGATCTTTTGATTGATGAGGATATTGTTCAGACCATTAATGCTAACGACAGCCAGACAACTTTAATCAGTGCAGACCTTTCTGGTTTCAGCGAAGGGGCTCATCTTTGGAAGATGAGGTGCAGAGACACTGTAGGCTTACAGGGTGAAAGCGGTGCAAGGACATTCGTTCTCGACAATACTCCGCCAAACTTAGAATTGATTTCTCCTGTAAACCAAAGCACGATTTCAGACAGTACTGTGTTTAATATCAATGCAACTGACAATTATGGTGTCGCACAGATAAGCAGCAATCCAAACATAAATAACATTTCGAACTGGCCAGAAGGTCCGAACAATGTAGTGCTGCAAGTTATTGATCATGTTGGAAATATGGTGAGAAAAGGTTACTTGTTCTTTGTTGACAGGACAGCGCCAAGCATAAGTCTAATATCGCCTGCTAATGGGGCGAATGTAGACACGCATGTGCAGTTCATATTTAATATAAGTGATAATTATGCAACCGACATCAACTGCACCATTTATGTTGATGGCACCAAGGATGCGAGCAGCATTGTTAATCCAGGAACTGCCACGATTTCAAGCCAGCTTTCACTCGGAAACCATACTTGGTATGCAAGATGCAAGGACGAAGTAGGCAATAATGCGGATTCTGCACAACGGGCTATAACTGTTGTTGATACGTCCGGGCCAGACATTGTGTTGACTGATATCATAACTGTCGAGAGAGGGACTGATTTTGTAATAGAAGCGACAGTAACTGATGTTAGCGGGGTGGATACAGTCGTTGGCCTGATCGGCCAGATGGGTAGCACATTTAACTTGAACAAGAACGGAGATGTTTATACAAAAACAGTCGGTACTAATTCAGATTCTGTGCTTGGCAATTATACTTACACTGTGACTGCAACTGACAGTAACGGCTATAGCAGCACTGCACAGGATACTTTCGAGCTCGTACCTTATACAGGAAATACTGGCGGAGATTCTGGCAGCGGAAGCAGTGGCGGAAGCGGCAGCAATTCAGGCTTTGGTTTCAAACAGAGCACTGCACAGCAGAGCCCTACAACTTATTCAGGACAAGATTCTAATGCAGGCGGACAGAACCAGGACGAAACAGAAGAAGAGCCAGGAACAGAAGAAGAACCTCCTGTGCAGACAAAGCTTGATGAGAAAACAACATTGCCAGAAACAAAAGGCGTTGGAAAAGCAACAAGCATTTTCAGCAGCAGCCTGTTCAAGTTTGCAGGATTATTTGTATTGATCGTAATAATATTGTCCTTGTTCGCATTAGGATATACAAAAATACCTAAATTGCGGTTCAAGAAATCTGAAGAAGAAATCGCCAGGACAGAAACAGAAAAAGAAGCATTTTTCAATGAAAAGCTAAAAAAGGACCTCAACAGCGATTTAAGCGAAATAGATGCAGGTGAAGAAGAAAATCAGAAGTTTGACCAGAACAATTTCTTGTTTGATAATGAAGGAGATTAATGATGGTATTTGAGCAATTCTTATCTTTCAAGTCTGTAAGAAAGAGGAGCTATTATGCATTCGGGCTTTCTTTTGCATTCGTTTTCGTAGGTTATATTGTGAGCAGATTCTTTTTCGGAAGGACTGTTTCTATTGCCATGCTGTTCTTGTGCACATTGTTATTGGTGCCCTCGCTTGTCAAACTGCTGGCAATGGAAGAGAAAATAGAAAAGAAGTACGGGATGAAATATTTTTTTAAGACACACCAGAAAGTATTCAAGATATATCTGTTCGTTTTTCTAGGTATACTGGCAGGCTATCTTGTCTTGGGTGCTGTGTCAGATGATTTTGACAATAATTTCCAGTACCAGCTTAATTATCTAGTAAAAGAACAGGGATTGACAGAAGCTTCTGTTGATAATTTTGTCCAGCAGGAACTTCATCTTGGAATGAACGATTTTCTTGGCATCCTGGGAGCAAATCTTGAGGTGTTGGCAATCTGTTTTGTATTGTCGTTGTTCTACGGGGCGGGTGCGATATTTTTGATAGTGTTCAATGCGAGCGTCTTTGCAAGCTTTATCCTTTTGATCTTCAGATATATAGGAGAGGCTCTGGGCAGCTTCTCTGCTGTCGCATTATTATTCTTTGTACACATGATCCCAGAAGTCGGCGGATTCCTTCTCGCAGCGATTGCAGGAGGCGTTCTGAGCTATGCATTCTATAAGGAAAAGTTTATGGGCGTTTCTTTCAAGAACGTTGCAAGAGACAGCCTGATCCTGCTGCTGATAGCAGTGGGTTTGGTAGTCCTTGGAGCGGTTCTGGAGGTGTTTGTGACAAAGAATCTGGTCTACAGGTTATTGTAGAAATTTAGAATTATGGGTTATCTATTTATCTGTTCTTTCTTCTCTCCCTTGCGATAAGGCCCTGCAGTCTATCGATTTCCTGCATTAATCTTAATTTTTCCTTGTTCTGGTCTTCTATGTTTTTGAAATGCTTGTCTAGCTCAAAGTCGGCGGGATTGATTTTTTCTACAAGCTGGTTCAATTTAACAATATGGTTCTTGAAATTTAAAAGAAGATTGGCAGATTCGTTGATGTCTTTTTTCAATTCAAAATACTTCACAGTCTCTTCGTTTATCGCCTTAACCTCTTTTTCTATTTCGGTCTTCATGTCATTGAGCAAGTTATTCTTTATATTGTCTTTTACAAGGATCAATGCATTTGTGTTTGTCTCTAGTTTGTTTTTTATTTTGCTAATTTCAGAAAGAGTTTCTTTGAACTCAGACATGGCGCTTTCCTTATTCGATTCGAGATTTTGAATCTGATCTATGATGGTATTGAACCCGGTTTTATGGTTTTCCTCTAGCTCGTCTATTCTTTTGTTTAATGAAGAAATACTTGATTCTAGCTTAAGAATTTGTTCTTTTAATTCTGAAAAAGTTTCTTTTGTCTTGAACATCTTTCCCCCTTATCAAAATGCGCCGGCCGGGATTCGAACCCGGATAGGCGGCTTGGAAGGCCGCAGTCATAGCCATTAGACCACCGGCGCGATGTTTTGCAGAAACTTAGATTTATTTATAAACTCTGCGGTTTTTGGGAATAGATATTTAAATGCAGAATTCATTCTGTTTTTTATGGCAGTAGCTAAAACTTTAGAGGAGATTAAGGAAAAAAGCCAAAGGACGTTCTCTTTAAGGATAGTGAGTTTTTTCTTTGCGCTCGCATTGATCGCGCTTGGCGGAATACCCTTGTTGAACAAATATGGATTCATTGGGTTTAATCTTGAACTGTCTGTTTTTATACTGAATTTGCTTTTGCTCATAGGGGGAGTATTTTTATTGATAAATTCTCTGAGAGGTTAGTATGATAAGAAAACCTGTTGTCGCGGGAATGTTTTATGAAAGGGACTTCAAGAAATTGAACGCACAGATAGACGCCTGTTTTAAAGGAGTGATTGAACAGAATGAAAAAGTAAAGGCGATAATCAGCCCGCACGCAGGCTACATGTTCAGCGGGAAAGCTGCTGCGCATAGTTTCAGCAATCTTCCTATTGTAGACACTTATGTGATAGTCGGCCTGAGCCATCAAGGTTTTCCGAACTGCGTCAGTTATGCTGATTTTGAAACCCCTTTCGGCGTGCTAAAGAATGACCAGTATTTTTCGCAGGAGCTGAATATGAAAAATGACGAGCTTGCGCACCAGAACGAACACAGCATAGAAGTCCAGCTTCCTTTTCTGCAGCACATACATCCGGAAGCAAAGATCGTTCCTATTCTTGTCTCTAGCCACGAAGGAGTTGCAGCTGAAATCGCGCGAGTCTGCAAAGAATTGAAGAGGAAAATAATATTGATCGCCAGCAGCGATTTCACTCACTACGGGCCGAGCTACGATTATGTGCCGTTTAAAGAATTTGTAAAGAAAAATCTCTACAAGCTTGACAATAAAGCAATAGAATTCATCCTGGACCTGGACAAGAAAGGATTCAGGGGCTGTATTGAAAAGACAGGCGCCACTATCTGCGGCAAAGAACCGATAAGCGTTCTGCTTGATTATGCAAAACTAATTGGGATAAAGAAAGCGAGATTGCTCGACTATTATACGAGCGGAGATATTGTGGGAGACTATTCTAATGCAGTAGGGTATGCAAGCATTGTCTTTGAGTAATCAAGAAAATAACCTGTCGAATTCTTCAAGGTATCTGGTCACGATCACAGGGTCTGTAATCAAGATCAAATTCTCGTCGTTGTACATGTCTGCATTCTTTGATGGATTGAAACTGCCTGTTGCAACCAATTCGTCGTCTATGATGAAAACCTTGTGATGGAAATTGTATTTGTTTTCATCAAGTTTAAGGTCGAGCTGCAGTTCTGGATTGTCTGTTTTTGTATCATTCAAATATTTGTATATCTCGTATCCTTGGTTTATCCTTGTCTTCTCAAAGATTCCGCTCACAGGCATCCTCCTGCTTTTTTCGATCAATAAATCCCTATAGTCTGTCCTTGTGAATGAAAACGTCATGAACTTGATTGATTTTTCTGCGTCTATCAAGGTGTTGTATAGTTTTTCAGCACATTCGTCCTCAGGGCAAAAATACACAGTATAAAGATGGCTGTTTATTTTAACAGAAGGCTGCTTGCTTCTTTCACCTAGTTTGAATTTCTGGCTCCAGAACTCGCCGAATTCTTCGTTATACAGCTTGCTTAGATGGTTAGAGTAAATGATCAAGGCGTTGTTATTGTTCAAGCTGCCTCTTGCAGTAGGATTATAGCTTCCTGTCCAGACTGCATAGTTGTCTCTTATGCAGAATTTGTTGTGCATCAAGCCTCTTCCATCTTCTTTAACATTTTTTAGTGCGATCTCTCTTGTTTCATCATCCTTGACAACCCTGACATCAGCTGTCTTGCTTTTTTCAATAAGTTTTTGTTCCACTGTTTCTCCTATGTCATATAGTGCGCAATACAGCGTGGATTTCGTATCTTCAATATACTGCAAAAAAATTTCTGTGATATTTGTGTTTGGCGAAAAATATACTGTGGGCGGGGTCGCTGCTTCCTCAGGTACTGGCAATGCCCTATCTGTATCGATCCCTAGATTATCAATCACCAGGCCTGTCAGTTGCGGGAATTTGATCATGATGAAAATTATGACTGCAAAAGCAAGAAACAGCTTGATTTTTGTCAAAAACTTCATACTGCCTAATGGGTTGCTTTTATTTATAAGCATTTCCAAACCATTTATATAAGAATTATATGTTTATTTACCACTGCCATATGCTAAAATACAGAAATCTTTAAATATTTGCAAGAATACCTATTAATATCCACTTATGAGTGGGAAACTAAAGGGGTTAATGACAAAAAAGGAGGCAAAATCGCCTTATTTTCAGTAAATTTGCGCTCTTTTCCCTTTGATGAGGAAAATCGCATAAAATCAGAGATTTTACGCTCTATCACCTCTTTTTCCCTTATGAGCGTCTTTATGGCGTTTATAAGGGTTTTACAATCATCTGATGTCCCTTTGGGACAAGATGATCTCGCTAAAAGCTCGATCATCTATCACCTCTTTTTCCCCTGCCAAATGTCTTCGGATGTTTCGCAGGGGTTTTACGCTTCTATATTTGTTGTGATTATGCGCTTTATCCTTTGTTTATTTGCGCTTTTTCTTCCTGCGTTTAGATCTAGAACTCGATATTGATTTATTTGTGGCTTTCTTTTTCTTGATTTTTCTTTGTTTCCTTAGCAACAATAATACAAGGCCTGCGCCTAGCAAGAATCCAAGAATGAATGAAAGCAATAAGAAGTTTTTAGGAACTATTATCTGCTTTGGCATTCTCTTTGTTTCATGCTTCTGCTTGAAATATATGTCCAGGTTTGCCAATTCCAGCGCATACTCTGCATACAAAAGAGCAGATGCCGGGTCTGTCTCAAGCAGGCTGTTTCCGTATTGATAATAGCTGTATGCCACAATTGGGAAACTTTTTTGCTCGGCAATGATTTGTTTCGCGACATCCAGTTTCTCTCTGACAAGGGTTGGTAATTGGTCCCTGTTAACATTCATCGCTCCCAGAATGACATTGGATTCAGCCTTGACTTTCGAGCTCCTGAACAAGCATAGTTCGTAGTCTTGATTCCTATTGTCTATTACTGCCTGATCAAGCTCTTTCTTTGTGGCTGTCAAGGCAATAGGGAAAAATATTTCAGCGTACTGCATCCTTTCCTGCGCTTCTTGCAATTTTTCAGTGCAGCTCGATCTTAGATCCTCTTCTGAAAACTCGCTGTCCTTTGCTTCCAGCTGGAAAAAACTACTCCATGCAAGGGCGCTGTACAGCCGCTCTCTCGCAAACGCGAGTTTGTATATAGCCTCTGTTATGTTAACTTCTTTTTTTAGATACTGGGAGAACAATCTTCTTGCATCGTCCACTAATTTGTCCCTTTCGTCCAATCTTTCCTGGACAATGATGTAAGTCTGCAGATTCCTCATTGTGCTGTAGTCTTTTTCCTTTACCAGAATCCTGCTTATTTCTTTTGCCTCGTCGATGAAATTAGAAGAAGTAATTAATTTCTGGTACAATAAATTCCTGAACATGACGTTTGCACTGAAGCAGAAGCTTGCGGCACTGTAATAATTGCCTGTTCCGAAGGCCTTTTCTGCCCGTTCTGTCTGGTTCACAGCAGAAAGAAAGTCTTTTTCATTTTCATCGATAAAGACATCATATTCAGCTTCTGCCCATTCCTTCAATGAGTTGCTCCTATTGCACAAGGAAAGGGAAATAGCTTTCATTGTTTCGTTGTAGCTTTCATCTATCTCTAGCTCTATTTCCGGTTTTTGGAACGGTTCGTGGACAAAATAACTCATCGCCTCTTCCAATGTGCTCACTTCTATGACGTCGATACCTATCAATCTGCCGTACTCAATCAGATCAAGGGTATTATTAGTAGTTATATTCAAGAAATTGCCGTCCTCGATGATGCTTATGTTTTTTGTAATATCCGAGATGGTTATGGATTCATTCTCTACTGTGATAGAGAAATTAGAAATATTCCTGTATAATTTTGTGATTGTAGTATTCTCGACAAACCTGCTTCCTTTTGCGATCAAAACAGCTGTGAGGTTTATTGACCTTGCTGCTTCTATCTTTTCTTTCAATCCGCCGACAGGCCCTATCAAGCCCCCGCTGTTTATTGTTCCTGTGATCGATATTTCTTCGTCGAGCTTCTCATTTGTAAGCTCTGCAAGCGTGGCGATTGCAAAGGCAGCGCCTGCACTCGGGCCTCCGATTATTGCACTATCTGCCTTTATTGTGTAAAGAAAATCCTTGTTATCGCATTCTCCATTGAGCTCGCTGCAGACAATTGTTTTTGCAAACCGCGCACTGATCTGTGTGTCGATTTTTGTCAAAGGATAGGTTGCAGAATAAACATCGCCTGTGCCAGGAATAACTCTAAGATACAGATCTGCCAAACCTCCCTGAAAACCGTCTTCTGCTCGTTCGACAGCGAGAAGTTTCAAATGAGTCTGGCTGCAAGCAATTGTGCTTGAAATTATTACAAAAATTGCTAAAATAAGCAAAAATAGCACTACTTTGTATTTATTCATGATGTTGTATGCGATAAATCACACATATATATGTTTTGCGTTAGCTTTTTATAGAACCTCTTGGTCATGGAAGGGATATGGCTTATGAATTAATCATCAGCGAGAAACCGCAGGCAAGCAAAAGAATCGCTGAGGCGCTTGCTGATACCAAGGCAAAAAAGGAAACAGAAAACAAGGTTCCGCACTACATTCTGACACATGATGGTAAGGAAATAGTTGTCGCTTGTGCTGTCGGCCACTTATTCGGCCTCGCAGAAGTGAAAGAAGCGAAAAAGAAAAAAGGATGGACATATCCTGTTTTTGATGTTGAATGGAAGCCCATAAATGAGATCCAGAAATCTGCTGCTTTTTCAAAAAAATATTTAGACACCATAAAGAAGCTAGCAAAGAATGCGAATTCTGTAACAGTTGCAACTGACTTCGATGTCGAAGGAGAAGTCATTGGTTTGAACTGCGTGAGATTCATCTGCAAAAAGAAAGATGCCAACAGGATGAAATTCAGCACATTGACCAAAGAGGATCTTGTCGAGTCTTATGAAAACAAGCTGAAGCATCTTGAATGGGGCCAGGCAAGGGCAGGCGAAACAAGGCACATCCTTGACTGGTTTTGGGGAATCAACTTGTCCAGGGCGCTAACTCTTGCAGTGAACAAGGCAAGGGGCGGCTTCAAATTGCTTACCTCAGGAAGGGTCCAAGGGCCTGCATTGAAATTGATAGTCGACAAGGAAAAGGAGATAAAGGATTTTGTTCCAGAACCTTATTGGGAATTGACATTAAAAGGCGAGAAAGATAAGAAGGAAATCGATGCGATGCATTCCAATGGCAGATTCAAAGATGAAAATGAAGTCAAGAAAATATTCAGCAAGATAAAAGACTGCAAGACCGCGACAGTAAATAAAATAGAGCAGAGACAGATAAAAGAAGCGCCGCCTGTTCCTTTTGACCTGACGACTTTGCAGACCCAGAGCGCGCGATATTTCAACATAGGTCCTAAGGCAACCTTGAATATCGCACAGAGTTTATACACTAACGGTTACATCAGCTATCCTAGAACGAGCAGCCAGAAGCTGCCTGCGAAATTAGGATACAAGAAGATCCTGAACAATCTTAGCAAGAATCCAAAGTACGCTAATCTGGTTGACGGTATTCTGAGCTTACCACAGCTAAAGCCTAACGAAGGCGAGAAAACAGATGATGCGCATCCTAGTATTTTTCCAACAGGAGTTCTCCCTAAAAAACTAAATGACACAGAGGCGAAGATTTATGATCTGATTGTCAAAAGATTCTTGTCAGTGTTTGCTCCTGCAGCTGTCAGAGAAATGATAAAAGTTCTTTTGGATGTTGAAGGTGAATTATTCCAGGCAGAAGGAAGCAGGACTGTAGAAGAGAATTGGTACAAATTCTATGCTCCTTACATTAGAAGGACAGAAGTGGAATTGCCGAAAATGAAAGAAAAGGACAAGGTCAATGTTAAAGACATTTCTAAATTAGACAAGCAGACCACTCCGCCAAAAAGATACACAGAAGCGGGCCTTGTAAGGGCAATGGAGAAAGAGAACATCGGGACAAAAGCAACAAGGGCCCAGATTGTTGAAACATTATTCACTAGAGGATATATCAAAGGAAAACCTTTAGAAGCAACAGAATTAGGGATAAAGACTGTTGCTGCGCTGCTGAAGCACGCGCCTGACATCCTGGATGTTGAGATGACGAGGCATTTTGAAACAGAGATGGATGACATAAGACATGGAAAGAAGAAAGAAGAGGAAGTCATTGATGAAGCTAGAGAAACTCTAGTTAAGATTCTAAGCAAGTTCAAGAAACACGAGAACGAGATAGGCAAGGTCCTTGGAGAAGCAGAAGCTGAAAGCTATAAAGTGATGAACACGCTAGGGAGTTGTCCTGTCTGCAAGAAAGGAAATTTAATGATAAAGAAGAGCAGGTTCGGCAAATTTGTGGGCTGCACCAGTTATCCGAATTGCACTGCCACCTTCGGCCTGCCAAAGACGGGCATAATCACTGTCACTGAAAATGTCTGCCCTGAATGCGGACATCCTATTGTAGAGCATAGGACGGGCAAGACTAGGCCGAGACTGACCTGCATCAATCCAAAATGCATAACCTGGACAGCAGAATATAAGGAAGAACAGAGGCAGGCAGACCAAACGGAAAAATTTGATAGCGGTCTAAAAGAAGCGACAAAGAAAAAGGTTGCAAAGAAGAAGCTAAAACCAGTTAAAAAAGCAGTTAAAAAGAAGAAAGGAAAGAAATAAAAGTTTCTGCTAATTCTGATGCTTGATGTTAGATATTATTGAAGATGTGCTAAAGGAATTGGACCGTGTCGTAAGTGTCAAAAGCACGAAAATAGTTTTCGCAGACAAAAGCTACGAGCCTGTTCTTCTGGATCCTTCTAATTTTCATAGAATAAAAGACAAAAAAGAGCAGGAAGCGCAGGATGTAAAAGATGAAAGAAAGATTGTCTTTGTCGACGGCGGAAATAATACTTTACTGAAGAGCAGCAATTTCATAGTGAGTTTTATCCGCCTTTATGCTGGAGTATACTGCGATAACAAGAAAGTCAAAGAAGAAAAACACGAGTTCTTTGCAGTTGTGAAGACTGTTTTCTCTGACAACAAGCTGCAGTATTGCACGCAAATCTTTCCAATAGGGAAAGCTCTGGTGCCGTTGGCAAAAGATCTTTTGTTCGATTCAATGGACCAATCTCTGACAGACGGCAATAACAGGGCAAACGTAGGCAAGATTGTTGACTGCATCAGGCGTTTTGGAGAATTGAACCTTGCAACAAAGCTGGCGCTGGATCTGAATGAGAATGACATTATTTTATTGGACGGCACATTGCAGGCGACTGCCACTAATGAAGATATTTACTTGGATTTATTGTACGATGTTTGCGACAATAAGAATATTGCGGTGTGCGGTCTTGCGAAAACAACCAATGTGTTCACAGACGGGGGAGACAATGCACAAGTTGTAATTAATAAAATGAGCAAGACTAATTTCAGCAAATGCAAATGGCACTACTATCCTTTTGTTCAAGTCAATAATCCAAAACATAAAGCTGACATGTTCTTTGCAAAATTTCATCCGAGCTCAAATTATATTTTTAGATTCGAATTGCATAATCTGAAATCTATTTTTGATATTGACAGTTTGTTTTCGTTGCTCGCTGAAAACAGCAGGGATCCTGTTTTTCTCGGCTATCCTTATGGTTTGATAGATGCAGACAAGAATGCTAGGGTGTCGAACGAGGAAAGAAACTATTTAAGAACGATAATAGAAACAAAAAGGGACCTCGATGCATATCTCAGGACGATTGATGCGCACGAAGTTTTGGATAATATCGGATAATATCGGATAATATCGGATAATATTGGACAGCAGTTAGGTTTATAAACAATAGCTGCTTATTTGTTAAAGAAAGAGGTGGTTGACATGAAAAAAATCATGATGTTTTTATGTTTGTTTCTAGTTATATTCTCAATTCTTAGTTTATACGTTTCTGCACAGGAAGATGTTGAGCCTTTTGTAGAGCCGATTTTGTTTGAAGAGTCAATAGAAGAGCCATACATTGAACCTTTTGCAGAAGGCGATGTTCCTCTTCCGCCTGAACAGTATGTAGAAGTTCCTATGGAAGAAGTCTTACCTCCTGCAGCGGGACTTGGACCAGGAGTTGAAGAACTGCCTCCATTTCCAGAAGAATTTCCAGCAGAAGAAGAATTTCCAGAAGAAGCTGTCGCGGCAGTAGGGTTGATGGCTGCTGGCGCTGCAACGATGCTGATAGTCATGGTGTTTTTTTTCGCCGTAATCATAGTGCTTTTCATATTCTGGCTATTGATGATTATCGACTGCGCAAAGAGAAGTTTCAAGAACGATACTGACAAAGTAATCTGGATCTTAGTAATTGTCTTGGTTGGCTTTATCGGCGCAATAATATATTACTTTGTTGTCAGAAGGCCTGCAAAGAAAAAAGGCAGATAAGGAATTGGCGGGACTGAGGGTGAATCTGGTTAAAATGTATGATGTCTTGTGTGTTGGAGGAGCGAACATAGATGTTTTTGTTGATACAGAAAATAGGCTTTTCCAGGAAGAGAAAAAAGGAAAGATCCACATTCCTTTTGGCAGCAAGGTCCTTGTCAAAAAGATAAGATTTGATACTGGCGGAGGGGGAAGCAATACTGCTGTTGCGTTCTCTCGTTTTGGCCTAACTACAGGATTCATCGGCAATGTTGGGGATGACGAGAACAGCAGGCAGATTGTCGATGCATTAGAAAAAGAAAATGTAGACACCAGCATGACAGTGAACAGAGGGCATTCTGGTTACAGTGTTATACTTGATGCTTACGAGCATGACAGGACAATACTTGTTTTCAAGGGGAGCAATAATGATTTCAAGTACAGCGATATTGATCTGAAAAAGTTATTGAAGAACAAGCCTAAATTCTTTTATTTTGGGACAATGCTTGAGACTGCGTACAAGACACAAGAGAAATTAGCTGCATTTGCGCAGAAGAATAAGATAAAGGTCGCGTTAAATGCTAGTACTTATCTCGCTGCAAAAGGCCTGCATTTTGTATCTGCATTGTTCAAGAACATCGACGTCTTGATCTTGAATTACGAAGAAGCAAAATTGTTCACAGGCCAGAGTATTGTGAGCAAGCAGATGGCAAAACTGCACAAATCAGGGCCGAAAATAGTATGCGTCACAGAAGGACCTAAGGGCGCGTATTGCAGCAATGGTTTTGAGCTTTATTTTGTCAGGGCGCAGAAAGTAAGGATAGTCGAGACAACAGGAGCAGGCGACGCGTTTGCTTCCGGCTTTATAGCGGGGATGATAAAAAACAAGCCTATTGGTTACTGCCTTCAACTGGGCCAGGTAGAAGCTGAAAGCGTCATAAGCCACATGGGCGCGAAAGAAAAATTATTGAGCTGGAAAGAAATAACGAATAAGATCAATAGAAAACCTCCTGTTGTAAGAAAGAAAAATCTTTAAACTTTAACTTTCCTTGTGTTTCTTTAATTCCATTATGTGCTGTATCTTTCTCTTTACTATGTTCTCGACTTTTCCGAACTTTTCTAAAAGGACACTTACGTGCTCTCCGCCGATGATGTGCGGCAAAATAACATAGTCTGCGCCTTGGTCATATAAGGCAAGCGCGTCGTCTATCTGACTTTCCCTGACAAGAACGATGATGCTGGGATTGTACTCTTTTGCTTTCTTGATCAGCAGCAGGTTTGTGGCAGTTTCAGGAACGGTCGAGATGAGCATGGTGGCTTTTTTCAGGTTCATCCTCTCGATGATTTCAATGTCTCCTACGTCGCCGTAGATACAGTGGATCTTTCTATTCATTAGCTTTTTAATGACTTCGGGATTATAATCAATCACAAGTATGTCTTTTTTGAGTTTCTTCAATGTGTTATAAACCAAAGAGCCGATTCTGTTGTATCCGCAGAGAACAACGTCGTGCCTTTCTTCCTTTATGTATTCAAGACCGTGCTTCACAGGCATCAATTTTTCAAAGATTCCCAAATGTCTTGCAAGTTTCCTGTACAACTGGTGATCATACTGAACTTTGTAAGTCGTCAAGACCATCGTTATTATCGCAATTAGAATCACAAGCCCGAAGATTGACTGCGTGACATGGCCCAAAACCAAGCCTGTACTTATTATGATCAATGAAAATTCGCTTGTCTGCGACAAACACAAGCCTGACAAGAAGCCTACTTTTTTCTTGTAGCCGAACAAAGAACACAGTATTTGCGTGATTACTGGCTTGATGAAGGTTATGAACAGAACAAATATGATCAAAGGCAGCCAGATGTCTTTTAGCGCAGTTATGGACAGCTGTAAGCCCAGGGATGCAAAGAAGATTGTTGCAAAAAAATCTTTCAACGGTTTGATCCTGCTGATTATCTCTATGTTGTATTCAAGGTTACCGAGAGCGACGCCTGCGATGAATGCGCCGATGACAATAGACAATCCGATTATGTTGAACACTGCAGCGAACAAGAAGCAAGTGGCGACTGCCAAAAGAAACAGCAGCTCGCTACTTTTTGCTGCGAACTTGAAAATGGAAGGGAATGCGAATTTTCCTGCGAGGATGGCCACGCCGAACACAATAAGCGCTTTTACCAGCGAAATAACCAAAGCATTAATTGATCCTCCGTCTGTAGTTGATATTATTGAAATCGCGATGATTGCAAAGATGTCCTCGACAAGCAGGATTCCCAGCACTATTCTGCCGTGCAAGGTGTCTAGTTCTCTTTTGTCTGACAATAATTTGATGACCACGACTGTGGAAGAAAACGCAAGCACTAACCCAAGATATGTTGCGTGCATTTGCACAAAACCAAGCAAAGATGCAATCAAATAGCCTGCAATGAACAGGATTATTATCTGGATGCTTCCTCCTATTGTGCTGATCAAAGAAACAGTTTTCAATTTCTTGAAATCTATCTCAAGGCCGACAATGAAAAGCATCAGTGCAATGCCCATGACAGAAAGCGTATTTACCATGTCATTGTTCGTTATAGTCAGCACTTCTGTTATTTTATTTATGACAGGTATGTTTATCTTGTAGGCAAGCAGGATAAGGCCGCTGGGGCCTAGTGCAAGTCCGGCGAGAACATAGGCAGGAATCAAGGGCTGCTTCAGCAATCTCATCAGGTAGCCGATAAAAGTGGTCGCTACGATAATCACTGCTAAACTGATGAATATGCTTTCCACTGCCTCACCTCTTTCTTATTTATATACAAAATCCTTTTTGGTTTATAAATATTTTGTTTAGAATTTCTTTTTGAACTTCTGATAATTCTTTTCGAGCGCCTTTACAGCCGGCAGTTCTGCGCCCTGCCAAAGAAGCAAGCTCGCGCCTCCGCCTGTACTGATGTGCGTAAACCTTTTTGTGAGCTTGTATTTCTGGATTGCCTCTATTGTCTCTCCACCCCCTGCAATAGATAATGCGTGTCTTTCTTTTGTAGCTGCCGCGATCGCCTTTGCAACTGTTTTTGTTCCTTTTTCAAATTTCTTTTTCTCGAATGCGCCCAATGGGCCGTTCCAACAGATTGTCTTTGCACTCTTGATAATACTTACATATTCTTTTATGGCGTAAGGACCTATGTCCATGTAAGCGGAATCTGATATTACAAAATCCAAGGGCGAGACTATTTTTCTACTGATTTGTTTCTTTTTCTTTTCGAGTTCTTGTGCGATAGCACTTCCTATCAATATTGTGTCTGCTTTCTTTGCGAAGGTCTTCATAAGCGGAATCTTTGTATTCAGTTTTACGCCCCCAACAATTGCGACGAAAGGGCGCTTTGGCTTTTCCAATACATCTTGTGCAATCTTCAGTTCGTTTTCCAGCTGCAGGCCGGCACAGCTCGGAAGAAAGTCTGTGATTGCGCACATGCTCGCGTGTTTTCTGTGGCTGTTTGAGAATGCGTCATTGACATAAATGTCTGCAAGTTTTGCCAGGTTTTTTGCAAACTTCCTGTCATTTTTTTCTTCTTTCTTGCTGAATCGCAAGTTCTCGAGAACCAAAATCTTGTCTTTCAGCGTGGCTTTCTGGAACTTCACAGGCTGTTTCAATAAAGTCTGCAGCCTTCTTGCGACTTTTCTTAAACTTAATTTAGGATCCTTGCCTTCTGGCCTCCCGAGATGGCTGATGATGATGATTTGCTTCACTCTTTTTCCCAATAGGTTTTTAATTGTGGGCAAAGTCTTTCTTATTCTAGTATCGTCTGCGATATCTCCGTTTTCTTTCAATGGAACATTGTAATCAACGCGTAAAAGAATTATCTTATTAGCCAGCCTGAATTGGTCTAGAGTGAAGAATCTGCTTGATTTTCTTGATCTGCCTCTTTTTGCCATTATCAATAACAAGGGATTCTGCATTTATATTGCTTGTGTTTTTTTGCAGGCGCGTAGTGTGCTTCGCTTGATGCGAACCATCAGTTTTATAAATCAGCCTAGATATAGAATAACTCGTATGGCGATTTCCACTGAATTCAAGAACGAGCTATTGGCTGAGAACTTCAACTGGATTATAGGTCAGGCTGGCGTGAAAAACCAATTAAAGTCTGCCTTGATCATGAACAGGCACGTCATTATCGTAGGGCCTCCGGGCATTGGAAAAACGACCCTGGCAAAGAATCTTGCAGCGATCCTGCCCGAGATAAAAGTTGTAAAAGGATGCGAATTTCATTGCACTTTGGAAAATCCTGTCTGCCCTTCTTGCATTGAAAAGAAAAGCAAAAAGCAAAAATTAGATACAGAGAAAATAAGCGGCGAAAAAAGATTCATAAGAATACAGGGAAGCCCTGATCTTACTGCAGAAGATCTTCTTGGAGATATTGATCCTATAAAGGCGATAAAGTACGGGCCGTTGTCCCTTGAAGCTTTCACTCCTGGAAAGATTTTCAAGGCAAACCACGGCGTCTTGTTCTTCGACGAATTGAACAGATGCCCTGAAAAACTGCAGAACGCGTTGCTGCAGGTCCTTGAAGAAGGAACAGCGACAATCGGCAGCTATACTGTTGATCTTCCTGCAAGCTTCATTTTCATCGGCACCATGAATCCTGAGGATTTCGCAGGCACAGAAAGACTGTCAGAGGTTTTCATGGACCGTTTCGATTTGATTTACATGGGATATCCTGATAATCTGCAAGTAGAAAAAGAAATAATCCAGAAGAGTGCAGAAAAATTAGAAATTATATTCCCTGAGAAATTGATGGACATGATGGTGGAATTCATCAGGACCTTGAGGAAAAGCAAAGACCTGGAAAGAAAGCCGAGCGTGAGGGCAACGATTGGCTTGTATGAAAGGGCGCAAAGCAATGCGTATCTCGCAAAAAGAAGAGAAGTTAGTTTTAATGACATAGGAAACAGCCTGATAAGCGTCTTGAAGCACAGGATCAAGCTTAAGCCTTCTATAAAATATTTGAAAGATGTGAATGAATTCATCGACGAAGAATTCAAGGAATTCCTGCAGAGCAATACGCAGTACAGAGGACTTATGCCTGAGAAAGAAGAAGGCGAAGTTGGGTGATAGGGAAGAAGAGAGAGCTGAAATAGAGCAATTCAGCGAAGCGCAAGAAATGGAAGGCAAGCTCGGCTACGGCAGCGAGCTGATGAAAAGTGTTCTTGAGAATGACAAGGAAACCATAGAAGACGGAAAATTATTAGCAGATTCTTTTAATCAAGGATTGGGCGGGTTTATGCCCGATACCATGTTCGAGCGTTTTGTAACAAACTACAGTCTGGCAAAGAAGTTGTTCGGTGAGCGTTTTATCAGAAGATTGACAGGCTATGATCCTAAATTCATCGAGAAAAACATAAGGGTTCCAGAATTTCAAAGAGAGCTGAAGGAAAAAATAAAAGAGAAAATAGAAAAATTAAAAGAAAAAGGTCTGCTCGATGAAGAACAGCAGGTGACTGAAAAAGGAATCGAGACTGCAAGCTTGGTTCTTTATGTAGAAGAATTAGAAAAAATGATGCCTACAGGACAGTTAGGAGAAAAACTGCATGTGAAGCCTGACAGGCATGGTGTCAAGCAGGATGTGAAACAATACACAAAAGATGCAAGATACAGGGACATATCTATAAAGAAATCAGTGAAGACTGCGGTAAGAAGGGGCCATTCTGCATTATTGAAAGAAGATTTGAAAGTCCATACTAGGCAGAGCAAAGGAGAGATAGAACTCATTTATTGCCTGGATGCTTCTGCCAGCATGAAGGGTGAAAAGATAAATGCGGCAAAAAAAGCAGGCATTGCGCTTGCGTTCAAGGCAATCGAAGAAAAGGACAAAGTGGGGATTATTGTTTTTGGGGAGGATGTCAAAAGCACGTTACTTCCTACTTATGAGTTTGGCATGATACTTAAGGAAATCACTCAGATCAAGGCAGGAGGGCAGACAGACGTGGCATTGACCATAAAGAAAGCAATAGACTTGTTCAGTTCAGAGGAAATGACAAAGCACCTGATCTTGCTCACAGACGCACTTCCAACAGTTGGAGAAGAACCTGAAAAAGAAACCCTGAGTGCAGTGGCCTTGGCAAATGCGCACGGAATCACTACGAGCTTGGTAGGGTTAAACCTGGATAAGGACGGCAAGAAACTTGCAGAGAAGATTGTTGCAATCGGAAAAGGAAGATTATTTATCACGAAGGATGTAAAGGAATTAGACAAAATTGTATTGCAGGATTATTACAGTGTTTAACAACGCATAGAAAAAACTAAAAATTCAGCCAAAATTAAAGGTTTTCTTGTATGTCTTGACAACGACGCCTTCATCCACTAGCTCTACTTCAAAGGTCTTTGTCTTGTCAAGCTCGTTGAAGGATATGTGGATACTTTCTACTTTTTCCACGATCTTGCCTTTCTTACTCTCCCCTATGAATGTGATTGTTTCCATGTAGTCGTTCTTGATGTCATCACTATCGTAAACATAAACATTGACTGTAGGAATGAAATCCTTCTTGTTATTGTCTATTTTGAAGTATACTGTTTCCAAAGATGCGAAATCTTCGCTTTTCAAAAGATACTGGGTCTTTTTGACGCCTGTGCTAACTCGCGCAACCTTTTCAGGGAGGCCAACCGTAAATATAATTGTTCCAGGATCTGCAGTTGCAGCTGTTTCATCGACTTCCTCTTCTTCAGCAGGCTGTTCTTCCTGTTCCTCTGCTTCTTGTTCTTCTTCAGAAGCTTCCGTTTCTTCAAGCACAACTTCCTCTTCTAATTCTGGTTCTGGGGTTTCTTCTATCTCTGGAACCTTGTCTATTTTTTCCTTGATCGTTCCTGCCCCTTCTTCCCAGTTTGTCCATATCAATAAAAACATGAGAAATACAACCACCACAATCCAAACTATCCTTTCTATTGACCTGCTGTTTATTCTTATGGTGATGTCATCCATATTGTCTTTGTATTAATGGCCAGAGATATTTAAAGTTTGCTGTAAAGAATGAAAAGTTTTTTAAATCCTGCCGGCAGGATTGCTTAATATGAAGATTTTCGCATTCGTAGACCTGCACGGAGATGCGGGCGTATTCAAGAAGGTTCTTGCCAAGATTAAAAAAGAAAAGCCAGACATAGTCTTATGTCCGGGGGACCTGACCGTATTCGGCAACCAGCTTGATTATTTCTTTAAAGAGCTGAATAACTTGAGATTGCCGGTGCTTGTCCTGCACGGCAATCATGAGACGAATGAATTGATTGATAAGGCATCCAAGAAGTATCCGCACATAATAAATTTGCATGAAAAACATTTCCATCTGGGTAAGGTGGTGTTTTTCGGTTATGGCGGGGGAGGATTTGCATTGACAAACCCAAAATTCGAGCCTGTAGGGAGAAAATTTGAACTACAACTGCAGAAATTAAAGAAGATGTATGAAGAATTGAAAGTGGTGTTCATGACGCACGCGCCTCCGCACAACACTAAACTGGATGAAATACACGGAAGCAGCGCAGGCTGCAAAACATTAAGGAAATTCATTGAAAAATTCCAACCAAATCTTGCTATATGCGGCCATCTGCATGAAAATGAAGGCAAAGAGGATAAGATTGGAAAAACAAGGCTGGTAAATCCTGGCTGGAACGGGATGTTTTTTGATCTTTGATATTTAATTTAATTAATTCCGTGCCAAAAGAACAACCCTGCTTTCTTCTTTTTCATCTTTGATCTGATAGCCGGGCAGGATATTTTCTAATTCTTTGCTGAAGTCCTTGACTTCCTCGTGATAAGGCATGTTTTTGATTGTCAGTCTTTGCCTGCTGCTGCCGACAAACATGTATGCCTTGACTTCTACAAAGTCAGGCATGGCTTTCTCTATCAGATTTTTGTAGCCTTCCAAATCAACCATGTTCAAGCCTTTGATTAGCGTGATCCTTAGAGCTTTTTTGCATTTCAGGTTTTTCATGATATTCAAGCTCCTATTGAACCGTTCCCAGGCATCTGGATGCACTGACTGCTCTATCTTTTCGAACAGTTCATTGTTCGGTGCATCAACTGAGATATATAATTGAGTAGGCAGTTCTATCTTTTCAAGAATCTCTGGATATTGGCCGTTTGTAACAAGAAATGTTGTCATGTCTCTTTTGCGCAGCAATCTTATCAATTGGTTGATCTTAGGGTAAAGGGTGGGTTCGCCTGATAATGAGATTGCTACTTGATTAGGTTCGAATGCTTCTGCAAGCTTCTCTTGGTTGGCTTGTTCGTTTCCTTTGAATCCAATCAAAAGCTTCCTATGCTGTTCAATGCATTTTTCAATGATCTCTTCTGGGCTGTCTGCTTCCCAGCTCCATTCAGCAGCAGTCGGAGTGCTTAAATCTCTCCAGCAGAATACGCATCTGTTGCAGCATGCAAGGTTCGGCGTGATCTGCATGCATCTGTGAGATTTTATTCCATAGAACTGTTGCTTGTAGCACACATCTTCATCCCTTATGCTTTTCTTTGTCCAGGTACAGATCTTGACAGCGCTATGCCTGCCTGCAATGCCGTACTGCTGGTTTTCCAGCTTTTGCCTTAATTCTTCTGTTAGCATAAGACGCCTGTTCACATTGCCATTTTTAAAGGTTATGCGAAAAGCAGTGAAAAGGATTAAATAACATAGAGTTTTCTTGAATAGTATGGAAAATAGAGCGGAAGTATTCGAATTGTATAACACTGTGTTAAACAGTCCAGAATACAATCAGAAAAAGCAAAGCATAGACTATCTTGCACATTTCTTTGTCATGCTTGATTCTGAGTTTAATGAATCGGGTAATTGGCAGATAGGCTTCTATAACAAGGAAGAAGATATGGTGATTGTATTTGAGCTGATGCAGGACAAGACCATCAATATGACAGAAAGCAAGCCTTTGAAGCTGAAGGAGCACCACGTTGTGGGCGAGCTTGCTCTGGATGAAGTCAAGATGGAATTCAATGATGCAATAGAAAGATTGCGGCAGGTCATGAAAGAGAAATATCCTTCAGAATCTGCAGTAAAAATAATTGTTTTACTGCAAGAACTTGAAAATCTTCCGGTCTGGAACCTGACTGTCGTCACTAGCACGTATAATACTCTCAATGTCAAGCTGGACGCAAAAAATAACAAAGTTATCGACCATAGCCTGAGTTCTTTACTATCGTGGGGAACTCAACAGGAATAATACGACTGAGGAATGGTGT
This sequence comes from Candidatus Woesearchaeota archaeon, assembly GCA_019323495.1. GTDB lineage: Archaea > Nanobdellota > Nanobdellia > Woesearchaeales > WJKV01 > WJKV01. The sequence goes on along the minus strand of JAHWHE010000054.1, from coordinate 842 downwards.
TCTGCAAAATTTCTTATGGAGCTTTTTTCTTTAGCAGACAGAATACAGCCTTGTTTTTCTAATAAGAGAGTTTTTTATCTAATTTTCCATCAGATAATTAAGTTAACAGAAACTATAGTTTTTATCTTAATCTAATTTAAATACCTCGAACCCTTTCCAATTTTAGTAAAAAAACATAACGAATTTGTATCTTAGGGTTGCTGGTGAGGAAATGAAGAACGAATGCTATGTTTGCGGGAAAAAGTTGTCGTTTGACGAAGGGATTGCCTCAGGATTAGACAAGGAACGAAATGTTGCAACAAATAGCGAAGATGAAATAATATTGTGTTCGCGGGATTGCTATGACCTGTTCATCGCGAGCACCCGCAATAAAGACATGTTCAATCGCTTCTTGATTGAAGAAGATTTTTACTAGTGAAAAAAGAGGTGCATAGAAATGGCAAAGATAAGTTACAAAGCAATGATAAATAGCAGAAATCTGTTTGATTTTAACGAAGACCCTGTTCATATTAAAGATCTTTCTGATAAAGAAGACGAACTTCAATGAATCAAAATAGTCTTTGTTCTACTTTTTAATCCTTTTACTATCTCGACTGGGCGTTTAAGCTCTTTTTTCAGGAACTTAAGCAATTCCGTGTTCGCCTTGTTCTTTTCAGACAGGGCATTTATCTTTATCCTGAGCTCTTTCTTTTCTGGATCCCAACCTACAATCTCATTCTTGCTAGAATTAGGGATTATACGTACTTGCAGTTTGTTGCCTTCAATGTATTTAGCTAGTATTCCCGCCATGTGTGCCTGCATTTGGTGCATCTCAAGAATTTTGTGGGCGCTTCGTCTGACAT
>JAHWHE010000053.1 GCA_019323495.1 Candidatus Woesearchaeota archaeon | reverse complement strand
TAGATGCTGTTTGCGTAGTCAGCATACATCCTTGTGAACTGAAAGAACATGTCATTCAGCTTCACCAGCTCTGCATTCTTAAGCTCGAAATGATGGTTCATAATTTTCCTTGTTTCCACCCGAATATATAAATTTAATCGAAATTTTCCTTTTCTTTATAAATAAAATTCGCTAGATTTAAATATTGATACTACTTTTAAGTACTTACGATTGGGGGAAGGCAAGGTGAAGTTATTACTGATACTAGTGGCTGTATTCATAATAAGCATAACTGTTTCTGTCATTGCATTCGAATCAAATAATCAGGTGCAGAAACAGATTGCAAAGAGCGATGATACAGACATTCCTGCTAAACAGCTATTGCTTTCAGGCGAAGATCAGCCCTCTCCTTCTGACTGGATCAAAGAAGAGCAGATCACAGTGCTGAAAGACAGGGTCGTTATTTATCTTGACAATCCTTCCTGGGCAAGATTCGCAGACACGAACAGCATGGACCCTCTTATAGACATAGGATCGCACGGCGTCGAGATAAAACCAGAATCACCAGAACAAATCAAGGTAGGAGATGTCATAGCTTACAAGACAGAAGATTTCGACGGAGTCATCATACACAGAGTGCACGAGATAGGGCAAGACGACCAAGGCTATTTCTTCATAACAAAAGGAGACAACAATAAAGTGGATGACGGAATAAAGATAAGATTCAATCAGATTATGGGCGTTCTGGTTATTGTGATCTGGTAGATCATTCCTTGAACAACCCAACTCCCTCGAAATATACGTGCAGGAATTCGTCTGGAAGTCCGTCTATGACAACTGGTTCTTCTTCACTATATATGCCAGGGATTACAAGATAAGCTTCTATGCTTGCAGGATCAACAGCTGTTATATTGTGCGTTAAATCGTCCCTGAAACCCTGCACAACCGCGATGTGGATAGGAACATCTGCTGCAAAGAACTGCCCGTTCTTGTACAGGTCTGTCTTTCCCCAGACAGATATGTACGCAAAAGTCTTGGGATTCAGTTCAGTGTCAATGCCAGTGTCTCCGTAAATCATTTTGTTCAATGCGACCCCTCCAAAATGCGAGAATTTAGTTCCTTTCTTGTCTGTCCTTATCTCCTGGACATAGAACTGGTTTCCTTCTTTCGACCTGAAATCTATGAACACATCTTCTACCCTGTCGCCTGACAAATCAGAATCCTTGTCAGTTGTGTCAACAACAGCCATCCTGAAAGTTCCTCTTGAATCTAAAACATTATTGGTATAAATCGTATTGATCAGATGAGGCTTTAGCGCGCTTTTGCCGGCAAGTATCTGTGAAGGGCTTCCTCCTTTTGCCTTTGTGTAAAGAATTGAATTTGTATCGATATTTTCTATAATTTCAATCGGTTCTTCTATTTCATCTGTTATCTCAACAACACTTTGCACTTCTTCTGCAATAGGCTCATCTACTACAACTATCTGCGGCTCTTCTTGGACAACAGGTTCTGGTGACGGTACAGGCTGCTCCACAACTAATTGAGGCTCTTCAATAACAGGCTCAGGAGGAGGCAGCATTATCTTGTCTTCGTCTTCTGTGGCTTGTTCCTGCTGTAATTTATCTTCTTCAACAACAAGACACCCAGTAATCAAAGCAATACAAAGAATCAAAATTAAAATATAAATCAGTTTCATTTTAAGTATAATCTATCCTGTAATAATTTCCGTCTGTGCTGGCAGTCACTCCGTCTTTCGTGGTTCCTGCTTCTATCTCTGTTTGGTTGAAAACAATCACATTGCCACAATTGATATTAACCTGGCTCAAAGTCGTGACATTCGGGCAGAAATACAAGCCAGTTCCATTATCAGGCAGATACAATGATACTGCATCGCCTACGTGGCCAGAAGGAATGTTTGAAAAGTCAACAGCAATCTGTGTCTCATTGTATTCAATGTTAAGTTCTGATAAATTAACATCCACATTCTCAAACAATGCCTGAAAATCAACAAGCTTTGTGCTGTCCTTCCTTACTTGCATCCAGGAATTAGTGGTGAATGAAGTGTCTTCTGCAAATACTTCCATCCCGTCTTTGAAATAGCTGAACAATCCAAAAAAGGAAGCAAAGAATTTTTTGCCTATGAGACCTGGAGGGATGCTGCTTGTAGAGCTTCCTGAGGTGCTGCTGCTGCCCCTGTTTGTTCCTCTGCCAAAGCCTGTGGAAACAATTTCTTCAGGAACTGGCTCTGCTGCAGCATCTCCGCTGTCATCAGTGCCAGGAATTTCAGGGATTGTTGTGCCTCCACCTGCTCCAGGATCATCATCGCCTATTGCGGGAGGTAGTGTTTCCACCCTATTGCTCTCGACACCCTGTTCAAATATTGCAGCTCCAATGTTATCTCTGTATATTATAGTAGGGATACCTAAAGCTAAAACCACAACGATAGCAAGCATTATTGACAGGTTTCTCTTATTTTCCAGGAATTTCCTTAAATTGCTTGATTTTTCAGCCTTTAGTTCAGCTTTTTCTGTCCTTATCCGTTTGCTTATGCCTTGGTCATGAGAAATATAATCAAATACAAATGTATTCTTCAATCTGGATTTAAATCTGCCAAACATAGAACTATTGTCTTCCTCACCTCTTTTCCAAGTCATCTAATATCTCCATTACTCTTTTCATTTTTAAAAGAGCCTGGAATTTAAATACATTTTGATTCTCAATATACTTTTTAGTATACTAGGCTATCCTTTCCTGTGGACAAAATCAAAATGTTTAAATAGAAGCTCCCCTAAAATAACAATCAGTCTTGTCTAATATTGGGGGTATCCTGAATAGTTTCCTCACCAGGTTCAGGAAACCCCTTTTTGTTTTTTTATGTTTAGAGATTATATACAATATTCTTAAATATTTGAAATATAACACTAAATATACAATGGCACAATTACCAGAAGCACCAACATACAACATGCGCATCTGTTCAGATCTTAGCGATTTACTCACCCATCTGCGCAACATAGGAGACAGGCAGGGGTTCAAAGTAGAGAACGGAAAGATCGCAGTAGCGCCTATGGATGATAAAGGAAGGAATCTTGAAAAATTAACACACAACGGCCAGTACTGGGCAATTGTCAACCAGCTAGAAGGCAAGCCTGCAACTTACATTCTTCATGGAGGAAATTCAGGCGACCTGACTTTCACCTTCCAGACTGCAGGAAAATGGAACTTGGTAGAAGATGAGCACAGCGTTTCAGGAGAAAAAAGAATCTATATCTGTGCACAGTTAGGGCCTTCTTTGATGTGGGGAAAAGGAACGCAAATAAGATTGTATGTGAACAAACCTAAAGAAGGTTAAATTTATATACGAATTCTGGCTATCAATCTGCATGTTAACAAATTTTTGCAAGATGAAGCACCATCACCAGACAATCTTTGCAATCATTATTGCGGTCGCAGTCATATCTTTATGGAGAGGCATCTGGGGTTTGATGGACGAATATCTTCTGCCTAATCATTATGAACTAAGCTTGTGGCTTTCTGTTGCTATTGGACTGGCGATTCTAATAGGAACACACTACGCAACCAAAGAATTAATGTAGCTTGTTCTCTGGAATCTCATTAAGTTCTTCTAAATAATCTTCTCCAGAAAGATCTTTTTTCCTCTTCTTTAGGTTGTACAGGTTCTGGTAGCGGGACATAAGCAGGATCGTGATACTCATCAAGGCATCCGTCTTCTGCAAGAACTTCTAGCAAAGAATCTGTAATGACGCATTCAACCAAACCTCTTACTTTAGTTTCAGGCGGTCTCTGATATCTGCATCCTTCCTGAAGAAAAGTAGCACCAGAATTCATTTTTGCGGCCCTTTCAAAATCAGCAAAGTGCTCAAACCGCTTGCAATAATAGCAATTAGCCACGCCACTTATCATGAAATTGCGATAATCTACAAAATTAGCGCCCCTTTCTGTAGCTCTTCTTGCAAATCTAACAAGCGTGTCTTGTGTTTTTGCCAAGATCTGATAGAATACGAACTTTGAATAAGGGATATTGTAAGCTTTATCATTTACAATTACACGAAAGCAGGATTCCGTTGCTGTAGCTTGAGAACTTTCTGGTTTTTCGTCCATATAGGTAAAATAAATCAAAGTAATTTATAAAATTTATCTAGAAAATATGCCGCCTCCGAGATTTGAACTCGGGACCACCACGTTATGAGCGTGGTACTCTAACCAAGCTGAGCTAAGGCGGCGTTGTAAGTGCAAAGAAAAAAGAGCCTTATAAAAAGCTTTTTATTTTTTCAGCATACTCGTTCAGTTCGCCGTCATCATACTTTGTTCTTTTGTATGTCGCCAGATCGTCCTTGGCTTTTCGCGGAACAAGATGTATGTGTGTGTGGTGGACATCCATGCCCTCTATCCCAAGATGTATGTAATCTGCGTCTGTCGCTTTCTTCAAGGCGATGGCAAGCTTGTGCACCACTTTGTTCATCTCTGCAAATTCCTTCTCAGGCATGTCAATGAAAAAAGGATAGTGCTTTTTAGGGATGACAAGCAAATGCCCTTTTGCAACAGGACTTATGTCCATGAATGCAACATAATTGGTATTTTCGTAAATAAAATCTGTTTCAATATCCCCTTTAATTATCTTGCAAAAAATACAATTATCTGCCATTTTTCACCACCTTCTCATTTGTAGTTGGATCTATCTCGATCTTGTTGTCTTCAAATATACCCGCGGTTTTCCCAAGCCAGTAGCCGGCTTTTGCCCAGTTCCAAGGCTTCAATGCTTCTTCCCAATACTTGGTGTATTTAGTAACAGGTGCAACATTTGTTATTATTTTCTTGGGTAATGTTATCGGCAGGCCGACTGCGATATTCTGTTTGTTTCTCACTGCATTTAGATGTTCTTCTACACTATCGCCAAAAGCGCAGCTGACAACTTTTCCCAACGGGCTTATTCCGTGGCCGTCGCTTCCTGCAGTTATCATGGTGTTGAGCGTCGTAGCAAACATTGTTGCCTGGAAATTGCTCCATCTTCCTACCTGACCGCATATCACTTCAATAGCCTGCAGCTTGTTGATGACTTTTCCAAGCCTTGTGAACAGCTGTTTGTTGGTCATCACCCTTGCAAAATTCAGGAACCATTTCTCGCTAGGATGTGCTATTGAATAAACACAATTATAGTCTTTTGCAAGCTCCATGTATTTTGCCATGCTAACTGGCAATCTTCCTAATGGATACTTTGTCTTGAAATTCTTGACATATTTGTCATAAAACTCTTTCATCTCATTGTGGTCATAGAAATAAAACAATAAATGGAATCCTTCAAGCACGCTTAATTCGGTCGCAGGAATCACAAGAACATCTTTCTGTTTCATGGCCTGCAAACTGCCTTTTATCTCGTTATGGTCGGCAATCGCTATGCCTATGTTCTTTTTCTTGCATTTCTTCAGGATGCCGTTCACGCTGTTTATTCCATCGCTGTATTTTGTATGAAAATGCATGTCAACAGGATAATAGCCAGCATCAACTAATTGGTTTAATTTAGGCCTCCCGAAAAACACCCTATTTCCTATCATTTTTTCCTAGTACCTGCTGATTATTTTTAAAATCTGCGGTAAAAGTGTTCTTTCTGTGGCAATAAACTCATTATCGTCAATCATCCATTCGCTGCCGTCAAATTTCTTCACTACCCCTCCCGCTTCTCTGATAATAAGTATTCCTGCTGCAACATCCCAAAGAAAAGTTGAAGTATTATAATATATGTCCAATCTTCCGCAAGCAACATATGCAAGTTCCAGTGCTTTTGCCCCGATGATTCTTGGCGCTCTCAGTTTGTGCCAGAATCTCCTGTATTGGACAGACTTGAATTTGTTCAATGTTGATGCAGGGTTTGTGGCAAGCATGCAGTGGTTTAGCGCGGTTCTTTGCCTCACTTTTATCTCTTTTCCGTTCAATGTTGCTCCTTTGTCTTTTTCAGCTGCAAATAATTCGTCTCTGACAGGATCATAAACCACGCCTATAATCAGCTCATTGCCTTTTGCAACTGCAATTGACACATTAAAGAAATCTATTTGATTCTGGTAATTGTTTGTTCCGTCCAAAGGATCAATTATCCAAACATAGTCACTGTCCCCTTCTGTCTTTCCTTCTTCCTCACCGAGAATTCCGTGTTTTGGAAAGGCCTTTTTGATAATCTTTTTAATTTCAGTCTCTGACAGAACATCAACTTCTGTAAAAATCTCGAGCGGGCCTTTAGAATGCACGTGATGCTCTTTCTTGTAATGACTCATCAATATCTTTCCGCCTGCTTTTGCGGCTTTTATCGCAATGTCCATCATGTCTTTCTCAAACATAACATAGAAGTAAAGGACATGGTATTTAAATCTAGTGCTTGGAATCCTACTTACAAATCCCGCCTCCGGCGACCTCATATTCGCAATATTTATATACCTCAAATTCTGTTAAAAATAGAAAAGAGGTAAAATGATAATAGTAGGATGCTCAAACAGCACAAACATCGCAAAACGTATCGCGCGAATATTGGGAAAAACATATTCTGAATTATCAGTGCAGAAATTTCCAGACGGGGAATTGAACATTAGATTCACGGAAAAACTTAAAGCAAAGGACATTGTCCTTGTCCAGTCCTTCTATAACAACAAAAAGACAAAGATGTCGATAAACGACCAATTGATGGAAGTATTCTTTGCAGCAAGAACTGCAAAACATCTAGGTGCAAAATCAGTTACACTCGCTTCTCCTTATTTTCCATACTTCAGGCAGGACAAGGAATTTCATCCTGGCGAATGCTTAAGCATCAAGGTTGTTGCTCACATGATGAATGAATGCCTTAATAAGATACTAGTTGTGGATCCACACTTACATCGTTTGAAGACAATGTACGATGTGTTTACAATCAGATCAAAATCACTGACAGCCAACGACTTGATCGCAGACTACATTAAGAAGCATGACGGAAATGCGATCATCATAGGTCCTGACTGGGAAAGCTATAGATGGGCAGAAAAGACTGCGCACAAGATTGGCTGCGAAAGTGCAATACTTCAAAAGACAAGATACGGTGCAAGAGAAGTAAAAGTAAGATTGAACAAGAAGATGGACTTGAAGAACAAGCACATCTTTTTGGTTGACGACATCATAAGTACAGGTCATACTATATTGGAAACAATAAAAGACCTTAAGAAATTAGGAGGAAAAAGATTCACAGCGATTGGCATACACGGACTTTTGGTTGAAGGCGCACTGCAGAAATTAAGAAAAGCAGGGGCGACTGTGATAACAACAAACACAATAGTCGGAGCCACAAACAAGATAGACATCGCTCATTTGATTGCAGATGCGCTTGAAAAATGAAATACATAGCTATACTACTAATTGTTCTTTTAACCGCGACAATATTTCTTATAGGATGCACGACAAAAGCCTATGTAGAGATAGATGGAGAATTGATTGAAGTTGAGATCGTAGATACCCCGCTTGAAAGAAAGGAAGGTTTGATGCACAGGGAAAGTTTGTGCATTTCCTGCGGAATGCTGTTCATAATGGACAAGGAGGCAAAGCACAGCTTCTGGATGAAAAACACACTCATTCCTCTAGACATGGTTTTCATCAATTCTGATCTTGTAATTGTAGATGTTTTGCACGCAGAGCCTTGCAAAGAAGATCCGTGCGTTCACTACACACCAAAAGAAGACGCATTGTATGTTTTAGAGACAAATGTCATGAAATTTGATGAAAGCTTGATCGGAAAGAAAGTGAAAATAACAAAAAATTAACTCCTAGTTTATATAAATAAAACTAAAGATTTATATCTTCATTGCTAGTTTTTTTCAAAATGGAGAAAAATAGCATTTATCTTATAGGATCATACAGCGGATTCAGAGATAGAATCATAGCTGCTCTCCCCGAATTTTCATTTGCAGACCCAAGAAATCAAAGGCAGTCTTCTGTGGCTAAATTAGTATGCGATAATCTCGATATGGCTAGAAAATGCAGGATTGCGCTGGCATTCCATCCCGGAGTCATGAGTTTCGTGGAGATGGGTGCAGTAGCTACTTATGGAAATAATCTGATTGCAGTTGATGAAGGCCGCAAACACCCCTCCCTAGAACGGATTGCAGGTTTCTATTTTACAAATTTGAATGAGGCTATTGATTTATTGAAGGCAAAGCCGGATTTGCCAGTAAAGAAAAAGAATATAGTAAGCAAGTATCCTGCTGGCAGCAGAGAACGGATAGAAATAAACAGAGTATTAATTTGCGGCAGTCAAACACCCGAGCTGGTAGGTGTTGTGAAAAGAGCAGAAAAAGCGCGCCCTGACAGAGAATTTGTTTTCCGAACCGATACATTTCGAGAATTCTCGAATATAGCTACTTACGATCTTCTTGTTGTCAATTTTCCAGGCGATCGCGATTGGGACAGGCATGCCTGTCTTTTGATGGGTGCTGCATCTGCATACGACATTTCAATCCTATTGATGGATGAACATGACTGGAAGTATCCTCCGCTGCAGGCAGTTGCGCGAAGGCAAGGGACAGTTAATGTCTTGTATGAGTACCTAACAGAAGTAGATGACTTGAATGTTTCATCAGAAGCCCTAAACATGTACGATTTCTTCCAGAGAGAACAGAATAGGAAATCCTAATAGATCTGCCGGGAATCATGAGTAGATAAATATATATATGCCTAAGATTCGCTATTATATTTATGCCGAATCTTAGAATAAAATCAGTTCTTAAGAAATCAGTAGATCCAGGAATAAAAATAGAGTATGATAAAACCAATAAAATCCGGCCGTCCTGGATTAAGCTAAAAAAACCAGATAAACGTATCAAAGGAGTTCATATAAAATACGGCAAATGGAGATGGACCTATGTAAAATACCTTGCAGACTATTTTCTGCCAACAGATTACAATAAAGAGGACATGCAAAAATTATATGATCATTGGTCTCATGAATATGACAGAGATGTTCGAGCAGCAAAGCATAATGAGAAGGCAATGAAATTTACAATCAGCCTGTTACTCAAGCACTGCAAACCGTCAAATCAAAAAATAATAGACATAGGATGCGGGTCTGGCCTGGCTGCAGGGGTGTTTCTAAAAAACGGTTTTGCAGACATAACAAATCTTGACTTATCTTCCAAGATGCTGGCAATTGCCAAGAAAAGATTTCCGAAATGCAAATTCGTCCATGTAGATTTTCTAAATTTCAAAACAAGGGAAAAGTACGACATAATATCCAGCTTTTTTTCATTTGGAGCAGGATCCTATTATACGCCTGAAGAGGTAAAAATCGGCATCAAGAAAATTAAGTCCATGCTAAAAAAAGGCGGGTTTATTGTTATTCATGGACACATTGATTTGTCTTTATTCGAGCCTGAATTCAAGACGATTTATTCTGGAACTTATATATTGAACAAAGAAAAGAATTACAAGACCACATATTATATTGGAAAAAAGAGATAGGATGATGGACTTTGCCGATCATTGGACCCTTTTGGAACCCTGAAGAACATAGAATTACCTGAATGAATTGTTTAATTTATCTAATGTCTCTTTTATGTGATCTTTCTCTTTTGAATAATATCTGATTGTTATATTGTTTTTTTCTGCCAATTCAATGTCTTTTTTAGTGGAATCTCCTATGTATCCGCCGACATCTATGACAAATATTCCATCAGAAATCCTTATTCGGTCCTGATGCAGTTCAAACAAGTTTTTTGCCAATTCCTCAGAATATTCTACTTTTTCTGCCTTGCCATAGATCGCAGGAGGCAATGGTATTTTTCCCTCAAATGACAAAGCTCTTTCAACTTCTTTGAATTCAGCCATGAATCTCGTGCTTCCGCACAGAGTAAATATTTCTCTTTTCATTTTAAAACAGTCTAGGAGAACTAATTAATAAAGATTACTGGACCTGCCTTTAAGGTTTGGCCATATTCCAAAGAGTATCAAAGAATTTCTTGAATGAAACTGCTGCTTCATTATTCTTAACCCTGATTACAATTGGCTGTTTTAATAGCATTATAATAAGAACAGTATTTTTGTAAAGATTAATCTCAGTAAAGGTGTCTTGATGGAGAAATCTCATCTCATTTGGTTTCTCTCTAAAAATAGATGTTCTTTTGGTATTTTTTCTTACATCCTCGTTAAAGATTATCTTGCTTCCAAAACCCTTTTTCTTTTTTTTGAGATAGTACTGGCTAAAGAAGATATCTGCCTGTTTGCTGTCATAGCCCTTGCTTGCTCCAAAAATGTACTCTGATTCTCCCTTATCCATTTCTTTGACTTTGTTATCGAAGATGGTTTTCATACCCTCCCAACCGTAGAAAACCTCAACATCTGTCTCTTCCTTTGTCTTTGAGTATTTCGCCAATAGAATAGGCAGCATTTCATCAACCAATTTCTTTTCTTTTTCAATCTCCTGCTCTTTGGATTGGATAAAGTCCTTGATTCTTTCAGGATCAGCAGCACTGAAATGAATCACCCCGTTCTTCTTGACAGAAGCTATGATTCCTTTTTCCAGTAATCTGTTAGCTACATCATAAATTTTTGACGGAGAAATGCCAGACTTCTTTGCCAGTTCTGTTCTTGTGGATTCTCCTAGATCCAATAAGGCAGAATACAGCTTAATCTCTCCTTCTGTAAGGCCGATTTTCTTCAGGTCTGAGAGTTCCATACCATTGGTTTGTCTTGCCGCTATATAAAATTTTCTATTGTTGCCCCCCAAAGGGACACCAGAATATATATACTTGATTTGTCACTACTAACTTATGAAGACGAGGTTTAAAATGACAAACAAAAAACAAATTTACATTGGAATTGCCGCAGTAATCCTAATCGCAGCAATTAGCTTGTATTCGTTTCCTAAAAGGGAAGGGACAATAAAGATTGGCTGGATAGGACCTCAAACAGGACAAAGCGCAGTTTTAGGCATTGATAGTTTTGTTGCTGCTCAAATAGCAGTAGATGAGATTAATGCAAACGGAGGTATTGATGGGAAACAAATTCAATTAATAATTGAAGATGACCAATATGATACTGGAAAATCAGTAACAGCATACAATAAGCTAGTCAATGTTGACGGATCTAAGTTTATCTTAGCCAATACATACGGAAGTGTTTTTGCATTAGCAGATGGTGCAAAGAATGATGATGTCATTCTGATTGATCCACTAGATTGTAACAGTGAACTTGCAGGATTAAACGATAATGTATTTTGCTTGGCAACAGACTCTAAAAGTATTGCAGAAGCTCTTGCAGAGAATGCTGAAAAATCAGGATTTGATAAGGTAGGCGTATTGTATTGGAATAGTGATTTATTCATGCCTTTGGTTCAAAAAGAATTCAAAGAAAATTATAATGGTGAGATTGCTTTAAGTGAAGCATATTCTGCAGGAACCAAGGATTTCAAAACACAATTAGCTAAGATGATAGATAAGGATGTTCAAGCAATCCTTCTTCTAGGTTACGATGAAACAGGGATTGCCATGAAGCAAGCAAGAATATTAGGTTTTGAAGGACAATTCTATACAACAGGAACAGTCACAAGTCCATCTTTGCAAGAAGCTGCTGCAGGCTGTGCAGAAGGAACTATCTTTGCATATTGGGAAGCATCAAAAAACCAAGAGCCGAGTAAAACATTTACAACTAAGTTTATTGAAGAACAAGGAAGGCCAGCAATATTGGATCTTGCTTCTTACCCTACTTATGACGCAGTTTTAGTTTTAGCAGAAGCAATCGATAATGCTGATTCATTGAATGTTGAAAAAGTCAAAGAGGAGTTATTCAAGATCCAGGGAGTATCTGGAGTAACAGGAACAATCAACATGGCTAGCGACGGATCAATGAGAATCAAAGAGAGTGCTTATGTGCTTGCAGATGGCTTACCTATTAAAATAGAATAAAGACTGGACCTGCCGGGAGTCGAACCCGGAGTTTCGCCCTAGCCAAGGGCGCGTCATGCCATTAGACCACAGGCCCGTTATTTTGGCATTTGGCACCTTTGTTTAAAAAGCTATCTGAGGAAGGCTTTTATACTTGTTTTGACTATGTATTTGTCGGGATTAGTTCTATTTGTTGGCTTTTTGTAGACCGTAAGCTTTAAAAGTCACCCCTTATAGGTGGTTACATATGGAGCTCGTACAACCTGATGTATATGATGTATTTACACAGCAGCTATTTAACAGGCTAGCTAAAGCTTTCCCAAATTTTTCAAGCCTGACATCTACTGCAAAGAAAAAAAGAAGATACAGCCGTTGCTGGATATACGAGCCTTCTATTGCAGATGCGTTTAACGGAAGCAATAGCCATACTTTATGCGAGATCATAGATGCAACTAAGCATGAGAGAGGCAAGGCAGAATGGTTCCCTAAAGAGCAAAGAGCTTGTGAAGATGCAAGATTCTTTATTGTCTTTTATAATGCAGGCAAGAACGGCGAAAATGGTACAAAACTTCTTGGCGAAATAGAAGCTGTTGAAAACAGCTACAACAGAAGGGACCACGGCCAGATATATTTCGTGAATACCAAATTGCACTTAAACACTACCCGCTGGTAATACTTACTATTCTTTACTATCCCATAACTCAGTATACAAAACTGTACACTGGTGCGGATTTTAGATAATTTTATATATTAATGCAGTTTAAAGAATAGTGATATGGTAATATTGTTCGACAGGTTTAACCTGCCTGACGATGTGTTTGAGGTTGTCTTCCCAACTGAAAGGCAACGGGTTGTCGCGAAGCTGCTTTTGAAACGCATGCAGGATAATGGGGGGTTGATGGGTAAAACTGAAATGTCGTTGTTTGCAACTAAATTGCACGATGGCGACCTAGTTGATGATAGGGAAGAGCTTGACCCTTTTAAACGTTCTGAAAAACCCAAGATTTCATACAATAAAAGGCAGTTCTATGACCGAATTCTAACACCAATGAAAAGTATGGGCATGATTGAGTACGATCTTTACAAAAAGAACTATAAAGTTTCAGACAAGTTCAATAAGATCATGATAAGGATTGGCTTGTTATGGTTAAGGCAATTAAAACAGAGGTGGTGATGATAAATGGCTAAAAGATCAAGGACTATTCCGAAGGCGTCTGCTGCCAGGATACTAAATGGTGCAGGGGCTGAAAGAGTAAGTGATTCTGCAGCAGGAACATTTGCAGACATCCTGGAAGAGATTGCGCAGGAAATAAGCGAGCAGGCAGTCAAGATTGCAAAGCATTCTGGTAGGAAAACAGTCCAAGGGGGAGACATCAAACTAGCTGCCAAGGATTAAGATGGCAAAGAAGGCAAAAAAGAGGTCAAAAGCAACTCTTTCTACTGTTATGGATAAGCTGGACAGTATGGACAGAAAACTAAGCAGGATTGCAAAAGAAGAAAAAACTATTGAAAAGGAAGAGCTTGAATTAGGAAAAGAAGAAAAATTAATTGCCAAGGGCGTCCAAAAGCTGACAGCAAGAAAATATCTTTTGGAATTGGTAAGGGGCGCAGCAGGCGCATTTCTTGGTGTTGGTATAGGAGAAAGATTACTTAGCGCTTCCACCAGGGCAGAAACTTTGTCATGGCTGAACATAATAGGCATCTTGCTTTTTGTTTTGGTTCTATCATCATTATTGATCTACAAGAACGAGAAAGACCACATCTCTAAAAGAGGAAAGATCTTTGTTTTCTGGCGTTTAGGAGAATTGTATCTGATAAGCCTTGCGATGGAGGCTTTAGGTTTAGTGCTGTTTGCAGCATGGCCAGGAACAGGAGAATTGTTGTTCAAGGCTTTGATAGTAGGCAGCTATGCAGCGATGAGCGGTGCTGTAAGTTTTACGATACTGGATTAGATTTTTTATTTTTAAGAATTCAAGCAGCTCTTTCTGCTTCTTCTGCAGATTTTTTTGCTTCTTTCAACTGCTCTGCAGCAGCTCTTCTTTTTTCTCTTACTGCTGTATCGTGAGCAGTCTTCAATGCATCATAAGCATCTTCGTTTGCCTGCCTTATTGCCTTGACATCTTCTGCTTCTTCCATCATAGGCATGTTCACTAAAGCTTCGTCAATCTTTTCAAGGATTTCCAAGAAATCATGATCTTCTTCTAAAAGATCTTCTGCTTGATTGATCAAACCAGGATTAACATCCAATTCCTGCTGATGTATGAGCTCCAGCAGATGATCTATCTGACTCATTTTTTTCTTCAAATCCCGTATTAGAATTCGTATAGTTCTTCTGACTCTTGCCCTTGTCGCATTATGGAAATGAATAGCTTGGACAAAAACAGTTGCAAACTCCTTTAACTCGCTCGCACTAACACCCATTTTTAGAATAAATAGAAGATATTGGTATAAAAATGTTTCTATTGCTCTTTAGAGAAAAATATCAGGTCTTCATAATTTAGGACATCAAAATCGTCTGCAAGCCTTGGACAGGCAGTATTGATCCAAGCTTTTATGAACGGAAAATTATCCATCTGTTCTTTTGCAACATTGTCACACAAGAACAAGAAAAATTCTTTATCATGATATTTCTTTTCCAGGGTTTTTTTCATGCTTTCTGCAATCTTGACATGCGACTGCCCTGGTTTTGTGCTGATTATGATCCCTACCTTGTCTGCGTGCAGAAACTTCAGCCAGTTTTTTTTAATGTTCGTGTTCTCCTTGACTTCTGCTCCGTTCACAAGATAGATCGGCTTGCCCAA
Organism: Candidatus Woesearchaeota archaeon; assembly: GCA_019323495.1. Lineage (GTDB taxonomy): Archaea > Nanobdellota > Nanobdellia > Woesearchaeales > WJKV01 > WJKV01. Next base: position 2,379 of record JAHWHE010000053.1, on the reverse strand, counting down.
TTTACGCAATGCCAAAGGATGGAACATTCCGCCTCCAATAAACAAGAAAGCATCAACCTTTGCTTTAATCTTCTCTGCCTTTTCAACTCTGCACCCAAGTATCCCTCCGCCAATAACGCACGAGAAACCGTGCGAATCAAGATGTTTTTTTATTTTCCCTAACTCATCAACAAACTGCACAGTACTTACTAATCCTAATTTCTTCGGCAGCTTTTTCAATTTAGAAAGATTGATTTCCTTCAAGTCAAATTCTGCTTTTGCAGGAATAAACATTAGTTCCATAAATAAAAAGAGAATAAGATGGTATTTAAAGGTTTTTACTACCTGTGCTTCTTCTTAAGATATTCCATGTCTTTTTCCATCAGCTCTTTTGTCTTCCTGTCTTTGGTGATGTTCCTTAGTTGATTCAATCTTCTTACAATCGTTGCATAGCTGTCTTTTTTCACAGCTGCATTCAAGATCCTATGCCTTCCTGCATCTGACATTGTCTTTTTCCAGCCATAAAGACCGCCTTCTTCAACCTTTGCCCATTTTCTTGGTTTTCTCGGCATTTTATTCTGGTATTAACCCAGTACACCTCCAGTTTATTTCAGCAGTTCCTGTTTTTTCATCAACAACCATAGCAGGACTGCATCCTTCTTTTTCAATATTGACATCGAACCACCATGTCTGTGTGTAATCATTGTACACAAAATCTCCTGTAAATTGATCTTCTGTGATTCCGCTGTTGATTGCAATCGCCTTTGCTTGTTCATATGTATATACAGTTCCTGGACAGCTTTCTTCCCTAATGTTAGAGCATCTCTGCCATGCCTCGCACCATGCTTCGTCAGGGCCGCACACGCATTCCCCATCACATTTTCCGTCTGCAAGCTCTACTTCCTCCACAAAAGTCTGTCCGTTTGAAGCACATTGTCTTGGATAGCTTTCCATGACTGGGTTTCCAGCTGCCACGCATTCCTCAAAATTGGTTATAGTCTGTTCTTCTACAGGTTTTTCAACAGCACACCCTAAAGCAAGAACAGAAATAATAATCAATGTGATTGCTAAATATCGCATAATTTCACCTCTATACTAGACAAAGGCCAGGGATATTTAAGTTTTTCCAAAAGATTAATATACGATTATAGCATCACGAAAAGGTATGAAAGAAACAAAATCAGCAGCATATCATACAAAAATAGCCAAAGAATATGATGCTTCATATACTGATAACATCTGGAAACTATATGCTGCACTCGAAGATGCGAAAATAATAAAGTACCTTCCGAAGAAGAAAGGCAGGATTCTGGACGCAGGAGGCGGAACAGGAAAATTCGCAATACAATTCGCAAAGAAAGGCCATGATGTTGTATTGACAGACATTTCATCAGGCATGTTGGGCGTGGCAGAAAAGAACATCAAGAAATTAAGATTAGGCAATAAAGTAAAAGCTCTCTGGCAGGACATAACAAACATGAAGTCTCTGCAATCAAATTCGTTTGATTTTGTTGTTTCATTGGGGGATCCAGTCTCGTACTGCATGAAAGAGAACAAGGCAATAAAAGAGCTTGCAAGAGTCGCAAAGAAAGGCGCATATGTCATGATAACAGTGGATTCTTATTTCTCAATGCTAGGAAGGCTGATAAGCCAGCAAAGATTTTCAATGATAAGCAAGATGGAAAGAACAGGGAACACAGTTTATCCTTTCAACTATCCAGAACACAATTTCAAGCCAGACGAATTAAGGAAATTGTTCGAGAAGAACGGTCTGAAAGTCATAGAGATCTTTTCAATAGGAAACTTGATCAACAGGGCAGACAGGAAAAAGATGAACAAGATTCTGTCGAACAAAAAGAATTTCAAGAAAATGGTTGATCTCGAACTAAAATACAGCACAGAGCCTTCGATAGTAGGATTTGGAGGCCATATAGGGATAGTAGGCAGGAAAAAATGAGATTATTTTCATTAATCATTGGCTTGATTCTTATCAAGATAGCAATTGCGCAGTATGCAACAGGCTGCATTTACTGGTATAATTTCGGGCTTCTTGGTGCGTGGCTGTTGTTTGACTATCTGTCTCACATAAAAGGAAACAAAACAACATTAGATCTTTTATTCGATAAGAAAATAAAGAAATTCATCATCCTGTACATTGCGCTTGCAGTTTTCGGTTCAATACTAGAATTGATAGGCAATGTTGGATTGCATCTCTGGGGTTATAGTTACTTAAGCCCATTTCAATTATATTTCCTGGCCCCTATTTTTTACCCGTTCATTTTGATGTCTTTCAGAGAGATGTTCATGTTCGTCAAATCTATTGTAAAGAATTTTCCTGCCTCAGTAATCGCATCAATGATCCTCGGCATCATAATCTGGGAACTACCTAATATCTTTTCC
>JAHWHE010000001.1 GCA_019323495.1 Candidatus Woesearchaeota archaeon | reverse complement strand
TGCCAGGGCTGCCCTCACAGATCCACATTCTACGCAGTGAAAAAAGTATTCGGCAAGGACGCTGTTTTTGCAGGCGACATCGGCTGTTACATACTTGGCATTTTTGAGCCGTATGACATGCAGAATTTCTGCATCAGCATGGGCGCGAGCATCGGCATAGGCCACGGTATCACAAAAGTCAGCGACCAGGAAGTGATTTGTTTTGTTGGAGACAGCACCTTTTTCCACGCAGGAATGCCGCCTATTGCAAATCTTAAGTTCAATGACGGAAAAGCGCCTTTGATCGTGGTCTTGAACAACGACATCACTGCGATGACAGGCCACCAGCCAAATCCGGGGAGCGGAATAACAGGCATGGGTGAGAAAGTCCCTCCCGTTGTCATAGAAGATGTTGCAAAAGCACTTGGCGCAGAAGTGAAAAGCTCGTCAGCTTTCAGCCAAAAGCAATTGATAGATAACCTGAAGCAATTGAAAGACAAGAAAGGTCCTCGTGTTTTAGTCAGCAACGGCGCGTGCAGGCTGCTGACAAAAAGAGAGAACAGGAAGAAAGGAGTGGAATTCATCAAATTCAAGATCGACCAGAACAAATGCAAGAAATGCGGTACTTGCACCAATCTCTTTGCGTGTCCTGCGATCATAGAGCTCAGAGAGGAAAAAGGTCAGGAACCGCAGTATTGGATCAATCCAGACATGTGCTGGGGCTGTTCAGTATGCTCGCAGGTCTGTCCTTATGGCGCGATACATACGATTGAGCCTAAAACAAAATCAAAGAAAAAATAAAAAATAAAAGAACAAAAATGAAATTCGACTTGATGTTGACAGGAGTTGGAGGAGAAGGCGTGCTTACAGCAGGCGTTATTATCGCGAGAGCTGCAAACCTTGAAGGTCATTTTGTCAGAGGCGTCCAGCTGCACGGTCTTGCGCAGAGAGGAGGCACGATCCCGACTTTTGTAAGATTCGGAGATGAAAACGAGATAAGTTCGCCAGGCATAATGCAGGCTAACGCAGACCTCGTCCTTGCATTCGAGCCAATGGAAGCTGCAAGAGCAGTGTACTTTGCAAGAAAAGAAAAAACAAAATTCATAATCAATGATCATCCGCAGATGCCTGTCTATGCTAATCTTCTGGATGTTCCTTATCCAAAGATGAAGCAGATAATAGAAAAAGTAAAACCGTTCGCAAAAGAGATTCACATCTTCAAGGCGCACGAACTGGCAAAAAAAGAATTGGGTAGCACGGTTTTCGGCAACCTGATACTGATAGGCGCGGCAGTTGGAACAGGCTACCTTCCGTTGAAAGAGAAAAACCTGAAAGAAGCAATCAAGATGACTGTTCCTGACCCTGAAAACAATCTGCGAGCCTTTGATCTTGGAGTCAGATTAGGAAAGAAAAGATGAACGAATATATTAAAAAATTACTGCTTGTCCTGCCTGCCATAATCCTTGTTGTTCTATTCCTGATAATTCCTGCTCCTGAAAGGCTTGGTTTTCCAGGCTGGATAACTCTGCTGATCTTTTTGATAGTTATTTATTTCTGGGTGATAGAGATCGTACCTTTAGCGATTACTGCTTTGCTCGGCATTGCATTGTTGCTGGCAACAGGAACAGTAAGTTTCACAGAAGCATTGTCTGGTTTCAGTTCTTCTGGCTTTTTCCTGATACTTGTCGGCTTTGGTATCGCTATCGGTCTGATGGTGACAGGCCTGGATAAAAGGATCGCCTGCAAGATACTGAATCACTGCACAACAGAGAGAAGCATCATTTTCTGGACAATACTTGTAACAGCTGGATTCTCAATGATAATGTCCAATACAACTACAGTGATCCTGATGATTCCTATATTAAGACATCTTGTTGAAAGAGCAAAAGTCAATAGGATAGCATTGTTCCTCGCTGTTGCTTTCGCAGCGAACATCGGTGGCGTGGGAACAGTTATAGGCTCTCCGCCTAATGTGATAGCTGCGCAGGCGCTCAATCTTCACTTTATTGACTGGTTTGTCATTGGCTTTCCGATAGCATTGATCATGCTCGCTTTATTGTTCCTATCGTTCCTTCTATATTTCAAACTGCAGAAGAAAAAGATCAAGATCAAGATTGAAAGATTAAAAAGCATGACAAGGAAAGAAAAATTGGTTTCATTCTTCTTGATACTGACAATAATCGGTTGGTTCACTTCCCCTCTTCACGGACTTTCAACAGTAGCAGTAGGTTTGATGGGCACAGTGCTCATGCTTGCTTTTGTATATTCTTGGAAAGATTTCCAGCAGAACACAGATTGGAGCGTTGTCATTCTTATCGGCGGTGCGATCTCGCTCGGCACTGCTTTGCAGATTACAGGTGTCGCGCAATGGCTTGCAGAAAATGTCATCAGCTTGACAGGAATCGAGCATCCTTTATTGATAATTTTCGCGCTCGTAGTCTTCAGCATTGCATTGACACAGTTCATCCAGAACACTGCAACAGCAGCGATGATGGTCCCTGTGCTTGTTGCACTTTCTTCTGTCTATAGTACAGAAATAAACGCATTCGTGTTCCCGGTGATAATCGGCGTCTCAATGACTTTCCTTCTTCCGCCAGGAACAGCTCCTAACGCATTAGTCCACAGCGAGACAAAGATAAGAACGATCGACATGATAAAGGCAGGGCTTCTGCCGACAGCATTTGCATTCGCATGCCTGTTTGTCCTGTCCTGGATAATGCTGTAGAAAAAATAAATTAAAAAGAAAATCAGGCAGTCCACGTTCCGTGGATTATCTCCCATTCTTTCTTTTCGTAATTGAACAATTCTTCTTCACTGAACCATACTTTGATCTCCCGCTCTGCCTCTTCCTTGCTTCCTGAAGCATGCACCAAGGTCCTCAATACTCTTTGATCCTTGTCAGCAGCAGGGTATGAATCAACACTGAAATCTCCTCTGATAGTTCCAGGAGGCGCCGCTTTAGGTTCAGTAGGCCCGACTATCTTCCTTCCGATCTCGACAGCATGATAGCCTTCGAAAACTATTGCTACGATTGGATTGATCTTCAATCCGTCCATGTTCCATCTTCTTACTCTCGCTCCTATCTCTTCTGCTGTCTCATTGAGTTGTTCGCCTCTTTTTTTCGCAGCAGCTATTGTCTTTTCCCCTGTTTCTTTTTTCCAGACAGGATCGTCTGCATAATGCTCGCCTAACTGTTGCTCATTGGGATGGACCATCTTGATTCCTGCGATCTTGAATCCTTTCTGCTCAAACCTCTTTATTATTTCCCCGACAAGGCCTCTTTGGACAGCGTCGGGTTTTGCCAAGATCAAAGTTCTTTCCATCATTTTATTTCCCTCCTAGATATCTCTTCCATTCAAAGAACTGGTTTCTTTTGTCTCCAATAGGATAATTAAGATGATCGCACTTCACGCTTGTATCGCACCAGGTCTCGAACCCGTTCTTATCCCTCGCGTCTTTATAGAAGAAAACATCTTCTGTTGTATTTTCCTCTCTTCTCAGTTCTGTCTTTTCCATGACTTTTCTTTTTATCATGGTGCAGCCAAAACCTCCGACAGCTATCTTGATCAATTTGTCAGGCAGGACTTCTTTCAATGCCATCATCCTTGCTTTGCCATCATTTGCAAAATCATACAATACCGGAAATACGCCTGCCCTTCCATTCACTTTCTTTCCTACCAGATAAACTCCAGTAATGATGTCTTTGTTTTTCTCCAATAACTTTTCTATAACATCTGGTGGAAGTATGACATCGCTGTCAACAAAAAATAAAAAATCGTATTTTCCTTTCAGAAATTCTGTCTGTATCCTTTTTCTTGCGCTCAAGATGACATCAAAAGGCTGTTCATCATCTTTTGGAATGTATCTTATCATCTTTGTCCTGTTCTTGAGTTTCCTGCTCCTTTCTATCTTGCCCTTCAGCAGGATGCTGTACTTGTCGCTAGGACTGGTCTCTATTACTAATACATCAAAATCAGCATAGGTCAGCTTGTCCAGGCTGTCGATAAAGGGTTCTGCACAATAATTGTGGCCTTCATAGGTTGCAAAAGCCAGCAATACCTTTTTTCCTGCCATTTTATCCGCTATACAATATATGTAATATATAAAATCGTGCGTAAGATTTATAAATCACCCTGCAAGACAAATATTGTAAGATGAGTGAATATACAGTGGACCCAGCATTACAGCAAGTTCTAGGATCTGTTCTATCTAAAAAATTTGCAGATTTCGCACAAGAACCTATAGGAGAAATAGAAGTTCCTGATGAATTGCCTGCAGACATAGCAGACAAGGTAAGAATCGATGCTGAAAAAGGCGTCCTTCAATTCGCACCGACACAAGAAGATCTTGATGCATGGTCAACTCTTACAGACGATCACAATATAGTCCACAAGGTTGATTCACCGGAATTCACAGGAGACATCAAAGGTCCGATACTGCACGGCAATTACATCGCTGCACTGGCAGAGACCTTGGCAAGGCAGTATTTTGAACAGCATCATAAGAGCAAGGTAAAAGACTATTTTGATGGCGCAATCCTTGGTTCAATAAGAAGATTTTTTGTGAGAAGAGGTATCATTGGATTTCTGGATTACAAATTCAGCCAAGCATTCCGTCCTGGCCAGCAGCTTGAATTAAGGGTAAAAGAATTCACATTCAATAAAGCAAATGAAGAAAACGGAAACAAGGACTGTACATTCAACATGCTGTGCGAGCTAACGCACCCAGGAAGTGAAACAAAAGGCACAATCAACATAGACTATCTCTTAAGATTGCCTGAAAGCCCAAATCTATACGATATTCTGGAAAAAGACAAGCTGGAAGTTACTTGTACAGACACTGTTGTCCTGACACAGGAAGAGGCTGACAGGTACAAGCAGATGATCAATCTGCCCGGGAAAGAAATGCCTGCCTTGTTCCCTGTACTGAGGACAAACAGCAAGGTCTTGATCAAGCAGTTCAATGAACTGATGCAGAGAAGAGACTTTGAGTTCGACACTGGCTTTTACCACAGATATTCCATCTGGATCTACGACGGTGCCAGAAGACTCAAACTGGGAGACAGGCTTGTTGCACACTATGTCCCAGAAGGAAAACTGAATCCAAGAGGCAG
>JAHWHE010000052.1 GCA_019323495.1 Candidatus Woesearchaeota archaeon | reverse complement strand
TTTCCATTAGTTTCAATCCTATTATCCCTGTTCCGCAGCCAATGTCCAGTATCCTGCAATTTTTTGGACAGTCCAGACTTATCTTTTCTATAAAATGATTGATTCCCCTCTCATAGCCGAGCACTTTCATAAAGAAACCATACAGTCTGGTTTTTCGATATAATTTATTATTGATCATTCGAGTTACAATTCTTGAAGGATTTATAAGCTTATCTTAATACTCAGTTCATTAATTTTGGATTTTTTCTTATCATTCTTGAGATAATGAATGGGAATATCAATGTAGTGGTCAGAGCCATAATGACTAAGCTAGAATACAATTCAGCAGGGATCAATGCGCTTCTAAATGCAATGAGCGCAAGCGCAAGCTCTATGGCGCCTCTGCTGTTCATACCCCAGCCTATCAAATGGAGTTGTTTCCAACTGAACTTAGTAAATGGTTTTGTTAAAAATGTGCCTGCAAGTTTTCCGGTTATAGCTATCGCGATTATAATTATCAGCAAATAAGGGCTGGTAAAAATTGAACTCGGCTCGAAATGAATGCCCATGGAAATAAAGAAAAAAGGCACAAGCAGAATGAGTAAATATTTCTCTACAAATTTCAATATTGGATTTTTATTCCTTCCAATGGTTTTTTGGACTATGATCCCTACAAAGAATGCAAGGATTGCGCCTGCGATCAAGAGATCCTCTTTTAAATAGGCTGCTTTGAGCAGGAAGGTTATCAAAATAAAGAGAGACAAACCTAGAATGTCGTCGAAGATTCCAGCATCCATCATGGCTGCACCTACCCTTGTCTTGAGCTTGCTTAAGTCAAGGAGAACCCTGGCATTTGTCGCTTCAGCTGTTATGCTCATGCAGATTCCAACAATAGATGAAACGAGCAAAGAGAAACCCAACAGCTTGAAAACAGCAAACCCAATTATGAACGGGATCAATGCTGCAAAAATAGTGATGACAATTGCGTCTTTTCTTTCTTCGTACAGTGCACGCCAAGAGCTTTCCAAGCCTGCCAAAAACATCAAGCAGAGAAGAGCAATGTCGCCCAAGCTAAAAATAAATTGGGAATTGGGTTCTACGACTGTGTTTTTTATACTGGGAAGCCCTACTATTAATCCGCTGAATATTAGGGCGACTACAACCGGGATTTTTATTTTTTTGGCCAATAAAGTGAGCAAATAAGAAACCAGCAATACAATAATTATTGTGATGATCAGGTTCATGTTTTTTTTAAACTGCATTTACTATAAATATGTTTTGGCACGCCTTCTATATTTTTCCCTCACAAAAACCGATATATTTATAAACCCCTAAAGGTTACAAGCAAACGGAAATGAGAAGGGGTGCTAGAGAGAAACTTAGTTCTCTTGACACTGCTCATATACAGTGGAATAAGAGAGGACAGATTACAATCTACATAATCATTGGAATCATAATTCTGCTGGCAGCTTTGCTCATAATCTATCTTACTTTCTTCAGGGTTGAGAAGCCAATGGCTGTCCCTGAGATTGTCGTGAAAAAGGTTCCGATGCAGGTGCAGCCTGTATCGATATTCATTGAAGACTGCGTCGGCAGGGTAGGAAGGCAGGGCCTTGAAAAGATGGGAAGGCAAGCTGGCTGGATAGATGTCGACAAGCCTGAAAAGATTTTTGGGAATTCTTTTGATTTCCGTTATGATCCTACTGAAAGCGACGGAGTGACTTTTAATCCTGCATCACCATTGGGATTAAGGATTCCTTATTGGTATTATCTTCGTTCTTCCAACAGATGCACTGACTGCAAATTCTTTGTCAGGATTCCTACCATAAGACAGATGGAACAGATGCTTGATGAATATGTCAAGGAAAACATAGGCAGCTGCTTGATCGGCCTGAAAGCTTTCGAAGAGCAGGGCTTTGATATCGAGCAATTAGGCGAATTGAATGTCCAGACAACTGTGACTGATTATGATGTTAGATTTGTGGCAATATATCCTCTGAAGATAACAAAAGGAGGAAGTGTTTTCAATCTTGAAAGCTATTATGTGCAGATGCCTGTGCAATTGAAAAGGATGATGGAACTGGGAAAAGAGATACTGAGATCGCAGGCGAACCAGAGTTTCCTTGAATACAATACAATGGCGATGATCAGCGCGCACGGCAGCGCGAACAAGGATGCACTGCCTCCTATCGCTGACAGCGAGGTAGGCCAGGACAAGATATTCTGGAGCAAGTTCGCGACAGAGCAAAAAGTTAAAACGATATTATCCACTTACACTAATCTGGTAACTATACCAAGAACGCATAATTTCTATCCTGCGACCCTGCCAGGCGAGATGTCTCAGATAACGCTTCTGCAAGGATTGTATTACGGATTCGTGTTCAACATGCTTGATGAAGAAAGCAGTTATGATGGTATAGATGCAAATTTCTTTTACTTCAACAACTGGCCTATTTTCTTTGACATCACTCCTAGAGAAGGAGACCTTCTGAGGCCAGAGGAAAGCGGAAACACTTTCCAGGGATTGTTTAGTGTATTTTCGCAGTCATATAGATATTTTTACGATGTGAGCTATCCTGTTGTCGTTGAACTGAGGGATGTGAATGCATTCAACGGACAGGGATTCAGCCTGATGTTCGCGCTGGAAACAAATGTCAGAAACAATAAACCATTGACACCGGGCGTGTTCAATGTGCTTTCAGAAGGAGGGCCTGGCTCAAGGTTCAACATGTTCGGCAATCCTAGTCAGAGAATCTCAGGAGACATCGATATCAAGACAACAGCAGGAGGAGAACCACTAGGCGGAGTCAACATAAGATTTATCTGCAGCGAAGACAGTGCGTATATGGGAACGACTGACGGAAACGGCGAATGGATAGGAAAATTCCCTATCTGCGAAGGCGGTGTATTAAGTTTATCAAAACAGGATTATTACACTGACAAGTTCGCGTTCAGCACAAGAGTGAGGGAAAGCGCAAATGTTGAGGGCGAATTGATGAAGATCGTTACAAAAGAAGCAAGGCTGAAAGTAAGAAGGCCAGAAGCAATCGACCAGATAACAGGTGTGCCTTATGGAAGCCTGTCTTATGATAATTATGTTGCATTATTGAACCAGGGAACAGACGACCTGAGAAAAGAAACAGTATACATGACAATAACGCTTGTACCAGAAGACAGGTACGGTGAGACATTGACCAGCGTGCTTGTGTTCGACAAAGACACTGCTGTCGGTGAAGTGAAATTAGTGCCTGGAAATTTCGAGATATGGGCGCAATTGATTGACGAGGAAGGCTTCACGATACCTGCTTCAACAAGGAAAGTGGGAGACGAGACAGCCACATTGGATGAAGTCGAGCTGAAGCCTGCGCCATTGGGAGGCGCTGTGATGAATGCTGATGTCAATTCAAACTGGAGGGTCACAGAAGACAACCTGAAGAAAGACAATTACCTTGAGTTTTATGTGCTGAAGAGCAAGACACCAACAACGCACGAGGAATTGGCATTGCTGGGACAAGAAACAGAAATGAGCAAGAATAAAGCGAGCTTGATACTGCCAAGATGGGTAAGCAAATAAATTATTTGATCGGAAAAGCACTTTTCATGATTTTATTAGTCTTAACTATGCCGCTATTCTTCTGCATGGCAATGCAGTCTGTAACAGCTGTCCAGTACGCAGGAACAATAAGAGAAGTCAGGATTTACGGACAGGCAGGTCTTGACCAGATACTGGATGAGGCTGATACTGGAATCAATGTAGAGATAACTGTTGCAGATCCTGATGTAGATCCTAACGATGTCTTGTTCCAGAGCGAGCCAATGCAGAACTGTATTGCATCATCAGACCCTAATGTGAAGAAATGCGTCGGCTTCTTCCAAAGACCATTGGCAGAGGACAGGATTGTCGCTGACATTGTCTATGGAACTATAACACT
>JAHWHE010000051.1 GCA_019323495.1 Candidatus Woesearchaeota archaeon | reverse complement strand
TCAAAAATAAAAAATGGCAGAAATTGAAATACGGGCGGTCGGCGGCTACAGCGAGGTTGGGAGGAACATGACTGCCATCAAGATCAAGGACGAAGTTGTTCTTCTTGACATGGGTTTGCAGCTTGACAATTACATCAAGATTGAGGATGAGAGAGAAGCAAGCGAGATCGTCAGTGCAAAACGGTTGATAGAAGCGAATGCAATCCCAAACATCAGCACAATAGACGACTGGAAAGACAAAGTCAAACTGATAATGTGCACTCACGCTCACCTAGACCACCTAGGAGCAATACCATATCTTGCAGAAAACTATGACTGTCCTGTCATGGGCACCCCATATACTATAGAAGTGCTGAAAACAATTCTCCAGGACAATAAGTTCAAATTAAAGAACCAGTTAAAGCAATTGAACAAGAATGCAAAATACAAATTAAGCAAGGACATAACAATAGAATTCTTGAGCGTCACGCACAGCACCCCTCAAACCGTTCTGATTGCGATACACAGCAGCGCAGGGGTCATCCTATACGCAAACGATTTCAAGTTCGACATGTTTCCTGTCTTGGAAAAAAAGAGCAATGTTGATGACCTTGAAAAACTAAAGAATGTCAAGCTATTGATAGTTGACAGCCTTTACGCACAGGAAAGCAAGAAGATGCCGAGCGAGAGCGTCGCAAAAGCAATGCTGAAAGACGTCATGCTTGGCACAGCAAACCAAGGAAAAGGAATTATCATAACTACATTCAGTTCCCATCTTGCAAGATTAAGCTCGATTATAAGATACGCAAAAGAACTTAACAGGAAAATTGTCTTTGCAGGAAGATCCCTTGCAAAATACGTAGAAGCCGCTGAAAATATCAAGCTTGTGAACTGGAAAGAAGACATAACAATGATAAGATACGGCAACGAGATAAAAAGAAAATTCAAGAAAATCTCAAAAGAAAAAGACAAATATGTTCTTGTTGTCACCGGTCATCAGGGCGAGCCGAAAGCGGTCCTGTCAAGGATTGCAAGAGGCGAAACCCCATACACCATAGAAGAAGGCGACCATGTCATTTTCTCAAGCAACATCATCCCTGTGGACATCAACATAAAAAACAGGGAAAAGCTGGAAAAATTGATCTCGCAGAAAGGCGCCAGGATCTTCAAGGACATCCACGTGAGCGGCCACGGCGCAAAAGAAGATCTAAGGGATTTGATAGCATACACAAAACCATTGCACATCATTCCTACGCACGGTGACAAGGACAAGCTGCTGGCTCTTGCAAAATTAGCAAAGGAACTGGGATATCTCATAGGGAAAACAGTGCACATCCTGAAGAACGGACAGAAAATAGAAATAGATTAAATCTTTATCTGCATGAAATCGTGCGCGCTTATTGTGTTATGGAACAAGTCTTTTGCATCATCTTCAAGCTCAATGACGCTCTTATATCTTTGACTGAAATGTGTCAGCACTAATTTTTCAACATTTGCCTGATTCGCAATCTGTGCAGCCTGTTTCGCAGTCATGTGTTTTGAATCTGTGCCTTTTTCTTCTAGCTCTGACTTGAAAGTGGCCTCGCAAACAAGCAGGTCTGCATCTTTTGCTAATTTAAAGCAATTGTCGCACAACAAAGTGTCTACAATGTATGCCAATTTCTTACCTTTAACAACATAAGTGACTTGGCTAGGCAATATCTTCTTTCCTTTCCAGACAATACTTTTTCCCTGCTGCAGTTTTCCCAGCAAAGGCCCGTCAGGCAATCCTAATTTCTTTACAACAGGAAGATTCATCCTCCTCTTATCCTGCTCAGTGACTGTAAAACCGAGGCACGGGACATTGTGCTCTAATTCTGCGCATTCTATCTTTAGATTTTCATCCTCAAAAATCTCGCCTTCCTTGCACTCAATCACTTTCAGCTGGATTCTTTCTTCGAAATAAAATGCATCGTGCAATGCTTTTATGCTTCTCTTTGTGCCTTTCGGCCCGTAAATTTCCAGAACGCCTTCATAATTGCTCATGCCGAGGGTTTGTATCAAGCCTGCTAGGCCAAGTGTATGGTCTCCATGCCAATGGCTGATCAAGATCTTTCTTATCCTAGTCGGACTGATCTTCTTGATCTTCAATTGTCTCTGCGTACCTTCTCCGCAGTCAATCAAGACATCATAAGTCTTGCATCTAACCAAAAGCGAAGTGTGGTTCCTTTCCTTTGTCGGAACCATGCTACTCGTTCCTAAAAATACCAGCTCCATCATGCCATAAATCAACCGAGAATAGTATTTAAAGCTTGTTGTCGAATCTATATGTATAAATTTATAAATGCTACAAATATCCAAATACCGAAGAGAGGTAAAATGTCTATGTTCGCGCAGCTGACAATCAATGGCTTGATTGCAGGAGCAATCTATGCACTAGTGGCTGCTGGCTTCTCATTGATTTATTCTACCTGCAAATTCATACATTTCGCGCACGGAGCAACAATCGCGTTCTGTGCATACTTCATGTATTTTTTATTCAGCATGCTGGGTCTGAACTTCTGGCTTTCGGTTATATTGGCAATAGTATTCTCTGGCCTGCTCGGCTATGGTATGGATTTTATAGTATACAAACAGCTTAGGAAAAGAAAAGCCAGCCCTTTGATAATGCTAGTCGGCAGTCTTGGACTTTTGATTTTGTTAGAATCATTCATACTTATTTTGTTTGGTGCAGATGTCAAGACAATAGGTTATGTCAAGATTGCAAAGGGAATGGAATTTCTCGGCGCAATAATAACTCCATTGCAGGTCGTGATAATTGCTGTGTCATTGATCTTGCTTTTCATCCTGTTCCTGTTCATGAAAAGAACAAAGATGGGAAAAGCAATGAGAGCTGTCGCCAATAACAAAGAGGTCGCAGAAGTAGTAGGCATTTCTTCTGAAAGAATCTACAAATGGAGTTTCATAATCGGTTCTGCAATCGCAGGCATCGCAGCAATTCTGGTCGGATTAGAACAGAACTTGGAACCAACAATGGGAACAAATTTGATGATCAGGGGTTTCACAGGTGCGATAGTTGGAGGAATAGGCAGCGTGCCAGGCGCAATCATCGGCAGTTTCATCATAGGTTTTGCAGAAAACTTCGGGATCTGGTTCCTTCCTTCTGGATACAAAGAAGGAATAGCTTTCGTCATCCTGTTCATTTTTCTTTTATTCAGACCGCAAGGCATTTTCGGGATTAAGAAGGTGGCGCAGAAATGATAGAAGCATATTTGATACATTTGCTCATCCTGGTCGGCATCTATATAATCCTTGCGCTCTCATTGCAATTAAACATAGGATTCACAGGCCTGCTGAGTCTCGCGTCCATCGGATTTTATTGCATCGGAGCGTATATCTCTGCATTGCTGGCGCTCGCTGGCGTTCCGTTCTGGATCTGTATCATACTTGCAGGCATCGGCGCCATGATGTTCGGATTCTTACTGACATTACCGACAAATAAGATAAGAGGAGATTATTTTGCACTTGCGACTTTGGCATTCCATCTCGTCATCTATGCAATAGTCTTGAACTGGACAGGCCTTACAAGAGGACCGCTCGGTCTGCCAGGCATTCCGCGACCATCAATCTTTGGTTTTATCTTCTCTGACAATCTTTCATTCCTGATTTTAGTTTTCGTAATAGTATTAATCAGCTTTTTCATAATTAAAAAAATAGTGGAATCTCCATTCGGCAAGGTGCTCGAAGCGACAAGAGACGATGAACTGTCGACAAGAATCTTGGGAAAGAATACATTCAAGATAAAATGCTATTCTCTTGCAATCGGTGCGTTTTTCGCAGGCATTGCAGGAAGCTTGTACGCACACTACATAACATTCATTGATCCTTCATCCTTCCATCTGATGCAGCTGATCCCTCTCATTGCGATCGTCATCATAGGAGGATTAGCGTCATTAAGAGGAACAATGATCGCAACCATAATCTTAGTTTTACTGCCAGAGCCATTGAGATTCATCGGATTCCCTTCCTCGATCGTTGGGCCAATGAGGCAGATCATTTACGCATTGATTTTACTATTCATCCTGATATACAGACCAAAAGGATTTTTCGGAAAAATAAAGCTGGAATAAAATGTTAAAAATCACTAACCTGAAAAGATACTTCGGCGGTGTCAAAGCAGTCAATAATGCTAGTTTTGGAGTCAAGGAAAAGACAATTACTGCATTGATTGGGCCGAACGGCAGCGGAAAGACAACTGTTTTCAATCTGATCAGTGGAATATTAAAAGCAGACAGCGGGAAGATTTTCTTTAACGATAAAGACATCACAAACCTAAAGCCAGAAATCATTTCTAATATAGGGATATCGAGACTTTTCCAGCAATCGAGATTATTCAACAACCTTACAGTCAAGGAAAACCTCTTGCTCGCCATCGACAACGAGGATACGAAATTCTGGAAAAACGTGCTGGGAAAAAACAAGGTAACAAAAGAAAAGGAACAGAAAGTAAAGCAAATCCTAAACATAGTAGGGATGGGAAAGTTCGAGAACAGGATTGCACGAGAACTGAGCTATGGCCAGAAAAGATTGATCGAGCTTGCGAGAGTCTTGCTTAACCCTCACAACTTATTGATGCTGGACGAGCCTGTTGCTGGCGTCACGCCAAAATTAAGAACAGAAATAGCAAAAATCTTGACTAACCTGAAAAAACAGAATGAAACAATATTGTTGATAGAGCACGACATGAATTTCACACTTAAAATAGCAGATCATGTAATAGTGATGGATAACGGCAAAGTCATAGCAGAAGGAAAGCCGGAACAAATAAAAAGAAATAAAAAAGTTATGGAAGCGTATTTAGGAGAATAAAAATGCTAAAGATCCAGAACCTTAAGGCAGGATATGGTGGAATGGAAATACTGCACGGAATAGATTTCAAAGTGAAGCCTGCAGAGATTGTCGCCATCATCGGTCCGAACGGTTCTGGAAAAAGCACTTTGTTGAAGAGCATCTTTAACTTGTGCAGCATCTACAGCGGAAAAATAGTATTCAAGGACAAAAACATTACAAAGATGCCGACGCATGAATTGATCTATGAAGGAATAAGCTATGTTCCTCAGGGAAGGCAGGTCTTCGATGATCTAACAGTAAAAGAAAATCTGGAAATGGGCGCCTTCATCATGGCGAACCATGAACTTACGAAAAGAAACATAGCAGATGTTTACCAGAAATTTCCTTTTCTTGAAGAAAAACAGGACCAGAGAGCATTTACATTGAGCGGAGGGCAACAGCAGATGCTCGCCATCGGAAGGGCGATGATGCAGAGTCCTGAACTATTGCTGCTTGACGAGCCATCTCTTGGACTGTCGCCGAAAGCTATGGCAGAAGTCTTTGATAAGGTAAAGGCAATAAACAAGGAAGGAGTTGCCATCATCATAGTCGAACAGAATGCAAAACAGGCAGTAAAGATCGCAGACAGGACATATATATTAGAAGACGGCAAAATAGCACTGACAGGCGGAAAACAGATATTAAAAAATGAGAAAATAAAAAATATTTATTTCGGCGGAAGATAATCAAATATCTGTAACGCCCGCCTCTGTAATCTGGAAACTGCACTCATTCTCAGCCATATTAGGCGAATCTATCAATTTAGCAACCCTTGTGCCTTTCTTTCCTCTTCTAAGATAGATTCTGAATGTGCTGTTATGTCCTACAATGTGGCCGCCGATTGCTTCTGTAGGATCGCCGAAGAACTGGTCAGGCTTTGCCATGACTTGGTTTGTCACGAAAATGCAAACATTGTATTTGTCTGCGATCTTTGCCAGAGTTCTCATGTGCCTGTTGATCTTCTGCTGTCTTGTAGCTAAAGTTCCTCTTCCAATAAATTCCGCCCTAAACAATGCTGTCAAACTGTCGACAACAATGACTTTTACATTCAGGCTCTTGTCTTTGCACAATTCTTCTACTTTTTCTCCAAGAAGCATCTGGTGGTCGCTGTTGTAAGCTCTTGCGACCTTGATTTTTTTCAGGACTTCCATTGAGTCTAGTTCTAATGCCTCTGCCATTTGCTTTATTCTTTCTGGCCTGAAAGTATTTTCAGTATCGATATATACTGCGCTCCCGCCTGTCTGCTGGCAGCACACTGCTAGCTGGTGCGCAATCTGCGTCTTGCTGCTTCCGAACTGGCCGAATGCTTCAACAATCGCGCCAGTTTCAAAGCCGCCGCCTAATAATTCGTTCAAAGCCTTTGAAGGGATTTGGATCTTTTGAACCCTTTCTCTTCTTTTTAACAATGCATCGCCGCTCTCAAAACCCATGTCTAAACTTGATCTTGCAGCCTGGATGATCTTTCTCGCGTTTGCATCTGTCACACCAGTTGCATCACATAATTCACCTATGCTGGCGACCGCAATAGATATCAGATTATCAAAACCGGCTTTTGCCAACTTTTCAGCAGTGGCAGGGCCTACGCCAGGCAAATCACTTACCTGCGCTTCTTTTTTCTCGATTATGATTTCATCCTCTTTGATCTCTTGCTCTTCCATAATTACCCCCTCTTCATATATTTCCTGGACGCTCTCAATCTTCTTGTTTGCCATAAATATCCACCTCTTTAAATTTTTATTGTGTTTATAGGCCATATTACGCCCGGGCCGTATTTAAATGCTGTTCGGGCGCTTGGCCAGTGGCCAATGGCAAGCAGGAAGGAAGTATAGGCCTTATACCCCCAATATTCTGCATTTTCGGACATGTCCAGTGGAGATGAGTTAATGGCTTGGATTTGTGTGCCAAGACCATGATAATAACATAGAAAATATAATTTAAATAACTATTTGAAAGAATTTTAGAATAAATTTAATCTATAATCCCAAGCTCTTTGGCATGCCTCTTTAATCTATCGATCTTCAGGAAATCTTCCTTTGATAGTTCATATTTTATAACCCAATATTCTGCTTTTGCAGGATCCCTTTGCATATATCCAAAATTAATAAGCTCTCTTCTTATAAGAACATTATCTTCAAAATACTTTTTGATTTTGCTGTTGACTTCTTGCTCACTATATATTTTATTTTTTTCAAACTCTGCTGCTATTTTCTTTAATACGACTTGCTTGAGAGCATCGTTCTTTGGAAAATTCTTGTTTTTTACAGATTTCTCAAAAAATTTATCCTCGTCCAGATTGAATTCAACTTTTGTCATTTTCAGAAAAGCAGCAAAATTACGCTTGCAATGATCACCAGCCCGCAAATCAGATATTCTAGTAAGCTGCCTGTCTCTACAAATCCTTGTATTCTTAACTGCTTCAAAGGATGTATGAAATTTATACCCATTTTTGTCAGGCTATCAGATAAAAGATGCGCACCATATCCTACTGCAACAGCAGCGCCGTATTGATAATAGCCAAACTTATACAATAAAACAAAAACAATCAAAGGAATCCATATAGTATGTAGAAATCCCCTGTGCTTGAAGATGTAGGAAAATACCTTGAAGATAGGGATCTTTTTGTTGATGCTGCTTTCAGGATGGTCGCTGTCAGGCAGTAATGCCGCAAACAAGACAATGGCAAAATAAATAACATAATTGCTCGGTTTTATATAGCTCAAGCTAAGCAAGCCGAACAAGAATCCGAATGCCAGGTGTGTTCTCGATCTCATTTTTAATTAAAAAAGCCATCCCCATATAAAAAACCAATACATTTAAAAATATCAATCGCATTTAAATATAAAAAAGAGGTGAGAAAGATAAGAAAAATCCCTATTTTACTGATTTCTGTACTCATTATAATTATGCTATCTTTATTTGCAGCTGCACAAAACATCAGTCTGCCGCCGCCGCCACCTGTGCCAGGTCTAGGCGCACCGCCTGCAGCGACAACGACTGCGACCACAACCGCAGACATCCCCATCCCTGCTGTTCCTGGCGAACCTGCAGCAGCAACATCACTCACATCAGCAGAAAGGCAACAGTACGAGACTCAAATCAACAGACTGCAGCAGGAAAAAATAAACATGCAGAATACTATAGAACAATTGCAGCAGCAAAAATTACAGTCAGACAAGGCAATGAAAGATCTTGTTGCGCGAGTCCAGGAAGCAGAAAAAACAAAGCCTAACTATGCATTCTATATCTCATTAGTCGTGATAATCATATTATTATTGCTCATCTTGTATAAGTTCTTAGCACCTAAAAAACCAGCGCAGGAAATGCCAAAGGCAAAGCCTTTTGACCCCAACATGAGAAAATTGCTGGACTTCATAAAGAATGCAAGAGAGCAAGGATACGATTACGAATCAGTAAGCCAGCACTTGACAGAGTGCGGTTGGTCGCAGTCACAAATAGATAAAGCATACACATATCTAAAATGAGAAAATGGTTTTTGAAAGAATCATAACAACAAGAAAGATAATCCTTAATTCTTCTTATTCTTTAATGCTGGGAGTTCTGTTCACGCTAATCGCATTCGCTACCAGCTATGTATTATTCTACAGGATTGCTGCGCACCAGTTCATCGGCATAAGCACAATATTATTCACCATAATCCTGGCCCTTCCGACGATATACGCTTTGTTCAAATATGAGACAAGAGAAGAAATCATAGCGAAAGCATCTTTCTTCCAGAGGAATAAGGCAATCATCGACTTTTTCATTTACTTTTTCATCGGCGTTTTCATCACAATGTTCATAATAGCCTTGATGAATCCCACTGTAATATTTTCAGAAGAAAATCTTTATGGTAGGGAAACAGGGATCAACCTGGCAATAGCTGAGAAACTAGAAGGCATTCCCCCCCCGCCGATTCCCCAGCAGCAGAACGAGATAGTCATGATCTTTGAAAACAATTTGATCGTCATGCTCATCTGTTTTGCACTCGCGTTTTTCTACGGCAGCGGCGCATTGCTCATCCTCATATTGAACGCAAGCATATTCGCTTCAGCACTCGCTAGAGTCGTGATCATACAATCCGGAAAAGCAGCAGGTTTCCTGCCAGCAAGCAGCCTGATTGCCTGTAATCTTGGAATAATGTTTTTCCACATGATCCCAGAGGTTAGCAGCTATCTGCTAGCAGCCATCGCAGGCGGAATCCTGTCAAAAGCGATAATAAGGGAGAAATTCGAAATCAAGAAATTCATGCCAATACTCAAGAACAGCATCATCCTTCTCGTCCTGGCGATAATCGTCCTGTTGTTTGCAGCCATCATCGAAGTGAAGATCAGCAAGGCATTGTACATGATGGGCGTCTGCACTAGCAGCAGAATCACAATCCTATTAATAACCGCAGCAATAGTTATAGGCGTAGTAGTATTCGAATTCAAGCGAAGAAAGCATTGATTGTATATAAAAAACACAACAATGTTTATATATAAGCAATTCTTATTTTCGTTCGAAAAAGACAAAGTAGGTGATATATGATGAGGAAAACTTTAATGATCGTTCTGGTTTCAGTATTTATTGCATTATTTATAATTGGCTGCCAAGTGCAGACCCTGCCGCCGCCGCCGAAAGCTTTTGGCGGGCCAATCGGACGGGCAACAATATTCTATCCTGACTGGGCAACTGCGCCAAATGGCAAGCTCTCGCTAAGCCCTGCTAATTTTTCCTTGGGCGCAACAGACACTGCGACCGCCACCTTGACAGCTACAGACGATTTTGTCTGGAACACTCTATATGTCTTAAGCAATGCAAACAGCTGGGTACCTTTAACCTCGACATGCTCTCCTGTACAGAACAGCCAGTGGTGTGAAGATACTGGAAGCGCCTCATTCACAGTCGATTTAAGCACATTCAGCTATGGCCACAACTTCGCAATAGGTTATACCTGCACAGATCTGGGAGCAGGAACCTTTGACTGCAGCGGAGGAAGATGGAAATTATTGATATTCGATATAGAACAGCCGAGCGCAAACGAAGCACCAACAGTACAGATAACTTCCCCTCAAACAGGAGTTTCATATACTGAGGGCGCGACCGTAGAAGTGGTAGGTTCTGGCACTGACCCAGAAGACGGTCCATTGCCCGGCACAAGCCTGTCCTGGTCTTCAGACTTGGACGGCGATCTTGGTACAGGAAACAATCTAGTAACTACTGCATTATCTAGAGGAACACATACAATCACTTTGACAGGAACTGACAGCGATAGCGCAACTGGAACCGATAGCATAACAATCAACATAATAGAATATGCGCCAGATCCAAACGCATGCACAGAAAACGACGGAAGAGACGATCCTACACAAAAAGGAACTACTAGGAAGGGAAATACAAGCTTTACTGATTATTGCGCAGGTACCAATCTAGTGGAATATTATTGTGAGAACAACGAGATTCAGACTAAGAATTATGTGCCTGTCGCGCACGAGATCTGCAGGGACGGCAAGTTTGAACTAAGGCCGAAAATTATGGCTGTCGATCAATGCTACCTTGGAGGAAATTATGACGGAGTAAACTATCCTTCCTGCCCAGGTCAAGCCCTGATTAGGAACATAAGATACTTCAGCTATAACACAATACTTGGCAATGATCAAGGAACTAATTTATGGGAGATGCATAATTATGGAAATGATTGTGTCAGGAAGTTCACTCTTTGTATGCACCAAGGAATTCCTGCTTCTGTCACAAACTGCCAGACAGAGAGCGATTCTAGCGAAGGCCCTTGGAAATATCCTTGCGATCCACCAGCATGTCCAACAGGTCAGAACTCATTGCAGGGCTATGTAAGGACGAGCCACTATGCTCAGCCAGGTTCTAATACATACAGGTACATGAACAGATACAATAGAATTTGCATGGGTAATGGTTATACTGGCACTGTTATCAGTTGTGAAGACAGTACAGAAGCAAGGACTTGCACTCTTGACTGCCCAACAGGCTCTGTTGATGTCGGAATAGAAATCACAGATCCAGTAATACCTCATCTGTATTATCTGAAAGCGCATGACGTGAAAAACAGAGTATTCCATTTCGTGCACAACAAGATCTGTGTTGTCGCGACTTGCGCAGATAATCTGCAGAATGGAGACGAGACAGACATCGACTGCGGAGGACCACACTGTAACAAATGCGCGATTGGAAAGCAATGCAACCAGAATAGTGATTGCTTCAACAACAATTGCGTCGGAGGAGTCTGCAGACAGAATCCTACACAAATAATCTCGCGGGACAGCACAGTAACTCCTTATGCACTCAATCCTGATCAGATTCCAGATCCAGTATGTCCTGTAGACACGACTGCAAGCACCACAATGTACGGCTTCCACGGAACAAGCAATAGCCATGGAAGAAAATACAGAATCTGCAGCGAGCCTGGAATCACTACTGACATCAGATCGTGCACAGTAACAAACGGCCCCGGAGCAGGTCCGCTGAATTCTACTTGCGAACCTCCTGCCTGTGATCCAAACTTCACCACGCTAGGCGGATTCTTCTTGACAGAGTATCTAGAAGCAAGCACGTACAAAACTACTTACTACAGAATCTGTATGAGCGGTGTGCAGGAAGGAAGAATCACAAGATGCGCAGACCTAAGCGAAGGAAGAACTTGTTCATTGAATTGTAATACAGGCTTCCCGCCAGTCGACACTGCGTTGTACAGCATAGGAGAAGTCACAGAACCAGTCTATAATTCAACAGTAGCGCCTTTAATGCACAACTTCTGGCATCAGATGGTCTGCATCAGAAAATAGATTTAAATTTTTTTATTTCTACTTTTTTATTCTAATTCTTCTTCTTCAATAGAAAGCTCTTCTAGTTCTGCGACTTGTTTTTCCAGCTTCTCTATCTCTTTCTCTGGTTTTGGCTTTGCATCAATGTTTATCGCGTTCAATTCCAGCTGATTGGAGACCATGTTCTTTTTCACTCTCCCCACCACCTTTATCATTTCGCCCAAAAGAGTTGCTTTCTCTGGTTCAAACAAAGCTTCATCTGTCCTGATTTCTCCTATCTTGGGCAGCAATCTTTCTGCCTGGTCTCTCCAGCACGTTACTCTTATCGTTCCAGTTCCATCATCGATCAATACATTCAAGACATGCGCAAACAAAGGTTCTACCTGCTGGTGCTGTTCACAATTGTAATTGCCTGTTATATCGTCCTGCCTTACTCTTGAATTGCATTTAGGGCACACTTCAAAGAACGCAGGCCTGTATAAATCTACAACATGCCCCATCAATTCAACCACTTGCCCATCTTCTGTCAGATCAATTATTTGCTTTCTCTCGCTCACCCGGTCAGGGATCTCTATGCCCGGCGGATTCAGGACAAGAGCGCTCTTATCATTCAAATGCAGTTCCTTGAAACCAGTATTGTTCTGCCTTACATATGCGCCCTTTACTCTTACTGTCTGCCCTTTTTCCAAGCCAGACATCTTGTCTGTCATCTCGTTCCATAATGTTACCCTGATCGTGCCAGTATCATCCGCGATTATGAAATTCCCCACCTTGCCCTTCCTACTCCCAGTATCGAATTCCTTTATGTCAAAAACATTGGTTATCTTTCCAGCAGTTTCTACATTCCGCATGCCGGGCGAAATGTCCTTTATCTTCAGCAGTCCTGTGCCTAATTGGAATAGTTTCACACCCAGTTCATTCGCAATAATGTGTGCAGCACCTTCTGCAGAAATCAAGCCGCTTAATTCGTCCATCTTGGCTTTTATCTTTTCTTTGACTTGCTCTTCATTAAACTCAGTATTTGCAACAAGTCTTTTAATGATCTCTTCTGTTGGTATCTTATACATTATTACCCCCCGGGAATAGCTACTAAATCTAAACTAATATAAATACTTAACTATCCATTTTAAATACGATTTAAAAAAGAAATTCAGCAGGTAGAGGCCTGTCCCTGGTAAAAACAGTTGCCTTTAAAATCAACAGCAACCACTTCTA
>JAHWHE010000004.1 GCA_019323495.1 Candidatus Woesearchaeota archaeon | reverse complement strand
CAGCACTGCAGAAAACAAGAGTTCTTGGTACAGAAGAAATAGAAGGTCACAAGTACGGCAAAAAGAACCTTAATTTGGTAATTGCTGTTTGCATTGCAGGAATGGCAGTCATCCCGCACGTTGTTTACAATGACAGCGACCTGACAAACGGCAAATTAG
Organism: Candidatus Woesearchaeota archaeon; assembly: GCA_019323495.1. GTDB lineage: Archaea > Nanobdellota > Nanobdellia > Woesearchaeales > WJKV01 > WJKV01. Next base: position 7,794 of record JAHWHE010000004.1, on the reverse strand, counting down.
GCGGTGCATTGGCAGGTCTGCCAGATGTTGTCGAGATCATGAACCATTCCCTGCCCTCTGTAAGCGTTTGGATCGTAGGCATCTTGATGCTTTTATTGATCCTTGGCTTGTTCGGCGGAAAATTCGAAGTCATGAAAACTCCATTGGCAACGTGGGTGACTATTGCTGCAGTCATAATAATCGGCTATATATTTCTTGCAAGCGCAGGCTATGTCAGGCAGCTGCCAAGGAGCCTGCAGTTCTTGTCAGACTCTGGAAACCAGGCAGTATTGCTCATAATCCTTGTATTTGCGATAATCGTGTACTTTGTGACAAGGAGCCCGCCAGAAACAAGGCCCACCAAGTTTGAACAAGCTTTGCAGAGTTGGTGGAAAGACTAGATTGTCTTCAAGCATTCTTTTAGAAACATTTATATATTACAAAACGATTTTTATATTTAAATAGAAGGCATAATAGATGAGATAATAAGTATGGAAAAGAGGCGATAACTGGTGGATTTTATACAAGCGATTCAAAGACTAAATGAAATTGGCAGTTTAGATGTCGCTCTTCCGTTTCTCTTGATTTTCACTTTGATTTTTGCAGCTTTGCAGAAAACAAAAATTCTTGGAAGCAAGGACGCAAGAACACCTGATGAGCAGTCAGGAAAAAGATACAACATTGTTATTGCTTTGGTCATTGCATTATTGATTGTTATTCCGCACGTGGTTTATAATGACGGAGATCTTACAAACGGCAAACTAGGAGGTGCGCTGATCGGCATGCCGGATGTTGTCGAAATAATAAACAATTCATTGCCGTCGATAAGCGTGTGGATCGTAGGCATCTTGATGCTGTTATTGATTCTTGGCTTGTTCGGAGCAAAATTCGGAGTTCTCGAAACTCCAATCTCGACTTGGATAACAGGCGGAGCAGTGATCCTGGTCGCATATATTTTTGCGGCGAGCGCAGGATACCTTAAAAAACTGCCAGGACCATTAAGTGTGTTGCACGATCCTGCGAACCAGGCAGCCCTGATAATAATACTTGTTTTCGCAATAATCGTGTGGTTTGTTGTGAGGGAGCCATCGACTCCGTCAACTGAAAAATCTCCGTTTGAGAAGTCATTGGATAAATTCTGGGGAGGTAGCCAATAAAAATGGCAACTTTCCTCGACGTGGGCTTGTTTTCTCACTTCGCAATAATCTTTCCGTTCCTTTTGATATTCTTGGTGACATATGCAGTACTGCAGAAATTCAAGATGCTGACAGAAGAAAGAGGTATCAATGCGATTATCGCGCTGGCAGTGGCTTGTTTAACTTTATTTTCAAAAGCAGCAACAGCCCTGGTTTTTTTTATGTCTCCATGGTTTGTTTTATTGTTTATCTTCATCTTGTTCCTGCTGCTGGCATTCCAGTTGATGGGGACAAAATGGGAGACCATTGTTGATGTCATGTCAAAGAAATGGTTCACACCTCACTGGATACTTATTTTCTTGATCGCGTTCATCCTGCTTGCAGGAATCGCAAGTGTTTTTGGTCCAGGACTTCTAGGACAAGGGCCTGAAGCAGGTGTAGGGCTGGTGCCTACTCCGATTGCAACATTGGGCGGGGTTCCAGAAGTCGGTGCAAATGTCACAGGGCTTCCATCATCAACAGCATATGGAGCAGCAGTGCAGAATGTCTTGTTTCATCCAAAGGTATTGGGTTTGGCAGCATTGGCAGTGATTATTGCATTTGCAATAAGGACCTTGATACACATGCCTCCTAAGAAAGACTAAGTTGTGTGTTTTCTAATGATTGTTTGAAAATAATGTACAAGAATTATAAGCTCATTCAATGTCTTCGATCGATTTCTTGTCGTTCTTTTCTTCTTCTGTCTCTTCCCCTTCTTCACTATCGCCCGTGCCGAATATTTCGTCTGACCTGCTTTTCTTTGCCTTCGCAGCTTTGGTTTTTGCAGGCGGGGTTACAGTTGCTTTTCTTGGTCTTTTCAGCTCTGCTTCCATTTCAGAAGCAGCAGCCACAATCTGCTTTCCAGCTTTTGTTCCTGAAGCGAGCCTGCTTAATTCGCCCACGCTTTCCATGAATTGGGGCAGGATTTTCTCGAAAACCTTTGACATTGCCTGCACATCTGCGCCGATGTCTGTTAGTTTTTTGTCATATTCGCTAAGCTGGGCCAGTAAGTCGTCTTTGATGCCTTTTACAGCAGACTTTGTTTGTTCGAATTTATCATTCAAGCCTGTCAATTTGCTTTCTGTCCTGTCTTTCCATTCTATGACTGTGTTGATGTTTTCTGTGACCTCTCCCCATTTTTCTTCGATAATGGCTTCAGCCACTTCTTCAATTTTTTCAGTGCCAATTTCAGGCTTTGACATTGGAGGGATTATGCCTTCGATTGGAGGCGGTTCTGCGACACCTCTTGGTTTTAATTCCATGGGATTTTCCATCTCGCTTATGTCTTCCACAGGCGCGCCTGTCACACCTTTCTTTATTTCTGCATGAGAAATAGCTTCAAAGATCTCGCTGCTTCTATAGCCTTCTCTTTGAAGAACAGAAACTACTTGGTCATTACTATATCCTTGCTGCTGCATCTGTATGATCCTGTCAGTAGGAATTCCTTTCGCCTCTTTTTTTCCGCCGAACAACTCTACCATATTTATCACATTATTATATTTATCCTATATAAATCTTGCTTATTAAAGTGTTTTCTTCTGCCCCAATCTTTCTTCAATAAATTTCATTGCCTGCTCCCTTGTGATGAACTGTACAGGTTTCCAAATGTCAACATATTTTTCAAGCACTTTCAAGTCAGTCAATTTTGCACAAGTCTGCAGTTCTTTCATGATTTCACCAACTTTGTCATTCAATTCACGTATTGTTTGCTGCATTTCATTAACTTCAGAATCAAGGGCTTTTGCTTCTTGCGCCAATCCCTGCTTGTTTTTGATGATATTTGTATCTGCGAACTGCATTTCCCTTTTCAGATTATTGTACCTGTCTTCAAGAATTCTGATTCTCCTGTTCATATTGTTCATCTTTTCCTGCAATTCCATAGGTATCGCAGGCTCTGGTTCTTTTTTCTTCAAGCCCAGGCTAAGCTTCAAGCCTTTTTCAGTTATCGGCTCTTTTTTAGAAGCAGCAGAAATAACGCCTGGGGGCGCACCAGAAAAGCCGGCACTATCCGTATCTTGATCTCTTACACCACCTGTTTTTCTGAATAAAGCAGACATGTTCCTTTTCATTTATAAATATAGGAAATATTTAAATATATACGCTTACTTTTATAACCTGCAAATCGCAAAAAATATAGGCGGAAAAAGGGGTTAAAATAGATGGCTTTATTTCGAACTCCCACAAAGGATTGGGATTATGAAATAGTAAGGGAAGGGGAAGATAGAGTTCTTAGAATTCACTGCGAAACCTACACAAAAATTCCCAGTCTAGAAGATGATCCTTTGGCAATGTCGAAGGCAGTAGAGATTCTTACAAAAGCAAAAGATACAACAAAGATACTATTCTACCAGAAAAGAGATTACGAATACGAGATGGAACAGACCCTTATCCTGGCAGAAATTGCGCGCGTTTATGCAGAGCTGGCGCAAAAGAAATCCCAGCTCTCTCTGTTCGACATTGGAAGATTTGCGCAGTACAGAAGTTGGTATGTGCTTAGGCAGGACAAGATCAACAACATCATATTTTTCCAGATAAAGCAGGATCCTCTTGGAGCGTATGTCGCGCTTAAAAGATTGATTAGGGAAGAGAAAATTCTAAAAGACACCATCACTGACGAAACATTGCTGAAGTATGAGGAAAAATACATCGCAATACTTTCATTCATCAAGCACAAGCTTGAAAATACAAGGCTGATAAAGAGTGTGCTGTCTGAACTAGAAGGCTATAAAATTGGCGACAGGAACCTATACAGGAACATATTCAGACCGATAATCAAGCCGGATTTCATGTATACTAAACTGCAGTCCCAGTATCCAGAAGACAGCGAAATCCTTGACACTTACATGGTTGGCGAGACAGAAGTCAATATCTTTAAGACAGCAAATCAGGTACAGTACTTATATCACATGATGCCGCCAGAATTCAGGCTTACAGAAGAGCAGTATGAACTCTTGGACACTGCAAGAAGCATAATGGCAGAGCACAAGCCAACAAGATCAGAATTCATTGATCCAGAAAGAATGAGAGAAGTATTCTTTAATGTGGGCACAGACATGCTGACAGAACTTTCAACCACAAAAGGCTACAAGCTGAAGAAAAAGGAATTGGAAGAATTGGCAAGAATCCTGCTGAGATACACAGTTGGCTTCGGCTTGATAGAAGTCTTGATGGAAGACGAAAAAATACAGGATGTCACAGTCAACAGCCCGCTTGGAAGGCTGCCTATTTTTGTAGTGCATGAAGAATTCAGCGATTGCACCACTAATATCATTCCTATGAGAACAGAAGCAGAGAGCTGGGCAACCAAATTAAGACTGGTCAGCGGAAAACCTCTGGATGAAGCAAACCCTATTCTTGATACAGAATTAGATTTTCCGAGCGCAAGGGCAAGAGTCAGCGCAGTGGGCCCTCCGCTGGATCCGACAGGTCTTGCATTCTCGTTCAGAAGGCACAGGAACAAGCCGTGGACACTGCCTTTGTTCATCCATGCAAAGATGCTTAACAGTATCGCTGCAGGTATACTTAGCTTTTTGATTGACGGAACAAAGACAATGTTGGTTGCAGGTACAAGAAGCAGCGGAAAAACAAGCTTGCTGGGAAGCTTGATGGTCGAGATAATGAGGCGTTACAGGATCATCACGATAGAAGACACAATAGAATTGCCGACAGCACAGATAAGAAGATTGGGCTATAATTTATTGTCGATGAAAGTCGCATCAGAATTGGCGACAATAAAAGAAGCAGGCATCGGCGCTACAGAAGGGATCAGGGCCACCTTGAGATTAGGCGATAGCAGCCTGATAGTGGGAGAAGTAAGAAGCACAGAAGCAATAGCATTGTATGAAGCAATGAGGATAGGCGCTGCTGCAAACGTTGTTGCAGGCACGATACACGCAGACAGTCCGTATGGAGTATTTGACAGAGTTGTTAATGACATAGGGGTTCCAAGGACTTCGTTCAAGGCGACCGACATAATAATAACTGCTACGCCTGTGCGTTCGCCGGACGGTCTTCATAGATGGCGAAGAGTGACAGGCATCACAGAGGTAAGAAAGGACTGGCTCGAGGATCCTATGAGAGAGAATGCTTTTATTGATCTATTGAAGTACAATTCAAAAAATGACGAGCTCGAGCCAAGTGCAGATTTGATAAACGGCGACAGCGAGATATTGAAAAGCATTGCAGGAAATGTCAAGCAGTGGGCAGGAAAATGGGACGCAGTGTGGGACAATATCCTGCTGAGGGCAAAGATAAAACAGGCGCAAGTGGATTATGCGTTGAAAGCAAACAATCTTGATTTGCTTGAGGCCCCTTTCAGCATCGCGTGCAATGACCAGTTCCACCTGGTGTCTGATGTCGTGTTAAGGGAGACAGGCACATTGGATAGCAAGATGATATTTGACTTGTGGGACAGATGGTGCAGGAAAGAAGTGCGGAAAAGAGCAATAAAATAAGATTTTAGAATTTTAGCATAAATAAAAAGAGGTGAAGATGGCAAGCAAAAAAATAACAGCATATATTGAGAAAAATGCTCATCTTGGATATCCTATCGCGCAAATCAGGGCTGAATTATTGAGAGAAGGTTACGATAAGCACGAGATAGAAGAAGCAATAAATGTGTGCTATAAACAGAGTTCGCATTTTTCAGTGCTGAGATTCCCATTGCTCTTCTTGGTTATAGGCATGCCTGTTGTTTTGCTGTTGCTGCTCACAGTTGCAAAGAATCTTTTTTTGAGCGATACGTGGTACTTTGTTATATTCGCTTCCTATCCTGCTGCGATCGCGATTTATTTAGGCTATAAATGTGCAATAGAAAACATTCCAGAAGCGCAGTCGTTGAAATACGAATTATTGATAGGTGTTATCTCGGGGGTCATAGGAATCCTATTCACTGCCCTTTTCCTTAAGCCGATGCCGTTCGAACTGTATTATCTTGCAGTAATAATCCTGGTCATCTCTTGTTTTTCAGCAATTTTCGTCACATTACTTACCCGTTATATTTTGCGCGAACACATTACTCCAGGAGTTGTAAAACCCTTGCTGAATTATAAGAGCAAGTTCAATCTTGAAAAATTCTTCCTTCTTAACGGAGACGTACGCATGGCTTTGTTTATTGCAAGCCTGCTTTTCATAGGATTCTTTTTTGGTTCTATATTGAAATCCGTCATTTTCATCGTGCTGCTGGTTGCTGCATTCACTTTAATAGGCCATTGCTATGAGAGCAGGAACGAGGTGCTGGCGGTCGCGACAATGCTCGCGCTTTTTGGTTTCTTGGGAATCTATTGCTGGCCGTTCTTTGTATTGCTCGGTATAGCCCTGCTGAGGGCATTAGTCTATTACATAAAAACAGAAAAGAGGCACAATTTCTTTGCATTGTTCAGTGTTTATCTTGTAGCTTTCACTTACTTGGTAGCATTATTATGCATCACGTTCCTTTTTTTCGCCTATATTATTGCACCGTTATTAAGGCCAATCAGTATCTTCTACTTGGCCTTAATTTTTTTTATTTTTGCTGCAATAATAGTCTGCCCTATTTTTATGCTCCTGCTGTATTCTTTGCTTGAGAAGACAACAGGAAAGATCGCCTACATTTCTGCACTCTGGCCTATAACTATAATTGTCAGACCGCACAGGCACAAATTCAGCGACGCAATTAGGACAGGCTTCAGCATCGGCGCAATCTGGTTGATAATAGTATTGGTCGCTGTCAGTGTTTTTGGAGGAATTCTTGTAAATGACTCTTATGACACAATGTTCAAGCAAAGAGCAGAATACGACAAGATGTCTGAAATAGATTTGCAGAATCTCTTATTGAATCCTAAGTTCAATTACAGATTGCCTTCTGATTATCCTGTTCCAGATTTGCTTTTGCAATTAAAGCAGAGGCATCAGCTGCAGAAGCAGAAACTGATGACCTTTCCTGTAGAAAGGCCGGAAACATTTTTTCAGTCTTTGAGATTGTTTATAGGAGGAAAGGTGTTTGACGACAAATTGAAGTTCCTTGAGCAGATCATTAAGACTGAGATGGAGTTGAGGAATTCAAAAGAATTGCTCGACATTGGTGTGAGGGATTTGTTGATGCAGTATGCAAACGAAAAAGACAAGGTGCAATTTGAAGAGGGGACAGCGAATGTGCAGGATCACATAGAAGAGATGCGGTTCAGGTCAGAGCAGATGCTGATTAAAATCCAGCCAGGCCTCGGGATGAAGAGTCCTGAGCAGACCCTGACCCCTGGTGCGATAAAGCAATTAGTACTCAGCGGGAAAAGCCCATTGGCTAAGACCTGGGAGAAATTGATTGACCAGACAGAGTTCGGCAGATTGTTCGGCCAGTCTTTCCTTATCAGCCAGAATGCAAAGGACTCGTACAGCAATGCGAATCTCATAAGAGAATTCCAGAGTATGAAGACAAAAACCATTTCAGAAGAATCAATCAGATTGAGGATCTTGTTGTACATCGTAGGCAGGGAATATGCACGGCAGTGCCTTCCTGATGACAGTGAATGCTTTAACTTATTGCCCCACTTTGTGACTGACATAGAAACGTGCAGAGACATAAAAACCCCTTACTGTTCTGCTGCTTTTTCAGCAGTGCTGCCTGATTACTATGCCAGGTGCGCAGAAGACAAGTTTGTTCAAT
>JAHWHE010000050.1 GCA_019323495.1 Candidatus Woesearchaeota archaeon | reverse complement strand
TCTTGGTCGCCTCATAAGTCCTGTCAAAATCTATCTTGATGTCCAGCAGAACAAGTGAATGCAGTCCATTCTCTTTATTCTGTTTTATCACGTTGTAGGCTGTCTCAGGATTCCAGTTCTCTTCTGGGATTACCAGGCTTGTTGTCTTGCCGAACTTGTACAATTGTAATCCGGTACTGCTGATAGCTGTGAACACGCTCGCATTATGGATGACATGACAAGCGATGTTTCTTTCAACAGCCCGCAATAACAAATCAGTATGTGTTGTCGCTGCAAACGGATCTCCTACAACGAGAAAAACTACACTGTGATCAACAGCTTTGTCCAATATCTCTTCTGCTTCCTGCTCGACCATTGTCCTGCTAGCAAGAATGATGTCTTTTTCATAGAAGCGTTTCAACTTGCTGACAGGTACGCCAAGAACGCCTGTATAGCATTCCAGATAAACAAAATCCGCATTTTTGATAGCTTCCAGACCTTTGACAGTGATGTCCTTCTCATCCCATAATCCAAGCCCTATAAACGTTAACATACCGACTAAAAACCAGGATAGCTTTATAAATTTTCACTTATTTTCCCTCCCGAATGGTAACTATTAGATTCTTTCCTCTGGATATAGACTACAAGATTGTTGGCAATAAGCCAGTCATAAGGCTATTTGGAAAGACAAGCGAAGGAGAACAAATCTGTGTCATGGACAATAGTTTTGCACCCTATTTCTATGTTCTGCCAGATGAAAAGAATTCTTTGGAAGAACTAAAAATATATTTTGAGACATTCGCACATGATGAGATTAAAATAATAAAAGCAGAGCTGATCAAAAAACAATTCTGGGGAAAAGAAGTTACTGCGATAAAAATAACACTAGAGAATCCTGGACAAGTTCCAAAATTAAGACCCATCTTGAGAGAACAGTCTATAACATATCTGGAAGGAGACATACTTTTTGTTAGGCGTTATCTAATAGACAAAGAAATTGTTCCCACGCAGGAATACGTTGTTGAAGGCGAGGAGGCTGTGATTCCTGGGATGAAAGTCCGTTGCATAGACGCAAGAAGTATTGTATCAGGCGAGGCATTATTCGAGAAGCCAAAGATACTCGCATTCGACATAGAAGCATATCCTAGTGAAAGGAGAACATTCGACTCACCTATCTTGATGATCAGCTTCTACGGCAATAATTATCAAAAAGTCATAACCTGGAAGCATTTCAAGACAAAGCATGATTATGTTGAATTTGTCAACAGCGAGGCAGAACTCCTGCAGCGCTTTAAAGAAGTTGTCGAAAGCTTCAAGCCGGATGTTGTCACAGGCTATTTCAGCGACGGTTTCGACTTTCCATACATAATTGAGCGGGCAAAGAAATACAAGGTCAAGCTTGATCTTGGACTTGACAGAAGCGCGCCAGAGATAGGGAAAGGAAGGAGCGGAACAGTGAAGATCACAGGGATAAATCATCTTGACGTCTACCAATTGACAAGAAACATCCTTCTCCAGTCCTTGAAAACAGATTCCTATACATTGAATGAAGTCGCGAAAGAACTCTTAGGAGAAGAGAAAAAGCAAGTCGACATCCTGGAGCTAGGGCCGGCCTGGGATAAGAATAATGCAGAAATGCTCGATAGGTTCTGCGATTACAATCTGCAGGACAGTCTGCTTACATATCAATTATGCGAGAAACTGCTGCCAGGCGTGATAGAGTTAGTAAAGATAATAGGTCTGCCGATAAATGATGTCAGCCGGTTCGCGATGAGCCAGATGGTAGAGTGGTTCTTGATCAACAATGCAAAAAAACGAAACATCATCGCTCCAAACAAACCGACGAGAGAAGAGCTTGGTCAAAGAATGTCTAAAAGCATACAAGGTGCATTTGTTTTAGAGCCCGTCCCGGGATTGTACAAAAACATCCTGTTGTTTGATTTCATGTCTTTGTATCCGACGATTGTCAGCGCCCACAACATAAGCGGGCCTACATTGAGATGCGACTGCTGCAGAGACACTGCAGAGCCTGTTCCTCTAGAAGGCCAGAAGATCTGGTTCTGTCAGAAAAAGAAAGGCTTCCTGCCGACAATGATCTATGAACTGATAGAAAGAAGGCTTAGGGTAAAGCAGATACTTAAAGAAACAAAGAATCCTTTCCTTAACGCAAGACAGCTCGGCTTGAAATTATTGGCGAACAGCTTCTGGGGCTATATTGGATTCACTTACAGCAGATGGTATAGCTTTGACGCTGCAGCAAGCATAACTGCGTATGCAAGATACTATATCAAGAAAGTCATTGACAGGATGCAGGAGGAAGGTTTCAATGTGGTATATAGCGATACTGACAGCGTCCTACTCACAGCAGAGAAAAAAACCAAGGAAGATGCGCTGAAAGTTTCAGAAGACATAAACAAAAACCTGCCAGGCATGATGGAACTTGAGTTCGAAGGCTTGTATCCTGCTGGCATCTTTGTCAGTACAAGGGACGAGAAATCAGGCGCAAAAAAAAGATATGCATTGATAGATGAGAAAGACAACCTGATAATAAAAGGATTTGAGACAGTAAGAAGGAACACCTCCCAGATAGCAAAAGAAGTGCAGAAAAAAGTTCTCGCTATCGTGCTGAAAGAGCAGAATAAGGAAAAAGCCTACAAATACGTAAGAACAGTCATTGAAAAAGTCAGGAGAAAAGAATTCGAGCTTGACAATTTCATAATCAAGACGCAAATCACAAAGCCAATAGAAGACTACGATTCCATTGGCCCGCATGTTGCTGTCGCGAAGCGAATGATGCAAAGAGGTATCACACCTCTGCCAGGCACTGTCCTTCAATACATAATAACTGCAAAGGGAACAAAGATCAGGGACAAGGCAAGAGAAGTCCATGAATGTACAAAAGAAGACATAGATGCAGAATACTATATTGAAAACCAGATAGTTCCTGTTGTTGAAAAGATCTTTGAAGTTCTGGGCTATACAAGAGACGATTTGATAGCCTTGCAGGAGCAGAGCAAGCTGGACAGCTTTTTCTAATGACTGAAATGTCGCATCAGCATTATATAGCCATTTCACCTTGTATAGGGTAAGTGATTATAATGTCATACATGAATTCGAGCGGATATAGCAGCTGTTTAAGCAGCATGGTGGGTTCAGATTACATGAGCGGTTCTTCTGCCCTGGAATCAACTGTCAGCGAATGCGCCTGCTGTGGGGGCCACAGCCAGCCTGCACTGCAAATGGCTTCATATTCTTTAAGTTCAGCCAGCACGCCGGTATCATACACTGCAAAATCTCCAACACTAATCTATGCAGGAAGTTCTAGTCCAAGCATTGCAAGCTCTGTGTACACTGGAAGTTATTCAGATCCAATTTCTGAAAATAAGATAGAAAAAAAGGAATACAATGTGCTAAAAACAGAATTATTTTTCCAGCCAGGCGAGTTCATCAACCCAAATGCGCCGAAAACAAAATTCATAAAGGCAACAGAACAAGTGAGAGAATTAGTAGAGCAGACATTCCTTGAATTGACAGGAAAAGAACTTCCATGTTTAAACATCAGCGTCTGCAGCGAGCAGGAATTAAGACAGGAGCATGCGCGCGTGGGCGGGCAATGGTCTCCTGGAATCTTAGGATTCTGCAATCACGTTACAAGATCCATATTTGTCATGGAAAACAATCTTGCAGAACTATTGTTGACAATAGGGCACGAGATAGGGCATCTGTTATCAGATCCATTGCCAGACCTGATCGATGAAGAAGCAAAGGCAATGGCTTTCGCAAGCGCATGGGCGCAAACTATTTACGACAACAATATTGGAGACTTAAGAGATCACATAAGAATGCATCAGCCTGCACAGAACGGAGTTCATAACGTGGCTTCTAAGTTTGTAAACAACATGCTCGATGACGGCAGGATTGCAATGGATGTTTTTGAACAGTTGAGCAGGAAGTATATTTCATCTTCCTTTTGCCGCAACTTTTAAATATCTCCTTCTTTTTCCAAACAGCATGAAATCGGCACTGATGATACAAGCTATCGAAATCATAGGTATTATCTAGATAGTGCCATTTTAGCCTTCTCTATGGTTTAAATGGTTGGAAGAACCCCTAGAGAAAGCACTAAATTTAAAAACAATACCCTGTTTCATGATAAAAATGGCAAATATAGGCAAATTCGATTTCGCACAGATCGAAAAAGCAATATTATCGTTTTGGAAGAACCAAAAAATCTATGACAAAGTTAGAGATAGGAACAAAGGCAATAAGAAATTCTATTTCCTCCAAGGCCCGCCATACACTTCAGGCGATTTGCACGGAGGCCAGGCCTGGAACCATTCACTAAAGGACATGATACTTCGTTACAAAAGAATGAACGGCTTTGATGTATGGGACAGGGCAGGCTATGACATGCACGGCTTGTCAGTGGAAAGGAGAGTTCTGAAAAATAATAAATTAGTTACAAAAGATGATGTCATAAAATTCGGTGTTGAAAAATTTACAGACGAATGCTTCAAATTCTCAATGGAAACGACCCACATAATGACAGACGTCCTTCAAAAGATGGGTGTCTGGCTTGATTTCAGCGATCCGTATCTTCCTGTTTCAACAGAATACATAGAAGGAATATGGTGGCTGATAAAGAAAGCAGACGAGCAGAACAGATTATACGAAGGACTGAAAGTGATGACCTGGTGCCACGACTGTGAAACAGCGTGTGCAAAACACGAGCTGGAATACGAGAATGTCAAAGAAGAAAGCGTTTTCCTGAAATTCAAATTAAAGAATAAAGAAAACGAATTCTTGATTGTTTGGACGACAACTCCCTGGACAATCCCTTACAACCTGGCAGTCATGGTCAATCCTAGCATAGAATACGTAAGAGCAAAAGTAGAAAACGAGATATGGATAGTTGCAAAAGCATTGGCAGGGCCTGTTGTGCAGGCTGTTGCTGAGAAATCGCTAGTGATTCTTGAAGAATTCATGGGCGATAAATTGGAAGGAACAGAATACATACACCCGTTGCAAAAAGAACTTGGCAAGCACTATGACGAGCTGAAAAAAGATCATCCTAATGTTTGCACTGTCATACTTACAGAAGATTATTGTGATACTAGCGCAGGCAGCGGCCTGGTTCATACAGCTCCTGGCTGCGGTCCAGAGGATTTTGAGGCCTGCCGATCTTACGACATTCCACCTTTCAATAATTTGCAGCCTAATGGATTTTTTCCTAAAGACATGGGTATATTCTCAGGATGGCACGCAAAGAAGGATGATAAAAAATTCTTGCGGGCATTAGAAGAAAGCGGATGCTTGATAGCAATAACTCCTGTGGAACACGAATATCCTCACTGCCAGAGATGCAAGTATCCTGTCGTGTTTAGATTGACCAACCAATGGTTCTTCAAGACAGAGGACCTGAAGACAGAAATGGTTGAATTGAATAAAGACATTTACTGGGTCCCGGAAACAGCGAAGAATGCATTCGACAGCTGGCTGAGGAACCTTAGAGACAATAGCATTACAAAGCAAAGATTCTGGGGAACTCCTGTCCCGGTCTGGGTCTGCGACAAATGCAACCAGCACACAGTTCCTGAAAATAGGGAAGAATTGATAGAGATGGCAGGAACAGCTCCTGAAAATCTGCACATTCCGCACATTGATAAAGTAACTTTTGAATGCGATTGCGGCGGAACAATGAAAAGGATCCCAGACGTGCTGGATGTCTGGATAGACGCAGGAACAGCATGCTGGAATTGTCTTGATTTTCCTAGGAGAGACGATCTCCTAAAGAAACTATGGCCTGCGGATTTCATATTAGAAGGAAAAGACCAAATCAGAGGCTGGTTTAATGTCTTGATGGTCTGCAGCATGATAGGCTTCAGGGACAAAAGCTTCAGCAATGTTTACATGCACGGTTTCTTGACTCAAGTCGGCGGACAGAAGATGTCCAAGAGTCTCGGCAACATCATCCTGCCGAAAGAGATAACAGAAAAAGTAGGGTCTGACGCACTAAGGGCGTACTTCAGCAGACAAACTGCAGGTCTTGACATTAATTTCAGCTGGGACGAGATAAATCAGGTTCATCGAAATTTGATAGTATTATGGAACTTGCACAAATACTTGATAGACTTGGCAAAACAACTGGATTTAAATCCAAGAACGCTCGGCACGCTAGAAGAAGAAAGATACAATATTGAAGAGAAATACATAATCAGCAAGCTTAACAGCACAATAAAAAATGTTACTGAACTATATGAGCAATACAGATTGGACGAGATTCCTGAGATCATAGAGGAATTATTCCTGGAATTGAGCAGGAACTACATCCAGCTAGTCAGAGAAAAAGCAAGCATTGGCAGCGAAGAAGAAAAGAGCGTCGTAGTATATTGCTTGTATGAAACTCTACTGGGCGTGCTCAAGATGATGTGCCCTACTGCACCATTTATCACAGAAATGATGTACCAGAACTTGAAAGAAGCATTTGGCTTGAAGACAGAGAGCATACATCTGTACGAATGGCCTAAGCACAGCGACGCAAAGATTAACAAAGAACTGGAAAAACAGATTGAGATAGTCCAGACAGTCGTGACCAGCGCTCTTGCTTTAAGGGAAAAATTGCAGATAGGAAGGAGATGGCCGATAAAAGAAATGATTGTCGAAACAACAGGCGCTGCAAAGACAGCGATAGAAAAATTATCCAACATCACACTGTCACAGGCAAACATAAAGACTGTCAAGGTAGTTGAAAAATTCGAAAAAGCGCAAGAAACTGCTAAATTCGATTATTCAAAGCTTGCTCCTGATTTTGGAGAGCTAAGCACACAGATAATTGCAGCATTGACAACAAAGAGCCCGACAGCAGTAATAGAAAGAATAAAACAGGAAGGAAAATACGACTTGAACATGAACGGCGCAACAATCACTGTTCTTCAGAAGCACCTTATGGTTGAAAAAGCAGTTGCAGAACCTTACAAAGAGATTGAATTCAAGTACGGCTGGATATATCTAAATACTGAGCAGGATCCTATATTACTTGCAGAAGGTTTCGCGCGTGAAATAGTCAGGAACACGCAGGCAGCAAGAAAAAATGCAGGTCTGCAGAAGTCTGACAAGATAGACATATTTGTGAAAGTGCCTGCCACGATCTATGACCAGATGAAAGAGCAGGAAAAAGAGATAGGGTTGAAAACAGGAGCTGTCAAGACATTCACCAGCACTGACGATCCTTCAGATTCTTACGAGCACAAGGAATCCTTCAAGGTAAAAGGAGAAGAAATTACTGTTTTCTTCAACAAGTTATAATCGCTTTCAAAAAGATTTAAATATCTGTAATATCTTCTTTGCTTCCAATGATTAAATCAAGAGACACTGCTTTGGCAGAATTGACACTAAGAAAGTACGAGAGGCCTTTCAAAGTAAAAAACCGGGACTTAGTTTCTAAATTATGCTTGTCAATAGGATTATTGCAGCCAGGAGACAGCAGGGATGTCATTGTTGATGTTCTTTACGCATTATTGCTGAAAAAAGAGCTGAACAGCAAGCAGATAGAAGATGAGGTCAAGAAAATAAGGAAAAGGCACAAGCTGCCAATGACCGGCGTCGCAAGCAGCAATCTTCGAAGACAGACAAGAAGGCTAAGGGAATTGTTCTTGATAGAAAAAGTCGCAAACAACTACAGGATAACTGAAAACGACAAGCTGGCGCACGTCTTCAAGGAAAAGATTGAGAATTACTTGTTGAATTCAATCAGGGAAAGAGTAGGTGAATATTTCTCAGAGATAGACCGGCAGTTCCTGACAAATGTTTCAAGAAAAAAGAACTGAATTCTATATTTCTATATACAAATTAGCCAATAAATTTATATATATTAATGTAATGAAAAATAAAAACTAGAGAGGGTTATAAAATGAAAAAAATATTGCTAATATTTTCAATTTTACTCGTCGCAGTCATGCTGGTTAGCTGCGCACCAACAGAATTGAAGCCAGCTGAAAAAATGGAGATAAAAGAACCTATAAAGATTGGATTCATCGGTCCGTTGACAGGCAATGCTGCAAACGTAGGTTTGAACGCATTGGAAGGAGCGAAACTCGCAGCAGATGAAATCAATGCTGCAGGCGGAATCAACGGAAGGATGCTGGAGATATTTGCAGAAGACGGCATCTGTAATGCAAAGGATGCAACAAACGCTGCAAACAAATTAGTAAACATAGACAAGGTTCCAGCTATTGTAGGAGGAGCTTGTTCTGCAGAAACATTGGCAGCTGCACCTATCGCAGAAGGCAAAACAGTAATGATTTCTCCGACCAGTTCTAATCCCGCAATTACAACCGCAGGAGATTACATTTTCCGAGATTATCCATCTGATTTATTCCAAGGAAAGATGGCTGCAGAATTCGCATATAATGAATTGAATGCAAGAAAAGCAGCAACACTATATTGTTTAAGCGACTACTGCGTTGGAATCAGGGATGTCTTTGAGCAAGTGTTCAAAGAATTGGGTGGAGAGATTGTCACATCAGAGTCATTCGAGATGAGCAGCAGAGACTTAAGGACAAGTCTTGCAAAGATAAAGGCTGCAGAACCTGATCTGATATTTTTTCCAGCATATACTGATGATATTATAACAGGCTTAAAGCAGATGAAAGAGCTTGGCGTAGAAGCTCAAATCCTTGGTGCAGATGCATGGGATGATCCAAAAATCTTCACCGATGCAGGAGATGCTGCAGAAGGAATTATTTATCTTGTACCATTTACTCCTTTCCCAGAGGAATTCAAGCAGAAAGTCTTGGCCATAACAGGAGGAGACAGTGTTGTAGTAGGAACTCCGCAAGCTTACGACGCAGTATACATCTTTGCAGATGCCATGAAAAAAGTTGGCACAGATCCAGAGGCAATCAAGAATGCCTTGTACGAAATGCCTGAATATCAAGGAGTTTCAGGTAGTATCGAGTTTGATGAGAATGGGGATCTGGTATATGCAGAATACGCAAAGAAGACTTTCAAGAACGGAGAGCTCGTAGATTACGAATAAATTCTTCTTTCTTTTCTTTCTTTTTTAACACCACTTGAAAGTAATCACAAATCGAAAGCTTTATAAATCGCTTTACTCTAATATTATATAGGATGGAGCCCAGCAAAGAGCAATCGAATAATGGATATAATCAGCCAGGTTTAATTAGAAGAATTATTTCTTATCCTTTAACTTCATTGGAAATAGGCACCTACTTGTTGAAATGCGCTCTTTTCGGAGACGAAGTTGAAGGCCATGATCCCGCATCAGAGCTAGAAAAGGAATTGTGCAGGGTTCATCTGGAAGAAGAAGAGCTGCCAGAGGAAATAAAAGACCTTTTCTGGGAAAGGTACAATAAGCTTCCAAAGCCAGAGAACAACAGATACAATGCAGCTGCTTTGGTTGAAAAGATTGGAAAGGGGCTTGCAGAAGCATACAAAAAAGGAATTTTCAGATCAATCGCATCATTTTTCTCAGACAAAAAAAGGAAAACAGGACTGGAACTTGCAGAAGACATTGCCAAGGAATATCGCGATTTGCGAAACAGGATCAGCACTTCAAAGGCATTCCTTAATAGATTCAGCAATAAGCTATACTCTTCTGAAACGAATGGCGGTTACGATACAACTGCTGCAAATGTGTATGCAACTAGCCAAGCAATTATAGAAGAAGAAAGCAAAAAATTGAATCTTGTGCATAACGTAGATCCATGGAAGCACATTTTCCTGCAGTTGTGGAACAAAGTCAGTATAGATTATGCATTCAAGGGATCTTCTGCAGTTGTTAATGATTGGAAAGAAGCAATGAGGACATACAATAATAGAATGCGAGACATGCAGAAGATCGCAAAAAAGACAAAAATGCCAGAAGTTGCAGAGGAAATGCTGGAGGTCTTGGTCAAAGACACACACAAAGCAATATCCAGCCACATCCTGGATAGATTTGAACGGGGGGCTTCTGACAAAGACAATAATGAGCAGATAGACAAACTTATCAAGTTCTATACAAGCTTCTCATTGGCATACAAGCACATTCTATACCCTAATCTAAGGCTTGAAAAGACAAGAAGCCAAAGAAGACACATGTTCATCAATAATGTAGTTAGGGCGGACCTGATAGACAAACTGACGAATCTTAACCTAGCACAGTTAAACGGACATTTGAATGTCAGATATCTGTCTGGGCTCATCCGATCTTATGAAAGATTCGTCAGGTCACTCTGCCCACCAGAACAAAACGGACAACTGGACAAAGAAAT
>JAHWHE010000049.1 GCA_019323495.1 Candidatus Woesearchaeota archaeon | reverse complement strand
GATAAAGTGCAGGCTAAGCAAGAACTGAAAAACATACATCTTCCATATGTTTGCCTTGTACAGATTCATACTAATCAATGAATAATTAGGGTATTTAAATATTGCCAAACTTTTAAATACCCATCTTGAATTTCTATTAACCAATGGCATTCAAAAAGCACGTAGTCGAGTTACTGGACAAATTTACAGATTTATCTAAGGAAGAGATTGAGAAATTGTTAGAGATACCTCCTGACACTTCTCTTGGAGACTATGCTTTTCCGTGCTTTGCGCTTGCAAGGATTCTGAAGAAAAGCCCGCAGGAGATCGCGCAGAAATTGGTAGGAGAAATCCCGGTCAAAGATCCAATTGAAAAGATAACATTCGTCGGACCGTATGTGAATTTCTTTGTAAACAAAAGCTCTTTTGCAAAACAAATTCTTACGCAGCCCCTTGTACTTCCAAACCTGAAGATGATGGGTTTGCCAGAGAGCGTCATGATAGAATATCCTTCGCCTAACACAAACAAGCCATTGCATTTCGGTCATGTAAGGAACATGTCGATTGGGTGCAGCATTAGTAAAATTTACAAATATCTCGGAGCAAAAGTAATACAAGCAGATTTAGTCAATGACAGGGGCATTCATATCTGTAAAAGCATGCTTGCGTACAAGAAATTCGGAGAGAACAAAGAGCCTGACAAGAAATCAGATCATTTTGTAGGAGATTTCTATGTATTATATAATAAGAAACTGGCAGAAGATCCTAATTTAGAAAAAGAAGCGCAGGAAATGTTGGTGAAATGGGAGGATGGAGATATTGAAACAATAAAGCTATGGAAAAAGATGAACAAATGGGCATTGGACGGAATTTCCAAGACCTATAAATTGTTCGGCGTGAATCATGATATTGTGTATTACGAGAGCGAGATATACAAAGAAGGAAAAGAGATTGTTGAAGACGGTTTTGAGCGGGGAATTTTCAAGAAAGATGAGACAGGCGCAACAGTTTGTCCTTTAAGCCAGTTCCCAGGCATGAAAGACAAGGTTCTGTTGAGAAGCGACGGCACAAGCATCTACATTGTCCAGGACATATTCCTCGCAAAAAAGAAATTTGACGATTTCAATATGCAAAAATCTGTCTATGTTGTCGGCAATGAACAGATATATCACTTCCAGGTCTTGTTTAAGATACTTGAGATGCTGGAATTTCCTTTTGCAAAAGACTGTTTCCATCTTGCGCACGGAATGGTATTTCTTCCAGAAGGCAGGATGAAGTCGAGGGAGGGGACAACAGCAGATGCCGACGACATCCTGGATGACATGTATTTGATGTCAAGAGCAGAAGTAGTAAAGAGACACAAGGATTTGGAAGAAGGAGAGATAAAGAAGAGAGCGACACAGATAGCGCTAGGTGCGATCAAATTTTTCCTGCTAAGGACAGATCCGAAAAAGGACATGATATTCAATCCAAAAGAATCATTGTCATTCGAAGGCGAGACAGGTCCTTATGTGCAGTATGCGCACGCGCGTATCTGCAGCATACTCGGAAGATTGGACACTGAAAAATTAGCAACAAATGTTGACTTCAGTGTATTGCAGGATAAGTCAGAGATAGAGCTGATACAGCTATTGTCACAGTTCAATCAGATGGCAGGAGAAGCAGCCCTTGGCTACAAGCCAAGCATAGTCTGCCGTTATCTCTTGGATTTATCACAGAAATTCAATGAGTTCTACCACAAATGCCCTGTCTTGCAGGCAGAATCAGAGCAGTTAAAGAATGCGCGTTTGCTTTTGGTAAATAAAATCAAGGAAGTCATCAAAGAAGGTCTGCAATTGCTTGGAATAGATGCACCAGAAGCAATGTAATTAGAATTGTTAGAATTCTTCCAATTTTCTCCTGAAAAGGTATTTTAATCTTGTTTTCCATATTTTATCCTGGTGATTATGATGGATTATACGATGCTTTATACAAATACCACATATGTGCGCGCTCTTCAGGAACGAGAGCAAGGGTACAGGGAGAATTTCGATTCTCTTGATGAGGTGCTCAGGATGAGATGCTTTGTCCGAGACCTTGAATCAGAAGTCGATGAATATTATTCTATTAGAAAAAACACACCAAGAAAAATAAGAGCATCTATTGATGATGTATTTGAAGGCCCAATAAAATTCATCAAGGATTATCGCAGTGCAGCCAGAATGCATTTGAAACAAACCAAAAAGAAGTTCAGTGAACTATATAATATGCTCAGGAATTTCACTCGATTCACAGGGGATGTTGATGATTTGAGGCAAGAGCTGGATAAAGTTGCATTCAACTGCTCCACATTATGCATCTACGCAAAAAAGTGCGTGCCAAGAAAGATAAAGCAATATCTAAGCAATAGGCCGTATGTTGATAGATTAAGACGAGAGATAATAGAGAAGCAGTCAGTCTCTTCGAGACAGATTCCAATGAAGAAAGCAATCACGCTGTACCAAGAGGCAGACCGTTACGATTATTTTGAAGGCAAGCAGTTATTGTTTCCTTACCAGGACTCAAAACAGCCAAATCCGTGGCTTTTACGTCTTGCAGCTGCGGGATTAGTGGTTTCTGCAGCAGGAATTTCTGCCAGTTTTCTTTATAAGTTTTTTTCTTTTTAGAAAATATTAAATAGAAGCTCTACTCTCTGTTTTAGGTAAACAGTTGATAGTTAGTAAACAGCTGACGACAATGTTTACAATTACCGTTTTTTCTGTTTTGCGGAGACCCGAAAGATTTCCGGTTTTAGCAACACAAAGTATATTAAAAGAAGAGCACAACTAATTTAGCATAAACCTTCGGGTTTGAGGGGGAAAAAAGAGCAAATTTAGGACCTAATCATTACTAGACTCAAATGGCTAAAAACATGACTAAGGGGTTGGTGTTATTAATTCTCGCGGTTTTTATAGGCAGTCTAATGGCAGTCGCTGTTATTGCAGCATCCGATCCTTACATTAGCGATTTTTGGACAGATAAATCAACATATGCTCCTGGCGACGAGATAAAGATTTACTATAAAGTTTATAATCCGGGTCCTGCAAGATATCTTGGCCTGGGTGCGACAATCTATAAACCAAGCGGTGGTTATTATAATGATGAAAATGATGATACCAATAAATATTTTAGCGGTTATACTACGACAACAAAATACAGATACTTTGACATTCCTTCCAATGCACCAACTGGCTGGTACGATCTTGCGACAGGCATCCATAATGTTGCGGGCAGCTCAGGGAGCTTTAATGGGATGTTGGATTTTGAAAAAGATTACGACGTG
>JAHWHE010000048.1 GCA_019323495.1 Candidatus Woesearchaeota archaeon | reverse complement strand
TTTTTCTTTTTGGGATTATTATCGGTTCACTTTCTCCTTTGACAAAAATAATGTGATTGTTCTCATCTTCTGTTATAGTTACTTCTTTTTCCTTTCTTTCTTCTCTTGGCCTTGGCGCAGCCCTTACAGATGCTTCTGCATATGTCCTTCCTGCAAATGCCGTTCTTGCGGTCTCTCTTTCTGTATTTTCTTCTACTCTTCTTTCTATCGTTCTCCCTATCCTCGCCCTATCTGTTCTTCCTCTCCAAGTACTGCTATGGCTTCCGCTATTTGCGAACAATGCAGGCTCGTTTACTGTCCCAGAATTCGCATACAAACCGCAGTCATTGATTGCCCTGCTTCTTTCAATTATTCTCGTTCGTTCTCTTTGCCTTCTGTACTCTTCTGTTGCTCTCTTCAGCTGCCACCAATTATAATTTGGCCTAGAATATGTTTGCGAATGATAACTAGAATCTGCGTACAAATTTCCAGAACCGCCGTTTGCAAAGACGCCGCCTGCTTCTGCAGCACTTCCTAATGCAGCAAGTGTTGCAAATGCAGAAAGACCTAGAACTAATCCTTTGCCTATTGTTCTCACTCTAGTCTCAAGACCTTCCTTGAAAAAGTTTCTAACCCCCAACTTATTCAGCTCTTTCTAGTTTTTCTTGCACTCTCAGATAATTCCTATGTGCAGCATTAAAACCATCTCTTCCTCTGCTTTTCTTTTCTGCAACATAATACCAGATCATTGCCTGGCTCAATAATCCCCTATACTGGTTCTCTTCATATTCTGCATGGAACCTGAATCTTCTTTTGTACAGGTCTGCCAGCCTTTCATACAATTCTCCTTGCTTGCACAATAACTCTTCTAAAAATTGTGAATCCTTTAGTTTTCCTTCAACATAATGACAGCCGATGTCTTCCAGCATGCTTATCTTTCCACCGACCTGGTCCAGTCTGGTAAGTCCTGCCAGCGCATTGAGGAATCTTTCGCCGCCGTGGTTCTTTATCATTGTCTGGATCATTGCCTGTGCATAGCTCGCCATTGCATTGTAGACACTTACATTCTCAGGCAGTTCAGTTTGAATGAACCATTGGTATTGTCCCTTGCTGACTTTTCCTATATTCTCGACTACAGCGTCAAGATGTTCCATTTCTTTCTGAGCAGACAGTTCCATAGCCCTGCTCGTCCAGTCAGGATTATTTTGCCGTATGAAATCTGCAATAGATGCGGCTTCAAGGGCAGCTTTTCTAGTGACACACAATTCAGCCAGGGGCGTGTTCTCTCTTAGATACAATTCTCCGTCCTCTCCTAATTCAAAACCGCCAACATCAAACAATAAAGCATTCTGCTCTTCTGCGCTTTTGCATTCGATCAGCCTGCACTCTATGTCTGTAGGATTGACCTCCATTATCATCTTGAACAATCCGCAGCATCGCCCGTATAACTGAACCCGTTCCTTGAATTTTTCAATCTGCGGCTGTAGGCTTGGATCAAATTCTGTTTTGCCAAGCTTTTCGTACAGATTCTCGAGTATTTCAAAAGCAGCAGAATAATCCCTCTTAGCACCTTCTAAATGAGACAAAGCTAATGCAAACTCCCTTATACCTGGAAAATCATCAGAATGAATGCGCATGCTGTTCATTATCTGTTCTCTTTCAATGTTGTATGCAGCTTCATTCCTGCCAGGTGCGGTTCTGATTTCTTGTGTGAAATGATTGTGCCTGTCGCCAAACACGATCGCATCTGTTGTCTGGCTGCTTATTACATGATTAGAAGGTCTGTCAATCAATTCAGGGCCAGTGCAGCCTATAGTGAATGCTAAAGTCACAGTACCAACAGTCACAAATACAATTCTTTCTAGACTCATTCTATGCCCCCAATTACATCTAAAGAACCTCTTTTATCACCAAGTAGTAATTATGAGTTATATATAAGCTTTTCGCACAAATGCAGCCCATTGGACAGGCTGTAAAACCTCTGAATTCAGACACTATAGGGCTTAAATCCCAAGTTCTAGCTTCACTGGTCATTGGACAGCCAGCCGAACAGGGTTTATATAAGATCTTGCCCCTCAAAATTATGAAAAGGAGGTGCCAAAATGTATGTGTACAGGTCAGGAAATCCAGAAGACATCAAAAAGCTGTTTTACGAGCAGATCAAAAAACAAACCTTGCGGACTGCAAAAGCAAAAGCAAGCACGTTTGATATTCAGTTCAGTGAAAAATGGCTAAAGAGGTGATTAAAATGATATACGACGAAGGCATGTATTTTGACGATGAGGTTGAAGAAGTATTTGGAAAAGATGTTTACGAAAAAGATCATTTAGAAGACTGTGATAATTGGGTAGAAGAAGGATTTATGCAAGGTTACGTAGATGCAGGACGGTGTTGAACAAATGAAACTTACAAAATTCCTGAAATCAAAGCAATTGGACTGGGCAGAATTTCAGCTCGATTGCAATCATCCTCCTTTGAAATAAAAACCGATAAGGAACGGAGGTAAAATAAAATGAACAAACCAGAAAAACAAATCAGTACTGGCTCTGTCCAAGCCACAATTTGGAACAATGCAAAAGGAAACACCAGCTACAAGACTATTTCCTTGACCCGGAGATATAAAGACCAGAACGGGAAATGGCAGTCAAGCAACAGTCTGAGATTGAACGACCTGCCGAAAGCGCAGCTAGCGCTTGCAAAAGCGTATGAATACTTGGTGCTGAGAGAAGGAGTCGAGGAAAGTATCGAGGAAGAACTAGTGCTCTGATGTACATCCAGCATGCGTAAGGTTTAAATATTTACCGCAATAAAGTACTATTTATGAGAGTAATCAATAAAGACGAATTCAGAATAAACAAAGTTGAATTCTTCAACGCAATAGTAGATGGTGCGATTTTTGTTTATCCTACAGATACTATATATGGTTTAGGCTGCAATGCAGAATCAGAAAAAGCAGTACATAGGCTAAGGGTAATCAAAGAAAAGATGGAACAGCCATTCAGTGTTATTGCGCCTTCAAAAGAATGGATTCTTGCAAACTGCAAGGCAAAGGCAGAAGACTTGAAAGAGCTTCCAGGTCCTGTTACGCTTATTCTAGACCTAAAGAATGAAAAATGTGTGGCCCCTAATGTAAATCCGCAGGGAGGAACGATTGGAGTAAGAATACCTTTCCATTGGATTAGCGGTGTTGTTAGCATTCTAGGAGTTCCTATAATAACAACAAACGTAAACAAAGGCGGGGGCATTTATATGAAGAGCTTGGACGATTTAAACCCAAAATTAAAGACAGAGATAGATTTTATAGTCTATGAAGATAAAATCGACGGAAAACCTAGCAAGGTCATTAATCTAAGCTCAAAGAAGTAGAAACCTTTATAAACAAAACCTAGTTTCTGCAAATCATAATAATGGGGCTGTGGGGTAGCTTGGTCTATCCTTCGAGGTTTGGGACCTTGGGACCCCGGTTCGAAAACCTTTTGGTCGAAAGTCCGGGCAGCCCCATTCACGATGAGTCTGTTCATGAGGAAATAAAATGGCAAAAAGCGCTGGAAAATTCGGAGCTCGTTACGGAAGGACAATAAGAAAGAAATTTCAGTTGATTGAAAACCTTCAAAGAAAATCTCAAAAATGCCCGTATTGTGAAAAAGTCAAGGTTAAGAGAGTAGCCAAAGGCATCTTTGAATGCAAGAGCTGCAATGCCAAGTTTACAGGCAGAGCTTATTATCTAGGAGAATAAAAATGACCAAATACAAATGCTTTGAATGCGGAAAAGAAGTCAATGAAGATTATTTGAAGAAAAAAATAAGGTGCCCGTACTGTGGGGGCAGAATTTTATTCAAACCGCGAGTCGTGACAACTCGTGTAAAAGCACGATGAGTTACAAATGTGTTATTCAGATAGACGATAATAAAAAACGGGATGTTTTGAAAGCTGAATTCAAAGACCTGAAAACAGATCGTTTTCAAATCACAACAGGCAAAGAGGTCATAGTCACTGCAAAAGATGCAGTCGCTTTGCGCGCAGCCTTGAACTCTATATGCAAGGCATTGTATGTCTTTGATAAAGCTAAGGAGATAAAATAAAATGGCAAGTCCAGACGCAGAAACCCAAGCAAAAATCCAACAATTACAAATTCTAGAACAAAGCGTTCAAAATCTTAATGTCCAGAAACAGCAATTCCAGATGCAGTTGACTGAAATCGAAAGCGCACTGGAAGAAATCAAGGGCAAGGACAGCGCATACAAAATAGTGGGAAATGTTATGATCAGCAAAAAAGTAAAAGACATAGAAGTAGACCTTAACAGCAAGAAAGAATTGATTGAAGTCAGGATCAATTCCTTAGAAAAACAAGAAAATAAGGTTAAGGAGAAAATAGGTGCCTTGCAGAAAGAAGTCATGCAGGTACTTAAAAAATAAAAGAGTAAAAATTATGACAATGCTTCAAGAGGCAAAAATGAATGAACAGTTAAAAGAAATAGCAGAAGTTTTGCAGGAAGTTCTTAAGGACGAGACTGTTCCAAAGAATGTCAGGGCCCGCATAGAGAGCGCAATCGCAGAATTGCAGAACAATGAAGATCACAATATCGCAATACACAAGGCATTAAATGAATTAGACGAGTTGGCAGACAATACAAACATCGAGCCTTATACAAGAAGCCAGATATGGAACATTGTCAGCTTGTTAGAAAGCAACACGATTTAGCGCTTTTTCTTCAATACCACGATCTTGCTTTTTGCCAGCGTGCTGTTTGGGATAAAAATATAATCCTTTCCGGCACTCTCCAGCTTTGTCTCGAGCAAATTGATAGAAACAACCTTTCCTTCTGTGGAATCAACCCTTATATGGTCTCCGGTCTTGAATTTTCCTTCTCTATAGATGACGATTCCTGCAAAAAAGTTAGGAAAAAAATCCTTCACAGCAAGAAGGACTGCCAAGACAGTCAGCACCACTAATATGACGACTATTATGTAAAGCACATATGCAGTGATATGGAACTGGTTCAAGGCCATTATAACTGCAACTATGTAGATTACATAGCTTACCAGATTGCCTATCGGTCTTTCCACAGGAAGCTTGATGCCCATCCCCCTTAATATCCTGTTCAGCTCAATCTCGTGCAATAGTTTTGTTATTAATTTTCCTATAAATCTGCCTAGAAGAAATCCAAACAATAAAATCATGACTGCTACAAAAATATCTAAAACAATTCCTACTCCGAACAATTTATTGTAAAATTGGACTATTGCATCAACAATCGCCATGAAAAGAACAGAGAATAGTCAGTTTAAATAGCTTTCTGTAATAGATTAGCCAGATATTCTTTCTTTAGTCTAAACCCGTTGTCTCTTGCCAGCTGGTCTATGATCTTGATGCTCTTGCTTCCGTACTGAGCTCCTAATTTCTTTCTCCATGCAAACTCATGCTTCAGTCCGAGCTCTTCTGCTATCTCCCTCAGTATGATTTTCTTGTGCTCCTTGTTTATCTTTCTGCTGACATGTATCTTCATCGCAGTTTTTATCACATCCCTGTCAAGGAACGGAGTCATTATAGTGATTCTCTTGCTTTTAGCAGCACTCCAATCCCTTACAAGATCTCGGTTCCACATCATCTTCAATCCTTTCCAGCATTCCTCGTGCACATCCTTTGCTTCTTCATGCCTGAGATAGCCTGCAAATATCTCCTCGCTTCCAAGACCGCTGAAGAAGATCTTTTCTTTTCCTTGCTTTTGCGCAAGTTCGATCGAAGACAATACAACTGCAGCTACACCCACATTTACAACATATTGTATATCAACTACTTTGGGTTTTGGAAGTACCTTGACTATTTTCTTTACAAGCTTGTCTGCCTCTTCCAGGTTGATTTCCTTTTCGAAAAATCTCAAGTTTAATTCTTTTGCAATCTGTCTTGCAACAATAAGGTCCTTTGCTTCTTCCATGCATCCTGTCCTGAAACCTATACAGTAGCAGCTGAAGTCCTTTTTCAATTGCTTGCAAATTAGCGCAATTAATGTACTGTCAATCCCGCCTGAGAAAAAGACCGCAAACTTGTCTTTTGTTCTTTTTTCAATCGAAGTAATGATGTCTTTTTTCAGTTGCTCTTTTAATTCCCCTTCTGTTAATTTTCTTTCTTTTATTTCTTCTTCAATCTCTCGTCTAATATCATCTACATAATTTTCCCATTCTTTCTGACCAATCAGTTTATTGTCTTTTATGAAGACTTCTTCCATATCCTTTGCTTTAAGAAAGAGAGTATAAAAAGATTATTCTTTTTCGACCAGCTTAATTCTTTTTACTACATACTGTCCTGTATTCTCGTTCTCCATCATAGTTTCTGCATCTTCTATCTGTATCTTTTTCTTGAACATAGGGCAGTCCAAGACCAAGGTCTCATATTCCCCGCCTTCGCCTGCAACATTTATCCCTATCTTCTTGTTCAGCTCTACCAGCTTCTTGATCAGATCTGTATCTATCCTTTTTCCAAGAAAATCTCTTGTCAAGCCGTCGCAGGCAATTGAACTCAACACAACATGGAATCTCTTTGAAATAAGATCCCTCAATATCTGTTCTTGATCAATGTGCCACAGAGGACTCAAGCAAACAATATTCAAATCCCCGCAGATCTTATCTACCCTTGTCCATTGATATCTGCTGAATACGGCTCCTGTAACAATCCCGTCCAATGGATATTTTTCTCTTGCTTCGCTTATCGCTTCTCTCAGGTCAAGCAGTTCTTTCTCTTTCTCGCCTTTTGTTTTCTTTATGATCAAAGGAAGTTCTAGGCATTTGGCCTGCTCTTCAACCAATTGAACATTTGGAGTGTGGAACATCCAGCTGTAAGGATTCTCGCTCTGCAGGCTGATAAGGCAGACAATTTCGTGCCCTTCTTCTTTTGCCAGCTGCATCGCAAGGCAACTGTCTTTCCCAGAACTAAACAATACGCCTAATTTCATTTTACCTCTTTTTATTTCTCTATGTAATAATGAAGTATCCAGCATTTCTTTATATTCTTTACTGAACAGATATTGCTTATCTGTCTTCTTATCTCGTCAAGGTTTACCTTTTCAGGCAGTTTCCTGCTGTTTTCATCTTTAAATATCTGTTCTGTCCTTTCATTATCTAATATCTTTTCTGTGCTCGCATACTCGTCCGGATTATATATGAAGTTCACTTCGTCGCTCACACTGTATTTCCGGTCAATGTATATCAGCATGCCTTTCTTGCACAAGTTATCAATGACATTCCTTGTTTTAATTTCCCCCAAGCCAACGTCCAGCTGATCTAGATCAAATACATCTGTTTCCAATGCCTTTCTAAGTACAAGAGCCTCGTTCATGTTTATGTCATTAAGATTTATCAATTTCACAAGATAGTTTTCTTCTGGCTTGAAAACAATGTGCCCCTTTACCAGTTCAATCAATATGTTGAATTCCTTGCCATTGAACTCTGCCTGGAGCATCGCAGCAGGCACAAGAAAGGTCTTTATTGTCCTTTTAGGATTCATTACTTTAAGCTGTTCCAAAGAATGCTTTGGCATTATTATAGACGCGCTCATAGCATAATCCTGTGTTTTGCGAATTTATATCCTTTTTGGCATAAGGTTTTTAAATAGAGGTAGTTCTCAACCAAGACATGGAATTGCCAAAACACTATGATGCAAAGGAAGCAGAGCCTAAATGGCAGAGATTTTGGGATAAGAAAGGCATACACAAATTCAATCCTAAAAGCAAGGCTAAAATCTTCAGCATAGACACTCCTCCGCCAACTGTTTCAGGAGAAATGCATTTAGGCCATTCATTCTCTTATTCACAAATGGATTTTATTGCAAGGTATAAAAGAATGCAGGGATTCAATTTATTCTATCCTTTCGGTACTGACGATAACGGACTGGCAACAGAACGATTGATTGAAAAAGAAAAAAATGTCAAAGCCACAGAAATGCCAAGACAAGATTTCATTGATTTGTGCTTGAGCACGCTCGAATCGATCAGAGAAACTTATGTAAAAGATTTTAAAGCTATTGGCTTAAGTTGTGATTGGGAAATCTTCTATACTACAATAAACGAACATTGCAGGAGAATCTCACAAAGATCTTTCATAGAATTGTATAAAGCTGGAAGAGAATATAGAAAAGAAGCGCCGGTTATGTGGTGTCCAGAATGCAGGACAGCAATCGCACAGGTTGAATTAGAGGATAAAGAGTTCAGCAGTTTCTTTAACGATATAATATTCAAACTAGAAGACGGGACCAATCTAACCATCGCAACAACAAGACCGGAATTATTGCCCGCCTGTGTTGCAATATTCGCGCACCCTACTGATGAAAGATATAAGCATCTGTTCGGGAAGAAGGCAAAAGTTCCTTTATTTGATATTTGGGTAGAGATAATGCCAAGTGAAAAGGCAGACCCTGAAAAAGGGACAGGAATCTTGATGTGCTGCACTTTTGGTGATCAAGACGATGTAGAGCACTATAAAGCATTGAATCTTCCTCTTAGGATCGCAATAACTAAAGACGGCAGGATGACAGAACTTGCAGGAAAGTATAACGGGATGAAGATTAATGAGGCAAGAAAAGAGATAATTGAGGATTTAAAAAAAGAAAATTTATTGACAGGACAAAAGGAAATTACTCATACAGTTAATGTTCATGAAAGATGCGGCACGCAAACAGAAATCATAGAATCAAAGCAATGGTTCATCAAGTATCTTGATTTGAAGGATAAATTCATGAAGGCTGGACGAGAATTAAAATGGCATCCCCATCACATGATAAACAGATATGAAAACTGGATCAAAGGCCTGCAATGGGACTGGTGTATCAGTAGGCAGAGATTCTCAGGTGTTCCTTTTCCAGTATGGTATTGCAAGAAATGCGATGAAGTTATACTTGCAGACGAAAGCCAGCTTCCCGTAGACCCGTTGGTGAATAAGCCGTTGATTAAAAATTGTCCTAAATGCAATTCAAGCGAATTTGTTCCTGAAAAAGACATATTGGATACGTGGGCAACATCATCATTAACACCAAGATTGGCAATAGAATTATATCCAAAAGAGGTTCAAGAAAAATTATATCCAATGTCATTAAGACCGCAGGCCCATGACATTATTACATTCTGGTTATTCAATACAGTTGTAAAGTCTTTATTGCACTTCAATAAAAACCCTTGGGAAAATGTAATGATCAGCGGTTGGTCGTTGGATCCTCATGGAAAAAAGATGTCAAAGAGCAAAGGCAATGCGATCAGGCCCCAGGAAATGATTGATAAATATAGTGCAGATGCCTTAAGATTCTGGGCAGCAAGCACAAAGCTAGGAGAAGACAATCCTTTTCAGGAAAAAGAATTGGTTTCAGGAAAGAAATTCATCACTAAAATATGGAATGCTTCAAAATTCTCATTCATGCATTTAACAGATTATAAAAAGGAAAAACCTGCAAAACTCGAAATTATAGACAAATGGCTTTTGACAAAGATAGATAAAATAATCAAGGATTCAACCAAATACTTTGACAATTACGAATATTCAAAAATAAAAGCAGATGTTGACAATTTCTTCTGGAATACTTTTTGCGACAATTACCTGGAAATCATTAAGGATAGAATGTATAATCCAGATAAAAGGGGGAAAGAAGCAAAATTATCTGCCCAATTCACGCTATACCATGTTTTATTCGATATAATCAAACTAATGGCACCAATCATGCCGTACATAACAGAGGAAATTTACCAATTGTTCTATAAAGAAAAAGAAAAAGTTTCCTCGATCCACGTCAGCAGCTGGCCAGAAGGCTTCAAGAAAGAGATAGATCCAGAAGCAGAAAAAGCAGGCGACATCGCTGTCGACATAATCAGCACAATAAGGAAGTTTAAGTCAGACAAGGACATCACACTGAAAGCTCCTGTCATAGAACTAATTATCGACTGTAAAGACGAAGAAAAGAAATACATAGAAATGATAGAGCAGGACATCAAGGATGCTGCAATTGTCGAGCAAATAAAGTACAAAGGAAAAGCAGACACAGAATGCAGCAGATCTGATTTAAAATTAGGGATCACATTAGGCGAAGTAGAGAAGAAATGATTATTTTCTTATTATAGCTACCCATCTCGTTTCTATAAATCCGAGGATGTTTCGAAGACCAGCATCAGGAACATTATATTCCTTTACAAAATTCTTGCCTGATTTTTTCGTATATATTTTATATTTTTTAAAGCCTGCTTTCTTGAACAACAGTTTCATTTCAGGGACAGTATACGCAGCTTGGATTGAGTCATAGAGCATCATTGAAGTGAGCAATCTTTTTTCTGCTAATCGCTGCATTTCTTCATACACCAAATCCATCGATGTGTTTCTGTCCAAATCAGTAATGTAAATAAAACCTCTCTTCTTTGTAATCCTGTACAATTCCGTTAATACTTTAACAGGCCGATTAAAATGATGGAAAGTATCCTTACAGATTACTAAATCAAAACTTTCTGTTTTGAATCCAGTTTTATCCGCAGGTTTTACATAAAAAATTGCAGGTATTCCTTCACAGTATTTCCTAGCAGCATCTATCATCGCCTTTGAAAGATCTATACCTACAAAAGAAAAACCTTTTCTATAATGATTAATATTCTTTATAAGGCCGCCAAACCCGCAACCAACATCTAATATCTTGCCTGATTTTAATTTTGATTCTTTGAGAACATCAATACGAACCACATTAAAAGTGCTTTTTCTCTTAATAGAATTGCGCGTGCCCAAGAAACCCTTGACCTCTTTCTTGCCTTCCATCTCTTCTGTGGGTTCAGGCACTCTTTTTTTTAGATTAGGAAACATTTTATTTCTTCTTCTTCCATCTGACGCCTTTTGGCGTGTCTTCTAGAACTATTCCTGCTTTCTCTAATTTATTTCTTATCTCGTCAGCCCTTGCCCAGTCTTTTCTCTTTCTGGCAGCTTCTCTTTCATCTA
This sequence comes from Candidatus Woesearchaeota archaeon, assembly GCA_019323495.1. GTDB lineage: Archaea > Nanobdellota > Nanobdellia > Woesearchaeales > WJKV01 > WJKV01. Next base: position 2,014 of record JAHWHE010000048.1, on the reverse strand, counting down.
TCAATTCCTGTATCTCGTCTTCAAGAACCATTTCCTCTGTATGCAGAAGTCCGAGAACAGTGTCAAAGCGATGCATTGCTTCCAATAATAGTTCTGCATCCTTAGGGCTTAGATCAAGCTTGTTGGCAGCGAGTATCAGCTCAAAGATCGCACCGAGTGCAGGCGAGATGTTCAGGTCATCATCCATGCTTTCTTCGAATTTAGTCGTAGCTTCTTTTATCAGCTTCTTAACTTTTGTTGTATTATCTTTCTCGCCTTTAGAATTCATCAATCTTACCATGAAATTATCCAGTCTTTCAATGGTGCTGTCAGCAGCTCCCAATTGATCAAAGGTAAAATTCAATTGCTGCCTGTAATGCGTACTCAAAAATGCAAAACGTATTGCTCTAGGATCCTTGTTTTGCGACAATAAATCCCGCAGAGTATAGAAATTGCCCAGACTTTTCGACATCTTCTTTCCATTCACAATCAGATGCTCGCAATGCAGCCAATAATTAACAAATTTCTTTCCAGTAGCAGCTTCTGACTGTGCAATCTCATTCTCATGATGAGGAAACATGTTGTCTACTCCGCCAGTATGGATGTCAAATGTTTCTCCTAGATATTTCATTGACATTGCACTGCACTCGATGTGCCAGCCAGGCCTTCCTTTTCCTAGTTCGTCATCAAGCCAGAAAACTTCACCATCAGAAGCATCCCATGCTTTCCAGAGCGCGAAATCAGCAGCAGTCTCTTTCTCGTACTCATCCTGCTTGACCCTTGCTCCTGCTTTCAGTTCTGAAATATCAAAATGTGATAATTTTCCATACTTCTTGAACTTGCTTATATCGTAATAGATGCAACCGTCCTTTCCCCTGTAAGCATATTTCTTCTTTAATAATATCTTGACCAGTTCAATCATTTCAGCCACATGAGCAGTTGCTTCTGGATAATATTCAGCATGCTCAATGTTCAAAATATCAATGTCGTCCATGAATGCCTTTTTGAATTTGGCAGTGTACTGCTGCAGTGCTACTTTTTCTGCCTGGCTTCCTTTGATTGTCTTGTCATCCACATCAGTAAAATTCATCACATGCGTTATCTTATATCCTTTGTATTTCAGATATCTTCTAAGCAGATCTTCCCACACATACGCCCTGAGATTTCCAATGTGCACATAATTGTAGACAGTAGGCCCGCAAGTATACATCCCTACTTTTCCTCTTTTCAAAGGCTTGAACTCTTCTTTTTCCCTTGTCAATGTGTTAAAGAATGTTAATGCCATTTTATTCAATTGTAAAATACAATCTCCGGTTGTCTTTTCCCTTGTTCTGCATCTCTGTTATAGTTATTTTTCCTATCTCTCTTGTATTCTTCACATGCGTTCCGCCGCATGCCTGTGTATCAAACCCTTCTATCTCAACGATTCGTATTCTTTTGATCGAAGGCGGAAGAACATCTTTCAGCTTGAACAGGCTTTCTATCTTGAAAGCTTCTTCTCTTGGCAATTCCTTTATCGCCACTTGATGAGCTTCTTCAACAATCAGGTTCATCTCAGGCAAAAATCCCATGATCAAATCGCGGTCAAAATCCTGCAGATTGAAATCAATCCTTCCCTTGTCAAATGCCAATTGATTTCCTGTGATCAATGCGCCTGTATGCTTATTTATTACTCCGCTGACAACATGCGCAGCTGTGTGATATCTCATCAGCTTGTGCCTTTTGTCCCAATCAATAATCATCTCGACTTCATCGCCCACTTTCAAGCCCTCTTTATCGACTTGATGGCTGATGCTTCCGCTGATCTTCTTTGCAAGGGCAACTTTGTATTCTGTTCCGTTGCAGATGAACTTTCCTGTATCTGTCGGCTGTCCGCCGCTCTCTGGATAGAAAATCGTCTGGTCTGTAACAATGAACATGCCGTTCACTTCTGTCACCTTTGCTTTGCATCTCTGCAAATAGCAATCTTCCATGTATAGTGCTTTTGTCATTTTATCAGTAGTAGTTTCTCCTTTATTTTTATGTGTTTCTTTTT
>JAHWHE010000047.1 GCA_019323495.1 Candidatus Woesearchaeota archaeon | reverse complement strand
CACAGCAAGACAATCTTTGATTATGCTAGGAGCAGCAGAGGTGCGCAGGATTACAGGAAACTGATTGATTTTGTTCTGAAGAACGAATAAGCATTTTTCTTTCTTTATTATTTAGATAACTTTTATATAGTTCTGCGACATATAATATTATAGGGATTAATTCTAAGAGGTTATGAAAATGGGATTAGACATGCGTTTAGATAAATGTATACGTTATAACTCGCTGCAAAACATGCTTCGAAACGGAGAGCCGATTGAAAATAATGGCAATAATGTAAAAGAAGAATGCAAGAAATGCGACGGTTACAACACAAAATGCACAGACTATGTTCCTTTGAGAGCTGTTTATTTTGCAGATGCTGACGAGAAGAATCTTGCATAAAGAAAAGGGCCCATGAAGGGTCATCTATCGTACCCCCCCCACAGGCTGCAAAGGAGTAAGCGATTAGGCATTACTCATGGTTGTCAGAAAAATATCGATTATATAAAATTTCTGTAGTCCTATATTTGTGATTAATGAATATGCTTATATTTGCCTTAAAACCGCAAACTATTTAAATCGCCCATTTTTCCGACGATATAAGAGATTAATGAGGCAAACCCAACATGGAAATCGAAAGTACAGGAAGTAATGGTAATGATACACATACTTTAATTCTAGATGAAGTAAAGAAAAATCTACAAGAAGATTGTGCTGCTGCAAAGCAGATAGAACAAGAAGCAAAAATAGCTGCGATTGATGCACGTTTAGCAGATATCAAAAGAGAGCAAGAAGAATTGTTTCCTAATCATTGTACAACAGATATCGGATTAAAAAGGGAATATATGTTTGCAGGACGAGGGAATGGAATGGACTATGTTCTGCACGCACAATTAAGAATCGCGCCGAAGAAAGAGCTTGACAATACCCTTATCAGAATAGAACAGAATGCCTGCTATTATACAGATGCCTGTGAAAATCTAGAAATAGATACAAACGGAATTTTGGCATTAGAATATGTCAAGGAAATTTCAAGCGATGAATGGAGACTGCTTCTTGATTTTGCAGCTCTTGCAAAAAAAGATGACTTTGCAGGCTCAACAGGAAGGTTCCATAGCGCACTTGAAACAATCGACGGACTTCTTGACAATGGATTAGGGGTCTGCGCTTTAGAAATGCTTGCAATACTAAGAAGAGTAAACAGGGATTTTGTTGCAAATAAATTTATCGAAGGCAGATTCGATCAGCATCTATATTATGCAGGGCAAAGAATATATCAGGATTTCAAAAAGAATCCTAAAGATTACCAGAATCTGACAGCTTGGCAGTACGAAACCTTGCTTGATAGCGCTGCACAATATGCAATGGATCTCTCAGAAGAGATTCAGAAAAAACGTACTGGTTCTGATGGTGATGAAATTTATCAGAGAAGAGCAGCTGAAAATAAAGCATTCGAAGAATCTGCAAAAAAAGCAGAAACAATAAGAAAAGAAAATGAGCGAAAGCAATTGAAAGCTGCACATCAGGGAATTATCAACTGCATTGCCAATCATTATATTGCAAAAGCACGAGAAGAAGCTGGCGCCCCAAAAAAAGAAGCGCTTATGGAATCCTTTTCAAATGCTTAACCAGATAACTGTCTTCGCTTAATTCTTTTTTGCCTTTTTCCTTTAATGCTTTAGGAGCTTCTCCTTTTTTCTCTTCTTTCTTATGGCCTATAAAATCGCACTTGTCCTTTATCCTGTTGCCTGCGTCAGACATCTGATCTTCTTCTAGTTCCTTTGGCTCCCACAAAAAGTTAAGATCGTCGCCGACTGTCCTAGGAACGACATCTATAGTTACATGCTGTTCTTCTGGCATGTTCTTTACAAGAATGTTGGTGCCTCCCTGCCCGCCAAGCGCTTCGAACACCATTGTCGCTGCATAGCTTGCGACTATAAACAGGTGCTCTGCTTCCTTGTCGTCAAGCTCTTCCAGCTTTGCAACGTGCTTTTTCGGATAAACCTTGACATGGCCGATTGCTGCGTCGCCCAGAACAGCGATCGCTACATCGTCTTCATAAACAATGTTTTCTTTTTTCTCAAGTAACTTGCATTTCTTGCATTCTGCCATTTTACAATAGTTTTGAAATCAGGTCGAGGTCTGTTTTATCTTCAGATTCTTCTGATCCTTCTTTTTTCTTTTTTGATGTTTTATTCTTTGTTGTCTTCTTCGCAGTCTTCTTTTCTTTCTTAGGCTTTTCTTCTGCTTCTTCTATTTCCTCATTTTTCTTTTCCTTCTTTTCAGCTTTCTTTTTTCTCTTCAATTTCTTGCCTGTAACAGCTTCCACCACTTCGTACGGATCGACGTCCTTGAACAATTGCTGAAGAGAAGGATTGGTAGGAACTAATTCTATGAACTGCTCTGGCTGCTTGTTAATCAACTGCTTGATCTGAGGATTTTTGTTGATAATGTCAATGACCTGCTGTTTCGTGAACTTCTGCGGAGGAACAGTGCCGAATCTCCTTCCAAGAGCCACTTTCAAATTATTTGCAAGAATATTCTTCATCTCACTCTGTTTTGCTTCTGGCAGTTCTTTCTTAGGAACATCAAAATTATTCAATCCATCTCCCTGCTCTCTTGGTATGATGTGGATCATCATGTGGCCTGACTGCTGGCCAGCTGCTGCGCCGTTTGCAATGAATATCTCTGTACCCTGGCTAAGCATTGCTTCTTCGATACATGCAGAAATCTCTTTTGCCCTCTTCACCATGTGCGCGAATACCTCGGGCGGAAGGACAGTCATGATGAAATAATGCTCCTTTGGCACCAGTAAGACATGGCCTTTTGTAGCAGGATTGATATCAAGAATCGCGATTACCTTATCATCTTCAAATACTTTTGTCGCAGGTATGTTCCCCGCAACTATCTGGCAGAACGGGCACTGCTTCTTTACCTCTTCGAGCTGCTTTTTCTGCTCTTCTGTCAGTTCTTGTTTTACTTCTGCCATACATCAAACAAAAATATCTGCATATATAAAGGTTGTTGTAGAATCAATATCCTTCGTCCAGACCTGCATCAGAATCTGCGTCTGGATCTTCTTCCTCTTCTTGGGAGCCGGCTGTTAAATCAACTTTGCCTTCCAGGCCTTTTATTATCCTCTCGATAGGAATTTTATCGTCAAGCTGGGGCTTATGCTCTTTAACAAACCTGTCGAACCTTGCTTGAAAATCTGCTGAAAACCTATGATAAATGCCAGAGTCCATTCTATAATCTATCTTTCCGCTTCTCATCCCTCTTATTAGGGGAAACCTTCTTCCGACAACAACACAGATCGCATGAACAAAATCAAAACCGCTTTCTTCATATACTTTAGGAAATTCTGATACAAAATCACTATAAGCGGAATGTGAATTGAATCTATGGCCGTATCCAAGTTTGTATAGAAGCCGCAATGCATCATCTGCTGTAAGTCTTACTGGTTCTTGTGGGTTTTCTTCTGTCATGTATATTCGAAATAATTAGAAATCAAAACTGATATAAATACTTTTTGTTACAGCAAGATTTATATAGATGAGAGCCATTTTTTGAACAATAAACAGTTGAGGTGATATCAATGTCCTTGGATGATCTTTGGCAAAAAGCAAAAGAATTCGAATATCCTATCAATGATAGAGAAGAACTGATGAAGTTGCTCGGAAAATTCAGATTGGAGTTTGAAGAAAACGAATACGATGCGCAATCCATCGCATTAGAAATAAATGCTTATCCTATCAAAGATGCAGCAGGCCTGATCCATGCTTTCCTGGTTGAAGAAGAAGCTTACAGCGAAGAAGAAGGCAGGGAACTTGACGAGACGCTGGGAGAATTCTAGATTTATTTTTATTCTTCTATATTTTGTTCTTCGGATTGATATCTATATAAACAAACTAGTCTAACTCTGTCCTTTTGGAATCTAATGAATGCCTCTGTCAATTCCGCAGGCAATAATTCTCCTAAATGCATAAGAATCATATCACGGACAGAATAGTTCTGCTTTTTTGAGCTGCTTATTATTGTGAATTCCAATGCAGTATATTCATTGCGTTCTAATTCTGCTCTCCTCTCATCTGACAATGTCAGCACCCTCGAAGTAAGGAATTCAGGGTCATCTCTAAAATCCCTGAAGAAGACATCGCAATCATGTTGGAGACGGAAAATCAAAACCCCTTCTACTTCTTCCATAAAACCGTCGACAAGTTCTGGCAGACCCCATAGAATGTCTCTGAGATTGTATTCTTTCAGCTGATATCTCATCCCAAACAAACCATACCACTTTTTTTGATATTCTGCTTCAATGTCTTCCATTATTTTTCATCTTCATCATTCAATGTCATAACAGTGTCTTCCAAATATTCAAAAACATGCTTAATAAAATGCCTTGGAGCCTTTGTATCTTTTACATCAAACTCGCTGAAATAGGATTTTAATTTCTGAGTGTACTCTGCATTCAATTTCCTGTCTTTGCTCCAGACCGTTACAGAAAGCGTATTATATTCCTTCCCGTCTAATGTCTCTCCTTCTTTTGTGAAAAGCCTGCCTTCTGCATAAACAGTAATTTTTTCTGAAAGGGTGACCTTTACTGATTGCCCATCGTGTTTGAATTCGAATGCTGCATACAGCATGTCTCCTTCTTGTTGCAAGACAACCAGAGCGTTCCTAAGCTCGTTATTTCTCTGGATCACATTTTGCAGAACAGGAAGCCTCTTTCTTACAAAGTAATGCCACAAGATATTATACCTGTTGCTTGTAATCTCTATGGTTTCTGCATCTATTATATCTTCCATGTATCTTCGTTGACAAACCTCATGCAAAAGGTCTTCTTGAATGT
>JAHWHE010000046.1 GCA_019323495.1 Candidatus Woesearchaeota archaeon | reverse complement strand
GGAAGGGATTTTCATAATTTCAATACTTATTATAAAGACAAAAACGAATACAACGTGGTTGCGTTCACAGCAGAGCAGATTCCAAACATCAGCGGGAGAAGATATCCTGCAAAACTTGCAGGAAAACAATATCCAAAAGGAATTCCTATTTTTCCTGAATCGCAATTGCCGCAATTGATTAAGAGATTCAAAGTGGATGACGTTGTCTTGTCCTATTCAGATTTGTCTCACATAGATGTCATGCATAAAGCAAGCATTGCAAATGCAAATGGTGCAAATTTTGTTCTTTTGTCTGCACAGGACACTATGCTGAAGAGCAAGAAGCCCGTCATCGCGGTTTGCGCAGTGCGGACTGGCTGCGGCAAGAGCCCTCTTTCAAGAAAGATCAGCTTGTACTATAAGAAAAAAGGCTATTCAGTTGCAGTTGTCAGGCATCCGATGCCATACGGAGATTTGGTAAAGCAGGAATGGCAGCGTTTTGAGACTTATAGCGACTTGGATAAGCATAAATGCACCATAGAGGAGCGAGAAGAATACGAGCCGCACATAAATAACGGCATAATTGTTTATGCAGGCGTTAATTACCAATTGATACTGGAGAAAGCAGAAAAAGAAGCAGACATCATAATATGGGACGGAGGAAATAATGATACTTCCTTTTTCAAGCCCGACATCTTGTTCGTGGTTGTCGATCCTCACAGGCCGGGCCACGAAATAACTTATTATCCAGGAGAGACCAACTTCAGATTGGCAGATGTAATTGTCATCAATAAAGTAGACACTGCATTGAAAGAGAATATAGCCATAGTAAAGCATAACATCAAGAAATTCAATCCAAAAGCCATTGTGATAGACGCGGACTCAGACATAATCATAGAAGATCCTGCAATTATCAAGGGAAAAGAAGTTTTAGTTGTAGAAGATGGACCCACATTGACCCATGGAGGCATGACTTATGGTGCGGGAATCATAGCTGCCAGGCAGAACAAAGCAGCCAAAATAATTGATCCGAGAAAATATGCAACAGGTTCGTTAAAGCAAGTATATGAAAAATTTCCTCATCTGACAGACGTCTTGCCCGCCATGGGCTATGGCAAGCAGCAGATCAAAGAATTGGAAAAAACAATCAATAAAGCAAGATGCGATCTGGTTATTGACGGCAGTCCTGTAAATCTTGACAAGTTATTGAGGACAAACAAACCGATAATTTCAATAAGGTATGAAATAAAAGAAAAAGGAAAACTAAAGATTGAGAGTATCTTGAGCAAAATAAAAGTGCGGAGGAAAAAATGAACCTGCTTAGTGTGACCGACCTGTCAAAAAAGGAGATTCTTACTCTGATAGAAGAGGCGAGAAAGATAAAAAAGAAGCCTCTGCATTATTCAGACAAGTTGAAAAATAAAACCCTGCTGTTATTCTTCGAACTGCCCTCATTAAGGACGAGACTGAGTTTCGAGACAGCGATACATCAATTGGGCGGCCACGCAATCTTCTATAAAACAGATCCCAATATGTGGAAGTTAAAAGAAAGTGTAAGCGATTCTGCTAAAAACATAAGTTTGTTTTGCGACATTGTCACATTGCGTTTGGCAAATCACCAAGACATAGAAGAATTTGCGCACAACGCATCTATACCTGTAATCAATGCTCTTACAAATATGTACCATCCTTGCCAGATTTTAAGCGATATGCTGACAATAGTCGAGCATAAAAACAGGTTGGAAGGACTGAAACTAGCTTATATTGGAGATTCTAACAACAATATCACTCATAGTTTGCTTCTCTGCTGCAGCATGTTTGGCATAGACATTTCTGTTGCGTGCCCAAAAGACAGCAAGTATTCCCCCAAAAAAGAAATCGTAGCGAAAGCAAAAGGATACAGCAAAGCAAGCAAGAACAAGATCAAAATCACAGCAGATCCTTCTGAAGCAGTAAAAGACGCAGATATTATCTACACAGACAGCTGGATGTCTTATGTGATCCCCAAATCAGAGCAGAAGAAGAGAGAAAAGATTCTAGGAAAGTATCAAGTCAACAACAAATTGATGGCTCTAGCAAAAAAAGATGCAGTCTTTATGCACTGTCTGCCTGCTGTAAGGGGAAAAGAAGTTACAGCAGAAGTTATTGACGGAAAACAAAGCGTTGTTTTTCCGCAAGCAGAGAACAGATTGCACATGCAGAAAGCGATTTTGCTTAAGCTGTTGAAATAAGGAACAAATATCAGAACTTCATGCTGTTCAGTTTTTCTATTCGTTTTTTCATCGGAGGGTGTGTTGCCAACAGGTTCAAAAATCCTCCTCTGAACGGATTCGCAATGAACATGTGGGCAGTGGCTTCTCTTGCTCCTGTTCTTTTCATTGGCGCAAAATCTATTGCCTTGTTCATCTTGTCAAGGGCTCTTGCCAAGGCCTTGCTGTTCTTGATGTTCTTTGCGCCTGTCTCATCTGCAAGATATTCCCTGCTCCTGCTGATTGCCAATTGAATCAGCATTGCCATTATCGGAGTGAGTATTGCAATGGCAAGAAGTTCGCCAGCATTCCTCCCTCTTCCTCCGTTTCCAAAACCGCCCGCCATCGCTCCAATCCTTGCGAACAATGCAACATAGCTTATCGCAGTCGCGATTGCACCTGCAACTGTTTGTATCAATATGTCCTTGTTCTTGATGTGCGCGATTTCATGGGCAATGACTCCTTTCAATTCTTCTTTGTCGAGCAGTCTCAGCAAGCCCGCAGTAACTGCTACGGCGCTGTGCTTCTCGTTTCTTCCGCATGCGAATGCATTAGGCGTCTCGCTCGGGACAATGTAAACTGGAGGTTTTATGCAATTGCTCTCTTTGCACACTTCTTTTACAATCTTATGCAATTCAGGCTCTTCTTTCTCGCTGACTAATTTGGCTTTATAGATTTTTAATGCGATCTTATCACTGGCCCAATAAGAAACAATATTCATCAATAATGCGATGCTTAAACCTATTGATAATCCAGTAGTGCCCCCCAATAATGTGCCCAGGGCTAGCAAGACACCGCTCAATGCTCCAAGCAACAGTCCGGTTTTTATCTTGTTCCAAAACATACGTGTGCTAAGATTCAGACCATTTAAATAGTTTTCTGCAATATTTATATATACAATTGCTCCAATTCTCTTTGATATGGGGGATGAGATAGCACAAATAGACCTAAACAAGGTATTGGAATTTTATAGCAGAGAGGATGTCCAGGACGCAATACTGTCTCTTGCAAAGAACAGGGAAGTCGCAGTCAGGTTCCCTAACCTGAGCTATGGAAAAAGGCCAGACATCCTGCAGTACAGACTAGACATACTTGAATTGGCAAAGCAGGGCGCATTGACTTTTGACGTGAGCGAAGAAAGATGGAGGAATCCTCTTCACCTCACTCCAGGCATGAGAAGAACAGAACTCGACAGCCTCAGACAGGGCTGGGACCTTATATTAGATATAGATTCAAACAACCTGGAAATAAGCAAACTGGCTGCAGATCTAGTAATAAAAGCCCTTGACTATTATGATGTTCCTGTGACTGTCAAGTTCAGCGGGCGAGCAGGCTTCCATATCGCAGTGCCGTATGAAAGTTTTCCAGACGCAATCGAAGGCAAAGAAACAAAATTATTGTTTCCAGAAGCCGCAAGAATAGTCGCAGCATATCTTGCAGACATGATAAAAGATCAATTGAGCGCAGCCATTCTTCAGAAGTACAAAATAGAGCAGTTGCAGGAATTAAGCGGAAAGCAATTCGAAGAACTTGTAGAAGAAAACAAAAATACAAAAGAAAAAAGATTAAATCCATTCTCTCTGGTTGACATCGATACTATCTTGATAAGCAGTAGGCATCTGTTTAGGAGCGTCTATAGCATAAACCAGAAGACAGGTCTTGTTTCTGTTCCTGTTCATAAGAAGAAGATTCTGCAATTCGATAAAAAGACTGCTGCAATGGACTGCGTAGTTGCGGGCCAGATTCCTTTCTTGGACATTTCAAATGTAGAGTCCAATCAGGCAAAGCAATTGTTTGTACAGGCATTTGACTGGGCAAAGCAGGCAAAAGTAAAGGAAGAAGAACAGCAGGAATTGTCAAAGAACGAAGAAGTGGATGTTCCTGCAGAAGCAATAGATGAAAAATACTTCCCTCCTTGCATCAGGCACATTTTAGATGGCTTGGAAGACGGAAGGAAAAGGGCGATTTTCATCCTGATAAATTTTCTCGTCTGCTGCGGCTGGAGCTATGACCAGATAGAAAAACGTTTGCTGGAATGGAACGATTGCAATAAAGAACCTTTGAGCCAGACAATCCTTCTTTCGCAGTTGCGTTATTCAAGACAGAAGAACAAGAAAGTTCTTCCTCCGAACTGCGACAATAAGACTTACCTTTTGGACATCAGGGCGTGCAATCCGGATGCAATGTGCAAGAGGATTAAGAATCCTGTGAATTATGTAAAGATAAGATTAAAACAGCAGCTGGAGGTCGAGAAAAAGCAGAACAGCAAAAGGACATTGACAGAAGAGCAGAAGCAGAAGATGAAAGAGACAAGGGAAAAGCAGAAACTATTCAAGGAAGAGATGAAAAAGAAAAGAGAAACTGAAAAAGAGCAAGCATAAAATTAGAAACCCTTTTATAGCAACGATTCTTACATATTCTTAATTTACATAACAAACAAAAGAGGCTGAACCAAAATGCGTAATGCAGATGTTGCCAAGATTCTGTACGAGATTGCTGATTTGCTAGAAGTGCAAGACATCCAGTTCAAGCCTAGGGCGTATAGGAAAGCTGCCCAGTCTATCGAAAGCATGTCAGAGGACATTGTTTCTGTCTGGAAAAAAGGCAAGCTTGATGACATACCAGGAGTTGGCAAGAGCATTGCAGAGAAGATTGACGAATTTCTTAAGACAGGCAAGCTGAAGTATTTGAACGAACTAAAGAAAAAACTTCCGATAGATATTGAAGAGATTACAGCTGTCGAAGGTGTCGGTGTGAAAAAAGCAAAAGTTCTGTATGAAAAATTAAAAGTAAAGACATTGAAGGATCTTGAAAAGGCAGCAAAAGCGCACAAGATAAGAAAGATTGCTGGTTTCGGCACGCAAACAGAAGAAAACATTCTAAAGAACCTGGGTTTTGCAGCTACACGGAAAAAAAGAATGCCCCTGGGTTATGTTCTTCCAATCGTAGAAGAGATAATGGAGCAAATGAAGGCAGTAAAGGAAGTTCAAAAGATAGACATCGCAGGCAGTGTCAGGAGGATGAAGGAAACTATAGGCGATGTTGATATTCTTGTCGTGAGCAAAAAACCGAGCAAAGTGATGGAAAAGTTTACACACCTGAAAGACACAGGCAAAATAATAAGCAAAGGCCCGACCAGAAGCAGCATAAGGATGAAGAGCGGATTGCATGTTGATCTTAGAGTAATCCCGGTCGAAAGCTACGGCAGTGCGACGCAGTATTTCACAGGGGATAAAGCACACAACATAGAACTGAGAAAGATCGCGATCAAGAAAAAGATGAAGCTGTCAGAATACGGCTTGTTCAAAGGAAAAAAACAGATTGCGGGCAGGAATGAAAAAGACATCTACAGGATACTTGGTTTGAGCTGGATGCCTCCTGAGATAAGAGAGAACAATGGAGAGATAGAAGCGGCTCTAAAGCACAAGCTGCCCCATCTTGTTGAATACGATGATATCAAAGGAGACCTGCACACCCACACAAAAGCGAGCGACGGTACAAATACAATTAAAGAAATGGCAACGGCCGCAAAAAAGGCAGGCCTGAAATACATCGCAGTCACAGATCACACAGGAAAATTAAAGATAGCAGGAGGGCTGGACAATAAGAATCTGCTGAAGCATGCAGAAAACATCAGGAAAGAAAGCAGAAAGATGTCCGGCATAAAGTTGCTTACAGGCGCAGAAGTCAACATAAAGGATGATGGAACAGTGGACATTAAAGACAGCGTGCTCAAACAGCTGGACGTGGTTGTTGCTGCAATCCACAGCGGATTCAGAGGGAGCAGCCAGAAGATGACAAAGAGGATCATGACTGCTATGGAGAACGAGCACGTGGACATCATTGCCCATCCGACAGGAGTCTTGCTTGGAAAAAGGCGGCCGTATGACTTGAACTATGACAAAATACTGGAAAAAGCAAAGGAAACAAAAACCGCTCTTGAGATAAATTGCTTCCCTGTGAGGATGGATCTGGACACATCTCATATACGCGATGCTGTTGAGCGGAAGGTTGTGCTGGCGATAGGCACAGACGGTCATAATACAGAGCATTTTAGGTTCCTTCAGCTTGGCTGTGCGCTCGCAAGAAGGGGTTGGTGCGAAAAAAATAACATATTAAATACATACGATTTGAGCAGATTATCGAAATGGCTGAAATAAGCTTTTTCTTTAGAAACCTTTATAAATCCCTTCTATATCCTTCGTAAAATACTTAAGACCGTTTAAATCAGAAATTAAGGGTTTTTACGGTTATATGAGGGGACATACACTTTAATTGTATCCGCTCTGGGGCAAAAGGCTTTGGAAATTGATACAATACTGATAAAATCGTGTTTTTTGGGAGATTTTGTCTTTTTGAAGCTTGTTTTGCGGTATTCTGAGTGGATAATATGTTGATAAATAAAAGAGGGTGAAAAAAATATCCCTAACCCATAATAAACAAAAATGCCAACCACAAGATATCCTAGAAGAGGGTCACTTCAATACTGGCCCAGAAAGAGAGCAAAGAGACAAGCAGCCCGTATTAGGAATTGGGCTAGAAGTAATGATGGCAGGATATTAGGTTTTGCAGGCTATAAGGCAGGCATGATCAATGTTCAATTTGTCGATACACGAAAAAATTCCCCAACTGCCAAAGAAATTCTTTCTGTTCCTTGCACCGTGCTTGAATGTCCCCCGATGCGCATTTTTTCTGTTCGTTTCTACAAAAAAACCCCTTACGGTTTGACGCTTTCTTCTGAGGTTCTTAATCCAAAACTTGACAAGAGTCTTGCAAGAACAATAAAACTGCCAAAGAAAGCTTCTCACAAACTACCGGAAACTGCAGAAGGTTGTGACGACATTCTAGTAAATGTTTATACTCAGCCAAGATTCACAGGAACAGGAAAAAAGAAGCCAGAAATCTTCCAGGTAGCGGTTGGAGGAGCAAAACTGGATGACAAACTAAAACTCATCAAGGAATTGCTTGACAAAGAAATCAATGTTTCTGATGTTTTCAAGCCAGGACAATTAGTGGACAGCCATAGCGTTACAAAAGGAAAAGGCTTCCAGGGCGTTGTCAAAAGATTTGGCGTTAAAATAAGATCCCATAAAAGTGAGAAAGCAAGAAGGGCGGCAGTGCTTAGCTCCCAAGGTTATGCAAAAGTCACTTACACTTCGCCAATGGGCGGAAAAATGGGCTATCACCTAAGAACAGAATATAATAAATGGATAATCAAGATTTCAAACGAAGCAAAAACTCTAAAACCGTTCAACAGCTACGGAAATGTAAAGAATCCGTATGTTTTGGTCAAGGGCAGTATAGGCGGCCCTAAGAAAAGATTAATCACTTTGACAGAAGCGATAAGGCCGAATAAGAAACTGGCGCTGCCAGCTCCGACATTGAAGTAAAATGAAAGCAACAGTACTGGATCTAAACGGACAAAAGAAATCTGACATAGAATTACCTAAGCAATTCAATGAAAAAGTCAGGGAAGATCTGATACAGAAAGCAGTTCTTTCATTGCAGAGCGGCAGAAGAAATCCTTACGGCGCAAACCCTAGAGCAGGAAAAAGATCGTCAGTAGCTATTAAAAAACGAAGAAGAGATTTTAGAGGAAGTTATGGTCACGGAATTTCCAGAACACCTAGAAAGGTTATGAGCAGAAACGGAACAAGATTCTTTTGGGTCGGAGCTTTTGCCCCTAATACTGTTGGAGGAAGAAGAGCCCATCCGCCAAAAGCAGAAAAGATATTCGCAGAGAAGATAAATGAGAAAGAAAGACTAAAAGCAATAAGATGCGCAATCAGCGCGACAATAGTTAAAGACTTAATCAAGGCAAGAGGGCACATGGTCCCTGAAAACGTCCCTATCATTGTTGAAGACAAGCTGGAAGCCATGTCAAAAACAAAGGAGATCAAAAAAGTTCTTGAAAACCTGAAATTAGGTCCTGAACTTGTGCGATGCCAGAAGAAGAAAGTCAGGGCAGGAAAAGGCAAGCTAAGGAACAGAAAATATAAAACAAAGACCGG